>CANQKI010000176.1 GCA_947624355.1 uncultured Clostridia bacterium | reverse complement strand
AAATTCCACTTGACAATTTGAAAGTAATGTGATATAATTGTATAAAAGGGTGTCTATGATCAGTGAAATTTTTTCATAATGCTTCTCAAAATTTCCATTTTTGCGAAACAGCAGAAAACTCCGGATATACACAAAAAACTCTGCATTGTCCGTGAATAATTATGTTGTACCCTATTTATGTTGTAAAGTACAATTTTCTTAGTAACTTATCGAAAAATACACTTGCGTTATTAACAGTGGCATAACTTGTGGCTTCGATATGATTTGATATGGTGATAAGAAATGTTTCAGTTTGATCCAATTTCGTGAAATGGCAGTTTAAAAGGATTTCTTGGTTTTGAAAGAATACAGGCATAGACCATTACAGTGTCGGATAGGATTTGGGTATGAATAGCCAATCAGAAAAAATATATTTGAGGAAGGTATAACGGGATGAAGAAATGTTATGGATGTATGGAGGAATATGAAGAAGGACTGACAAAATGTCCGCATTGTGGCTATCAGGAAGGGGAAAAGCCGGAGAATGCACTTCATATCAGTCCGGGAACAGTGTTACAGGAACGATATCTTGTGGGGAAAGTAATAGGTTATGGCGGTTTTGGCGTGACATATGTCGGATGGGATTCGGTATTGGACACGAAAATTGCCATAAAAGAGTACCTGCCCAGCGAATTTGCAACAAGAGGTGTCGGGCAGACTATGGTCACGGTCTTTTCCGGGGATAAGCAGGAACAATTCAGAGACGGAATGGTCAAGTTTGTCGAAGAAGCACAAAAACTTGCACAGTTCAGCTCAGAACCTGGCATTGTGAAAATATTTGACAGCTTTGAGTGTAACAATACGGCATATATCATTATGGAATATCTGGAGGGAGAAACGGTTGCGGAATATCTGAAACAGCGATCAGTTCTATCCGAGGATGAAACGATCGAAATGATGAAACCGTTGATCAAATCTCTTGAACAGATACATAAAGCAGGCATCATACACCGTGATATTGCACCTGACAATATATTTATGACAAAAGATCATAAGATCAAACTGATCGATTTTGGTGCAGCACGATATGCCACAACTTCCCACAGCCGCAGCCTGACTGTTATCATCAAGCCGGGCTATTCTCCGGAGGAACAATACCGGAGCAGGGGCGATCAGGGGGCACATACAGACGTGTATTCACTCGCAGCGACCATGTACAGGATGCTGACGGGTGAAACACCTCCGGATGCCCTCGAACGCCGTGCGTACTTTGAAAATAATAAAAAAGATATTCTGAAGCCGATCAGCAGCATGGCAAAGGGGATCAGCAAAAATCATGAAACAGCGATCCTGAATGCACTCAATATCCGTGTTGAAGATAGAACACCGGATATGGAAACTTTTTTACAGGAACTTGAAAGTACTGAAAAGGTACGCAGACGCTCCTATCGGATACGAAAAATAGACCTTTACAAATGGCCTGCATGGCTGAAAATCACCGTGTCTGCCACATCCGCCTGTCTCGTACTGTTCCTTATACTATTCCTGACGGGAGTGATCGGTTTTGATGCCCATTTGAAAACGGATTTTATACTGCCGGAGGGAAAAACAAGGGTGCCCTCTGTTGTGAATACGGATTTTGACAAGGCAGAGGAAAAATTAGAAGATGCAAATCTGAAAATGTTGGTGTCGGGGCGGGAATATTCAGACATCATTCCATTTAATTATGTACTGTATCAGGATGTGGATCCGGGAAAGGTAGTGGATGAAAACAGCATTCTGCGGCTTACCATCAGTTCCGGGCAGATGATGAGAATTATGCCGGATGTGCAGGGCTATGAAATTCAGAAAGCAAAGGAACAGCTTGAGGGATTGGGGATCAGCGTAAAAACAGAGGACGAGAGCAGTGCTGTTTTTGCGGAAGGCTGCGTAATTTCACAGAGTATTGAGCCAAAGAAGAGCATAGAAAAGGGTGCAGAGGTCACGCTGATCGTTTCAAGCGGGCACGGAGATGAATTTACAGAGCAAAATGTTACATTACCCGATCTGAAAGGAATGACACTTGAAGAAGCGATAGAAATAGCCGAAGCAAATCAATTTTGTATCAAAGTGACCGAAAGAAAATTCAATAAAGATCATGAAGCGGGTGAGATCATAGCACAGTCGCCTGAACCGGGCAATATCCGAAATTCAGAGGCAGTGGAAATAACGGTATCTCTTGGATATGACGATATTGATGTGCCGTATGTGCTGTATTTTGAACGGGAAGAAGCAGAAAATTTCCTGATATCACAGGGACTGGAAGTGGAATTCAACGAAGATTACAACAACGATGTGGAAGCTGGATTGGTGATCGGACAATCACCGGAAGCCAACACACCGGCAGAGCCGGGCACAAAAGTTACGCTCACGATCTGCAAAGGTCCGAAGCCGTTTCCCATGCCGGATATGACGGGAAAAACAGAGGAAGCGGCGGAAAAAACACTGGATTCCTATGGCTTGATCGTAAAAGAAACGCTTCAAATAGACAATTCTCAGAAAAAGGGAA
>CANQKI010000175.1 GCA_947624355.1 uncultured Clostridia bacterium | reverse complement strand
AATATTTTTCTTCTGCGCGACAGGACAGATTACCACTGATCGCTTAAAAGAAAGTCGATGACGTTCATGGTCAGGATGCCTTCATGATTGCCGGAGGCAAATTCATCCAGGCGAAGCACATATTTGGGGTAATTATCCTGAATGGACAGGAGGTTTTCATATTCCCTTTTTTCGGTATCCCTGCTGCTGATTTCGGTCGTGGCCTGGACATACAGCTTCTGATCCGCTTTTGTTGCCACAAAATCGATTTCCTTCGCGTCCATCTTGCCCACAAACACGGAATAGCCGCGGCTGCACATTTCGGTGTAGAGCGTGTTTTCGATCATGACCGCGATTTCGCCCGGATCATAGGAAAGCATCGCGTATTGCAGGGACATATCCGCCAGATAGTATTTTTCCAGGGTTTTCAGCGTTTCCTTTCCCCGGATATCGTACCGGGAACAGCGGTGCAGAATGAACGCGTCCTCCAGCTTTTTCAGGTATCCGTAAATCGTTTCCACGTCCAGGGAACGGTGCTCGTTCTTCAGATACCTGGAAATGGACTGCGCCGAAAAGGTCTGCCCCACCGTCGAAAACATATATTTTACGATGCGCTCCAGCTGATCGGTTTTCCGGATCTGGCTTCGCCTGACAATATCCGTAAAGATGATGGAGTTGTAGATATCGTGGACGATCTGGTAGGCTTCGTCCTCCGTGTATTCCGTCAGGTGCACGGCCGGAAAGCCGCCATAGCGGAGGAAACGTGCAAACTCTGTCCGCAGGTCGGAGGGCTGAGCATAGCTTCTGCGGAAATCGAGGTACTCGGAAAACGTCAGGGGAAAAATCTCAAAAGCAATATACCGGCCTGTCAGATACGTGGAAATCTCGGCCGACATCATGCGGGAATTGGAGCCGGTCACATAGATATCCACGTTGCAATCGGACATCAGGGAATTGACCGCTTTTTCCCAGTTTTCCACTTCCTGGATTTCATCCAGAAACACATAGGTCTTCTGCTCCGGCGACAGCTTTTCCCGGATTTCATCGTACAGCTTCTTTGCCGTCTTGATATCGTCGTATTGAAGAGAATCAAAACGATAATAAAGAATACGGTCGGGAGAAATCCCGCGCACAGCCAATTCCTTTTGAAGCAGCGCCATGATCGTGGATTTGCCCGCCCGGCGGACGCCGGTGAGCACCTTGATCAGTGGTGCGTCTATGAACGGTTTTATCCTGTTCAGATATCGTGGCCGTGGAATCATGTTCATCGCCCTCCTCATCATATATTATAATCTGATTTTGTGAAATAATCAAGAACTTTATTGGATTATATTCCAATAAAATAAGGGCGTCAAAAATTTTTTGACGCCCTGGTGGGAGGAACCCTGCAACGCAGGATTCCCAAATTTTTCCTTTATACCCTTTTCGGATACGCACCGTTCCGAAGGTTTGCTTCGTCGCTGTGCACAATTACCAGCCTCTGCGTTTGGCCAAATCCAACATTCCAAAACAGAATTTTTCGCTCGGTGTCAATGATATCAGCAATGGGTCGCCCTCGCGGATACGCAGCGTTCTGCGGATTTCCTTGGGAATGACCACGCGGCCCAGTTCGTCGATTCTTCTTACGATTCCGGTTGCCCTCACAGTCAGCGCCTCCTTGCTTGGTTTCGCTCTTAGATTTTCCATGGCAGGGGGTTTTATGCGCTGGAAGGCAGGGGGAAGATTTGGCAGGATGGACGGATTCTGGAAAAACAGGGTGTCGAAAAACAAGTTTTTGGCAGACTGCATGATAAAGATGATTTTTCACATTTGAGAGTGAATATAAGGTGAATTTTTACTCCGACCCATTGAGAATCATGAAAATTATAATCGTTTAGGCGACCGGCCCGAAGGGCGGGCGGCCGGGTCGCCGGGCCGCGTACGCGAGTACCGTGTGCCTGGCATCACAGAGAACGGTATTTACACCAATCACGCGCTGCTGCATTCCGATCCGTGCCGCCAAATGACCAGGATTGCCGTATTCAGCGCTGAATTCTGCACCGTGTTCCATGACAGCAAGGAGTTCGGCGGTTCTGATTACGCCTCAGATGAAAACGGTGATGGATTATCTGGCTGCGCACGGTGAAATGAACGATGAAGAGCTGCAGGAACTGCTGAATGTCAAAAAGACAATAGCCTATCTGCTTGCCCGCCAGATGCACGAAAATGGGTTAATTAATATTGTCGGCGGAGACACAGACAAAAAGTACAAGTTAAAGTGAGGGAGGACATCAGAATATGGCTGTCAGCAAAAACCTTGAAATTATATATCACAATGGCCAACCGGACGACCTTCGTTCTATCCGCCGTCGTCTGTCCACAATGACCACTTATGTCATTCCGCGTCCCTTACTTGTGGAAGCCAAGAAGCTGACCGGCATCAATCGTCCCGGTATTTATTATCTTATCAGCGAAACGAACGACAACAAAATTGCACAGATTTATATTGGACAGACCCGAAATGGCGTCAACAGAGGCTCTCTCCCAAATTTTGTGTAAACGCCCAATATCGGTGTGAACGATGAAAAGTGGTTCGGGACGGCGGGCAGGTT
>CANQKI010000174.1 GCA_947624355.1 uncultured Clostridia bacterium | reverse complement strand
GTGTCGAAACCGGATACGTCCAGCGCCGCCAGGCTCCAGCAGCCACTGAACATGCTGCGCATATTTTTCATGTTTTCCGTGCTGACGCAGCCACCGAAATCGATTTCCGTAACATTGCTGTATCCCGCAAACAACGTTGCGCAGTTTTCCGGCAGCTGCACACCGCCGTCCGCCGTGATATGGAGGTCATACGGGCCGTATTCCCCATTCGTTAACCAGGGCGTTGCCATGCCATTCTGCGTACCGTCCCCCGTTACCCAGGCCAATACGCTGCCATCCCTCGCTTCCGACACGTCCCAGGCATTCAACGGCGCGTTGCCCAGCATGCTTTCAAACCGGATGCTGGCAATTGCCGTGCGCGGGATGTTTTTGTTGCCCAGCACGTAGAGATTGGCCATACCCTCTATCACGTCTTCCCGCATCACGGGCCAGGCGGCCTCCGCCCCTGCCTTTCGCGCCGTTCCCGGCAGTACCAGCAGCAGTGCCGCCGCCCAAACCGCCGCCAGCAGAATCCACCTTTTCTTTTGCTTCATCGCGCTCTCCTCCCTCATTTTCCGGCATGTATTTGCTGCTTCCATTGTATCTTTTTTCCAACGGAAAGTCAATCTGCCAATGAAAAGCAAATCCAAAAAGGCGGGGAGCAGCAAAATGCCTCCCCGCCCGCTTTTCACCGGTTTACTCGACGGTCAATCCCCCCGCGGGACAGCCGGCGAACACATCCAACGAATCTGCCGGAATGACAAATTTGGAAGAGGCCAGAATGCGCTGAAGATCGGTACAGTAGCTGAACATATACGCCATATTCGTTACGTTGGCCGTATCGAAACTGGATACGTCCAGTTCCGTCAAATCAAAGCAGTGATCAAACATCGCAAACATATCCGTTACATTTTTTGTGTCAAAGCCGGATACATCCAGCTTCGTCAGATGAGAGCAGCCGGAAAACATCACAGACATATTTGTCACATTTTTTGTGTCAAAGCCGGATACATCCAGCTCTGTCAGACCGGAGCAGTTCTCAAACATCGCATACATATCCGTCACGCCGGCCGTGTCAAAGCCGGATACATTAAGCCCTGTCAGGGAAAAGCATCCGCTGAACATGGCGCACATATTCGTCACGCTGCCCGTGTCGAAGCCGGATACATCCAGCTCTGTCAGACCGGAGCAGTTCTCAAACATCGCATACATATCCGTCACGCTGCCCGTGTCAAAGCCGGATACATTAAGCCCTGTCAGGTAAGAGCATTCACTAAACATGGCGCTCATATCCGTCACGCTGCCCGTGTCAAAGCCGGATACATCCAAATCTGTCAGATTATAGCAGTAACTGAACATTCCGCTCATATCCGTCACGCTGCCCGTATCAAACCCGGACAGATCCAGCCATATCAGCTCATGGCAGGATGAGAACATATCGCTCATATCCGTCACGCCGGCCGTGTCAAAATCGGACAGATCCAGCGTCTGGAGCTTGCTGCATTCGGAAAACATACGGCTCATATTTGTCACATGGGATGTGCTGACGCAGTGATTGAAATTGATTTCTCTCACAATTTCGTATCCGGAAAACAGAGCCGAGCAGTTTTCAGGAAGCTGCACGCCTCCGTTTCCCGCGATGTGGAGCTCATAATTCTTGCCCGTTCTTTTCGTTATCCAGGCCAGCACTGTCCCATTCTGCGCCTGGGACACATCCCATGCGTCCTCCGGCGCATTGTCCAGCGTGCCCTCAAATTGGATGCTGCCGATTTTCTTGCGGAGATATGTGCTGCCCAGCACAAAAAGACGGGTATTCCCTTCTTCCACGTAATCCTGCCGCAGCACAGGCAGGCTTGCGGCGTCCGTCGTCTCCGCACACACATTGTCCGTTGCGCCCGGCAGCGCCAGCAGCACCGCCGCCAGCACAGCGGCAATCAGTAGCCATTTTTTCTTTTTCATCCTTTTTCTCCTCCTTTTTTCGTGGGAAAGCGCCGTTTCCACCGGAAAAGCCCGATGTTTTTCCTTTGGAACGTGTACGTTTCATTGCCAAAGGCAAACCTTTCTGCCTTTTCGGCCTTTTTCACTGCCCGTTCCATGCGCGGCTTCAACGCCGTCGGCGTCATTTATTATATGTCAATCCGTTTGCCGGACACCTATCAAACATATCCTCCGAAATTTTTGGAATTACAAAACTGCGGGACGCCCGAATCTGCTCGAGTGAGTAGCAGTAAGCGAACATCGAGCGCATATTCAGTACATTGCTTGTGTCAAAGCCGGTTACATCCAATGTTTTCAGGCTTATACAGTCCGAAAACATATCGCGTATATTCGTCACATTTTTTGTGTTAAATCTGGACAAATTCAATGAATCCAGGCCTGAGCATCCGGAAAACATCTGGCTCATATCCGTTACGTTGGCCGTGTCAAAACTGTACACATTCAACGATTCCAGGCTCTCGCAGCCGGAAAACATCTGGCTCATATCTATTACGCTGCCCGTATCAAAGCCGGATACGCCCACTTCCTTCAGCGTCCAGCAGAAATTGAACATTCCGCTCATATCCGTTACGTTCCGTGTATCAAAGGAGGATACATTCAGCTTTTCCAGCGCACAGCAGTTACTGAACATTCTGCTCATATCCGTTACATTCCCTGTAT
>CANQKI010000173.1 GCA_947624355.1 uncultured Clostridia bacterium | reverse complement strand
TGAAGGGGCTTCGCCCCTTCATGCATCCCCAAAGCTAAGATACCCCTTTTTTGACAGACTGGAAGATTCGCGCCGGAAACGGTGCGAATCTTCTCTTTTTTAAATTTAATACAGAAAAAATTTTTGAAAACACATTTGCATCGGCAGATAACCGACGTCTGTTTTAACGGGAGGGATATCCTGTCCGCTCAACAGAAGGAGGATGCATGAGAATGAAGCGTATTCTGACACTTTTTTTCACCGCGCTGCTGGCCGTTTTGTCCTGTGGGTTCGCGCTGGCGGATGAAGCCGACACCCTGGATATGTTCGATGACGCATACATGCAGGAATACGGTTTGTGGGATTCGGACGGAAGGCTGTCCTTTCGATCCGTGGAGTGGGACGGCTCAACCTGCTATGCCTGCATGACGAACGGGGCAGTTTACATCTGTGAGCCCGGAAAAGCGCCCCAAAAGCTTTGTGTTTTGCCAGGCGCGCCCGAAAATTTCGGTCTCATCGGCGACACGCTGACAGCGGATGAAACCGCACGGCTCGATGAAACGGTTACCCATATCGCAGTCAATGGCGGGATTGTATACGGCTACAACGTTTACAGCGGCGGATGGGGCGTCATGGATGAAAACGGTATGCACTGGAACGGGAACCGTCTTGATTTTTCCTGCCTCTTCCGCGAGGATGATTTTTCCCCCGACCGAATCGTGCGAAGCTTCATCATGGACCGGGCGCTGGCCGTCCTCGCCTATACGCGGGATGCATACGGAGGATACGGCTATGCGATCATTTCCTTTGATCTTGAAACCGGGGAAAGCAAAAAATATCCCGTGGAAGGGCTGTGCGGGGCCTGCCGCGGCGCGGGAAGTGCGCTCCTCTGTCTGCTCTCCCGGGAAGACGCATATTCGCTGTGCACGCTGGATATCGCCGCCGGGAAGACGGCGCCGGTGGATGTTGCGGTGGATATGCAAACGCCGGGAGGCGGTCTGGGCGGCCTGAGCTACGACGCGGACGCGGACGCCATCTTCCTCTCCGCAAACGGGAAGGTCTGGCGCAGCCTGCGCGGCCAAAGCTTTGAGGCGGTTTCGGAGATTCAAACGGTCAACATCACAAACGAGGCCAGTGCCTGGACGCTGGCGGACGGAAGATATGTTCTTTTTCTCGACGGCAGCATGCATATCCGGGGCGAGGATGAAATCACCGGTCGGCAGCTGACGTTCAGCGGAAGTCTGCAGCCGGATGCCAGGAATCTGTATCAAAGCAGACATCCGGATGTGATCCTGAACTTCATAGATCAGTTCGATACCGAGTCGTTGACCAGAAATATTTTGATTCAGGATGATACGGTGGATATTTACATTCTTCAGGCAGATTACACGTTCTCCACCATGAAAAGCAAGGGCCTGGCGGCGTCTTTGTCCGCTTCAGAGATTATTGCGGCGGATGTGGCGCAGATGGACAGCGCGGTTCAGCGTGTTCTGTGCGACGATGCCGGAAACGTGTTGGCCTATCCGGAAAGCCTGATGCTCTGGCGCTATGGAATCCATGCGGGATACTGGCGCATGCTCTGGCCGGACCGTCCTTTGCCGGAAACCTTCGGCGAGGTGCTGGACGCCTGGATCGACTGGGAGCGGGACCTGGCCCAGGATTATCCGGGGCTGGGGTTTGACGGAGAGGACTTTGACTACGCGCAATGGGTTGAGGAAATCATCCGGATTTATGTGATGCAGCACGACGCCGGCGGACTTCCGGATTTGACCGCCCCCGCGTTGAAAAGCGCGCTGGAAAAGCTGCATGAAATCTATGAAATTCGCGTGTCGCAGGGACGAAGCGTCCATGGAGAACCGGATCCGCAGCTTGCCATAAACAGCGAAACGGGCCCCGGCTTCATTTTCTATATCACGCTGAGCGACGCCATGCAGGCTGACGCGCCGGTTCAGTACCGAACCGCGGACGACTATCTGTACGGCGAGGCCAAGGGCGAGTTTGTCTGGCTTCCGCTCTCGTTTGATGCGGAGCCCTTGAAAAATACGGATGGAAGAATGAGCCTTTATGTCGTCAATCCATATTCAAAGCACATGGAAGAGGCGTTGTCCTTTATGGAATGCATGACGGAGGTTCAGGCCGCGCCCTGCCTGTATTACGCAATTCACCCGGAAGTCAACACGCCTTTGGAAGATGCGAATTATGAAGAAACGAGGGCGCGCTATGCCGGCATGCAGGAAATGTATCAGGCGGCGATTGAAACGGTCCGGGCGGACGGCCGCGATACGGAAGAGCTCGAAAACGAGCTGCGTTATTACGAGGCATGGCTTGCTGAGGACGGCTATCGCTGGAAAATCGCCCCGGAGACCATTCGCCGGTACCGTGCAATGATTTCGGAAAAGCCGCTGAACGTACATGCGGCGTCTCTTTATATCGCTGCCGGGGATACAATCTCCCTGAACCTTATCCGGTCCGCCTGCGACCGGTACGCGGATGGCGGCCTGTCGCTGGACATGATGCTTCAGGAAATTTCTTCAAAGATGGAAATGATCTACCGTGAAAACCAGTAAGCGGTTTGCTCACGGGAAAGAAGGATATTTTTCCAGGTTGTTGAAAATCACGTTTTTGACAATCAATTGGGGGCCACCAAGCACCTGGCGGCCCCTTTTGCGTGGTATAGGATGGAGAGATGGGACGGCTTACTTGCCGCTCATCTGGCGCTCCTGCTGCTCGATCATGCGCTT
>CANQKI010000172.1 GCA_947624355.1 uncultured Clostridia bacterium | reverse complement strand
CCGCAGCGGGACATTTCTTCTGGAAGTTGGACTGCCTCCCCGGGGGCTTCTTCAGCCCCCTTTTTTGGGGCGCTGCCCCAAACCCCGCCAGGGGGATGATCCCCCTGGACCCGCATTTGCGGAACCATGTTGGTTTTGCTTCAAACAATGTGCCGCTGTAGCTTGGGAAACGCGATGGTTAGACGGCCCAGGGCACGATGAAAAGCCGGGAAAACCGCCGGGGAAAAGCGAGCTTTTCCCGATCGGGTTTTCCCGACTTTTCCCCGGAGGGCAAGCCCTCCGGGCTGGCGGCGTTCCGCCGCCGTACCCTGAGCCTGCGGATGTGTTTCTTCGTTTCTTTCGTATTGTGCAGCTTGATTGCGGCCATGTTTTGAACGCTGCAAGCCGCTTGACAATTGCCGCGTGTCGGGAACAACGAAACGTTTTTCGTGCGCTACGGGAAACAAGCCACGCTCCGCAACGGTGCAGGATACGCTATAAGAGACGTTTTTGTTGATCGTACGCCGGGGCAGGGCGGCCATGGGCCGCCGCCCGGTGGACATGTCCACCGGAGAAAGACAAAAAGCCTGGCCGAAGGGCGTGCTTGCACGCATCTCGGTCAGGTTTTTGGCTTTTGTGCTGCCCCGGCGTCTTCCAGCGACACCCAAAACAGCTCCAGCGGCACATTGTTTGAATATCACGCCCACCTCGTTCCGCAGCAGCGGGTCCAGGGGGATCATCCCCCTGGCGGGGTCCGGGGCAGAGCCCCGGAGGAACCACCAACTTCACACGTAAATCTCCACCGCCGTGTTGCACTTGCCTTTCTTGCTCAGGCTGTCGACGCCCAGGTAGCGGGCGCGGCCCAGGCCGCGGATGGAAACGATCTGGCCGGGCTTGGGGGCAAAGCTGGGGCTGTCGCACAGGCGGCCGTCCACGAAGACGCGGCCCTGGGGGAAGAGAGCCTGGGCGTCGCCGCGGCTGAGACGGAAGAGGTGGGCGATGAGTGCGTCCAGCCGCTCGGACTGCAATTGGATTACCCGGCGTTCCACGCGGAACAGCTCGCCCGCCGGAGGCGCGTCACAGGGGACACAGGAAAGGGAGGTGCGCCGGGCCTGGGTGAAATTGTCCACAAGGTAGGGGGCAATGCGGGAAAGGCAGAATAAGTAGGCCGCCTCGGGGCGCACGGCAATATCCCCCAGCAGCTCGCGTTCGATGCCCAGGGCCATGAGCGCGCCAAGATAATCCCGGTGGGTCAGGGGCTCGGCGAATTTGGCGCTGAGGGGCGCAATTTTGAGGCACACGATGGGGAAGGGCGCGTCATAGCCGCACACCTCTTCGCAGCCCAGGCACAGCATCTTCCGCTCGCACCCCTCCGCCCCGCCGTACAGCTGCCAGCCCACAGGGGGCAGTTTCGGTTTGATCTGGTGAAAATCGCTTTGCCCGGCCAGGTCCAGAAAGGGCGTAAACTGGTACGTCCCCTGGCTCCAGGCCCGCTCCGCCAGCTCCAGAAACCGCCTGCCGTTTAATTCGTCCATTTATAACCCCTCCCAGCGCTTCATTATAGCATGACGCGAACCCCGGGGCAAGACGGCATGCCGCGCATTCAGGGAGAGATATGTTATTCGCGAGATTCGCGAGAGTTATGCGATTCGCGAGATTCGCGATACTCGCGAGAGTTTATCAGATAATTGCCGCCGGGGTCGTCTGTCCGGCCCAAGATGTAATCGGTGGAAACCCGGTAATAATCCGCCAGGGCGATGAGGTGGCGGATGGGCAGCTCGTTGGCCCCGCGCTCGTATCGGGCATACATGGTCTGGGACGTGCCGAGAATATCGGCAATCTGCTGCTGGGTCTTATCCGCGTCCTCCCGCAGGTCCCGGATGCGCCGCACATAATCCATGCTTTTTCCCTCCCTGGCTTCGATGGGAAAAGTATAGCCAGTAAAGAAATTTACTATTGACTTTAGTAAATATTTTTACTATAATGAGGTCGAAATATGCGGAAACGCAAGAAGGAGAGATCGCCATGAAAAAGGGAATCCTGTTGCTTCTGGCCGTGCTTCTGGTCCTGTTGCCGCTGGTAAATATGGCGTCGGCGGAAGATTTTGAGCCTGTGCTGCCTGCGCAATCGGTGGATTTACCGAATACTACATCTTTTGATAACGCGGGAGAAATCAAAGCTGGAGCATTTTACAAAGGCTACAAGGATGTATTCTATCAACTGGTTTTTGTACCGGAAGAAACCGGAATCTACCGGTTTTGCGCGGCACTTGTAACGGTTGATCCATATACTCCTTCTGTTTCATTTCGTATAACTGATTTGTATGATCAGCCAATCGGGTTTGAAATGAAAGCTACCAGCAGACTCCCGGTGATTAAAACAGTAGAACTCATGGCAGGAAAAGAATATCATCTAAATCGTCCTAGTATGTGGACAGGTGCAGCTGCCTGGAGCGGCCATGATGACTTTTATTTTTCCATTTGTTCCCCCTCTACGCATACCGGTGAACTGACGGGTTCCAAGGTGGTGAAGGCGGCCACCTGCACCGAGCCGGGAATCACGGCAAAAACCTGTACCCTTTGCGGCGGTGAGGCGGACAGAACGGAAATTCCTGCCACAGGCCATACGCCCGGTGAAGAAGAAGTTCTCCTGGAGGCTACCTGTATGACTGAGGGGGCGAAGGGAACCAAATGCACAGCATGCGGTGAAATCCTGACAAGGGAACCTATCCCCATGACCGGTCATA
>CANQKI010000171.1 GCA_947624355.1 uncultured Clostridia bacterium | reverse complement strand
TGCGCGGGCTGGACAGCGAAAGATCTTGCAGAAAAGCTTGAAGTGTCAAGGCAGTCTGTCAGCGCTTGGGAAAACTACGACGAAAAGAATCAGAAGGGCGTAAAGCTGTCCAAGGCGTATTACCTCGCCATCAGGCAGCTCCTTGAAACCGAAGTCAACAGTGATGTGTCCGACGAAAAGAACGTAAAGCATGAACACATACTCGGCACGATGCTTGAGGTGCTGGTAGATCATCCGGAAAAGTATACCAGCGATGATGTTAATGCTGTTCTAAAGGAAGCAGATCTAATGGCTCCATCCATTATGAAACAGCCTGAACAGCGAAAATCGGTGTCGAAGATTTGGCCAGCGCTTGTTGCCGGATGTGGAGTTGCCATCAGCGCCGCACTAATTGCTATTCTTGGACATGATAAAGATTAAACAGAGATCTCCTTATGAAAAAAACCTAACGTCGTTATTACTATATCCATCCTGACAGCCTGCAACGCAAAGTCATATCAGATGGGAGAAAATGAAAATGCAATGGATTGCTTGGCAGATAATAAGTACATTAATAAATACTTTCATCATTATAAATATCGTAGATGTTATTTTGATGGGGCCTGTTATCCTGAAATACTCAAATAAGAGCAAAAAGCCGTCTTTTGTAATTTCAAAGGAAAATCGTATTGACATTCAGGAAGGCAACTCTTGTTCCGGATACTCAATCTCATACGTTTTACGGCATTATGGTATACCTGCAGACGGTGACAAGATTTATGCTGAATTGCCTAAAAGGAAGAATGGATATGTGTACCAAAGGGAAGTAAAAAGAATGTTGGAGAAATACGGTTTTAAGGTGAAATACAGAGCTGGGAACCTGCATACTCTAAGAAATGAGGTAAGCAGGGGAAATCCTGTTATTGTATATGTGAAGGTAAGAAAAGATAAAAACTGGCGGCATTTTGTTCCGGTAGTAGGGTACGATGAAAACAATATTTTTTTAGCCGAATCATTAGCAGAATCCGTTAATTGCAATGAAAATTTATATAACAGAAAAATCAGCAATGAAGATTTTAAGATGCTGTGGAATACTTCCACGTTCGTAATGCCATTATACACACATACGTTTTTCAGCATAGACAGGAAAGGAAATGGGAAAGACGAAGATTATACCCTTGATTTTGCCAAACAAAGAAGGTTTTAGAACAAGATTTCATTGAAAAGCTATATTATGCCAAGCGTCATAGGCTCCTAACATACATTCAAAGTTGGTAGCGGTGAAACAGTCGCTTTTATCGATTTCATTAGAACAAACGGTGCATTACGCTGCTGCCGTTTCACGGCCGGGAACGTGCAAAACCCGTCAGATCAGGTTTGACGGAACCACCAGGGTGTTTTCATCCAGCGGGAGCACGACGTCCGACATACAGATCACAGCGCCGGGGCCGACAGTGCGCCCGGCGCTTTTCAGCACAGAGAAGCACTTCGCCGCGCTTTTATCAGGCGCGCTTGCTTTCTTGATTTCCACGGGGTGGAGAACGCCGTTTTCCTCAATAATCAGGTCGATCTCCCGCATTTTATTGTCCCGGTAAAAATTCAGGTTGACTTTATTTTTGCCGCAGGCGTAATGACGCAGCAGTTCGGCAATCACGTAATTTTCGTAATAATGCCCGCTTGCCGCGCCGTTCATCAGCACATCCCGCGTTGTCCAGGAGGACAGATACGCGCAAAAGCCGGTATCGCAAAAGTACAGCTTCGGCGTTTTGGTCAGGCGCTTCAGTTCGTTGGAGGCATACGGCTCCAGCAGAAAGATGATTCCCATGGACTGCAAAACCTTCGCCCATTCTTTTGCCGTCACGCCGGACACGCCGGCGGAAGCGCCAAGGTCGTTATAATTGACAAGCTGACCGGCAAAGGCGGCGCAGGCCCGCAGGAATTTCCGGAAACCCTCGGTGTCGGCAATGGCATAATCGTCCACCGCGTCCCGCATCAGGTAGGTTTCAATGTAGGAATTGAAATACTCGCCCAGCTGCTCCTCGTCTTTCTCCTGCACGTCGGGAAGCCCGCCCCGCCAGATGTTTTCAAAAGTGGCAAGGATATTGTTCTGCCCGAACAGTTTTTTTCGGGCCGTCAGGGAGCCGAGAGAAAATTCGAGATCATCCGCCGGATCGACGCCCAGCTTTTCTCTCGCCGAAAGGCTGTACATTTTCAGAATACAAAGGCGTCCGGCGAGGGAATCGCCCGCTTTTTTGACCAGCTTTTTGCTCTGCGACCCCGTAAGCCAGAATTGTCCGCGCACATCGCTTTCGTCGCAGAGAATCTTGATTTCCTCAAAAAGCTCCGGCGCTTTCTGCACCTCGTCGATGAGAATGGGAGGCTGATAGGTCTGCAAAAAAAGCTTTGGATCGGTCTGCGCGAAGATGCGAAGCTGCGGATCGTCCATTGTCACATACGTTCGCTTCTGGTTTTCGGCAAGGTGCTTCAGCATGGTGGACTTGCCGACCTGCCGTGCGCCAACCACCATGACGGCTTTGAAGGCGTCGCTCATATGCAGAAATTTTCGCTCCAGATCCCGCCTGATATAATTCATGCCAAGCCTCCGGTTGGGTCAATTCTAAAGTCCACTTTATTTTATCATCAAAAGTTTGCTTTGTAAAGGGATGCAGGCAGTTCTTTACGAGCCGGAATATTTTTCTTCCACGCGATAGAGTAGATTACCACCGGTCGCTTAAAAGAAAATCGATGACATTCATGGTCAGGATACCTTCATGTTGAAACAGGATGCAAGAGAATTAAGCTATGAATTTTTAGAGGAACTACGGATT
>CANQKI010000170.1 GCA_947624355.1 uncultured Clostridia bacterium | reverse complement strand
AGCCTGGAAGTCATGCAGGCGGTGCAGGAGCAGGTGATGGACAAAATCACCGTCCAGAAGGAGGAAAAGCTGCCCGATCCCCCGCGCCTGGAAAAGCGCGAGGTGGTTTCCGCCCTCAGCGACTGCGGCGTGCCCCCCGAAAAGCAGGCCGCCTTCTCGGAGGAATTTGACCGGCAGTTCGGCGAAACCGCCGCCGTCCATGTGGGCAGCCTCATGAGCCCCCGGCAGTTCCAGGTGAAGACCCCTTCCGTCACCATTTCCGTGGCCCCCGACCGCAGCGACCTTTTGCAGACCCGCATCATCGACGGCCATCCCTACATCCTCATCCGCGCCGAGGAAGGCGTGGCCGTGAACGGGGTGGAGGTCAGCATCCGGTAAATCCGGCCCCGGGATTTCCATCCAGCAAAAGAAGAAAGAGAGAGAAAACGCTATGCGGATCGGCTTTGACCACGACAAATACACGGCCATGCAGTCCAATCACATCAAAGAAAGGATCGCGGCCTTCGGCGGCAAACTGTACCTGGAGCTTGGGGGCAAACTCTTCGACGATTACCACGCCTCCCGGGTGCTGCCCGGTTTCCGGCCGGACAGCAAGGTGTCCATGCTCCTGAATCTGCGGGACCAGGCCGAGCTGGTCATCGCCATCAACGCCGACGATATCGAAAAAAGCAAGGTCCGTGGCGACCTTGGCATCACCTACGACGCGGACGTGCTCCGCCTCATCGACGCTTTCCGGGGCATCGGCCTGTACGTGGGCAGCGTGGTCATGACCCGCTGGCGCAACCAGCACACGGCGGTGCAGTTCAAGGAACGGCTGGAAGGTATGGGCGTGCGGGTCTACCGCCATTATCCCATCGAGGGCTACCCCTACAACGTGAAGCTCATCATCAGCGAAGAGGGCTTCGGCCGGGACGAATACATCGAAACCAGCCGCCCCCTCATCCTGGTCACGGCCCCCGGCCCGGGCAGCGGCAAAATGGCCGTGTGCCTCAGCCAGCTTTACCAGGAAAACCGCCGGGGCGTCCAGGCGGGCTATGCCAAGTTTGAAACCTTCCCCATCTGGAACCTGCCCCTCAAGCACCCGGTGAACGTGGCCTACGAGGCCGCCACCGCCGACCTGAACGACGTCAACATGATCGACCCCTTCCACCTGGAAGCATACGGCGAAACCACCGTGAATTACAACCGGGATATCGAAATTTTCCCCGTGCTCAACGCCCTGTTCGAGCATATCTACGGCCGCTCCCCCTATCGCTCCCCCACGGACATGGGGGTGAACATGGCGGGCAGCTGCATCACGGACGACGACGTCTGCCGCCGGGCCGCCCTGCAGGAAATCATCCGCCGTTCCTATGCCACCATGTGTGCCCAGCGCCGGGGCCAGGCGGATCAAGGGCAGGTGGATAAGGTGGCCCTGCTCATGCAGCAAATGGGCCTTTCGGACGATGACCGCCCGGTCATCGCCGCCGCGCGGCAGCGCGCCTTGGAAACGGAGGCCCCCGCCCTGGCCATCGAGCTGCCGGACGGCCGCGTCGTCACGGGCAAGACTTCGCCCCTCCTTGGCCCCTCGGCGGCGGCGCTGCTCAACGCCCTCAAGGCTCTGGGGGGCATTCCCAAGAAAGAGCACCTCATTTCCCCCACCGTCATCGGCCCCATCCAGACCCTGAAATGCGATTACCTGGGCAACCGCAACCCCCGCCTCCACAGCGACGAGGCCCTGCTGGCCCTCTCCATCTGTGCCTCCCAGGATGAAAAGGCCGCCCTGGCCATGCGCCAGCTTCCCCTGCTCACCCAGTGCGAGGCCCACTCCACCGTCATTCTCCCCCAGGTGGACGATAACGTGTTCCGTCGCCTCAAGGTCAACCTGACCTGCGATCCCCGGTACCAGAGCCACCGCCTGTACCACAAATAAAGGGTGTCAAAAAACAAGTTTTTGACACCCTGCGAGGCAGGAACGTTTCCACGTTCCTGCCTCGACCGCATCATTTTCTTGTGCGGCTACGCCGCACGGCCAGAAAATGATATAGGAAGGAGTCATTCTGACTCCTCCTCGGGGCGGCAAACCCGCCCCTGCGGATTGAAGATGAAGGGGCTGCGGCCCCTTCATGCATCCCCAGAGTTATGATTCTGCTCTTTTGACAGGCTGACCACAATATCTTGCCTTCTTTTCAAATTTTTTGAACGAAATATGGTTTTTCGACTATTTTCGACAAAACCTCCTATTGCAATTTGTCATAGGCCGTCGTATGCTGTAACTGTCAGCCGGGCAATACCGGCGGCGCATTTCACCTTGCATGAAGGGAGAGTTTGTGGTGAACAACGTCATGGATCAGGCCGTACAGAATCAATTGCTTCAGCTTCGGGAGGCGCTCTACCAGGCATACGACGCCGGGAATCAGGAAATGGTATACCGCATGAGCCGGTGCATCGACCAATTGCAGCTCAGGCAGCCCGAGCCCGAAGCCGATGGGAAATAAAGCCCGGCAAAATATTGTTTGCGTTTGTTTTTCCGGCGGGCCGGGATAACGGATAAGCAGCGCTCCGGACGGGGATCAAACCGCCGGAGCGCTTTTTGATTCGCCGTTTTAACGGGCAGTGGATTTTTCACGATTGGATGATATAATGAGTTTAGGATTTTTTGCGAAGCAAAAAAATCCGGGTCGCCGGGCCGCGTATGCGAGCACGGCGACAAACATGATATAATCCATTCGGGATTATTGCGAAATCAAAATCCGGGCCGGGCGGATGACTGTTCGGTAAATCGGGATTTAGCGAGGCCAAGTAAGGAATGGAGTATAAAAATATTTTACAAGTCGATTGCCGCAAATCATTTCGTGAAT
>CANQKI010000169.1 GCA_947624355.1 uncultured Clostridia bacterium | reverse complement strand
AAAACCAAGGAGAAAGAAAGGGGATCGTATGAAAATCGTATTGCAGAACCTCACCAAGAGCTTTCCCAGCCGGAACAAGAAGGATGAAGAAGTGATCGCGGTCAACAACTTCGACTTCACCATTCCGGACGGGCAGCTCATCGGCCTGCTGGGGCCCTCCGGCTGCGGCAAGAGCACCACGCTCTACATGATCAGCGGCCTGCAGAAGCCCACCAGCGGCAAAATCTTCTTTGGCGACGACGACGTAACCGAGCTTTCCACCGAAAAGCGCGGCATTGGGCTGGTGTTCCAGAACTACGCGCTCTACCCCCACATGACGGTGAAGCAGAACATCCTCTTCCCCCTGCAGAACCTCAAGGGGGCGGACAAGCTGACCAAGGAGCAGATGCTGGAGCGGGCCTACCAGGCCGCCAAGCTGGTTCAGCTGGAGGATTTCATGGAGCGCAAGCCCAGCGAGCTCTCCGGCGGCCAGCAGCAGCGCGTGGCCATCGCCCGCGCCCTGGTGAAAATGCCCCGGGTGCTGCTTCTGGACGAGCCCCTGTCCAACCTGGACGCCCGGCTGCGGCTGCAGACCCGCGAGGAAATCCGCCGCATCCAGCGCGAAACGAAGATCACCACCGTGTTCGTCACCCATGACCAGGAAGAGGCCATGAGCATTTCGGACATGATCGTGGTGATGAAGCTGGGCGTGGTGCAGCAGATCGGCAAGCCCCAGGAAGTGTACGACAGCCCGGCCAACCTGTTTGTGGCCAAGTTCCTGGGCACGCCGCCCATCAACGTGTTCGCGGGGAAGGTAAAGGGCGGCCGGCTCTTCATCGGTGCGGACGACGTGATGGCCGTCAAGGACGTTCCGGATCAGGAAGTGTACGTGGGTGTGCGCCCCGAGGGCTTCATCCTCAGCGAAAACGGCCCCTTCAAGTGCGGCCTTGTCAACGTGGAGGTCATGGGCCGGGACGTGAGCATCGTCGCCTCCAACGACGCCTGCCAGGGCGCTTCCATCCGCGCCATTATCGACGCGGACAACAAGGTCAGCCCCGATCAGGAAACCGTCCGGTTCGCCTTCAAGCCCCACAAGGTCTTCCTCTTCAAGAAGGACACCGAGGAACGCATCTTCTGCGAGGTGAAGTGAAATGGTCGAAAGTAAACAGCAATGGAAAGCCTGGTTATACCTGGCCCCCGCCATCGTGCTGCTGCTGATTTTCACGGCCTGGCCCATTGTGAACACCATTCGCATGGCCTTCCTGGAAAATTACAGCGGCCTGAGGGCATCGGGCGGCGAAACCTTCGCTTTCGGCATCGGGAACTTTACCCGGGTCATTCAGTACCGCCGGTTCGTCAGCTGCCTGAAGACCACGATCCTGCTGTGCGTCTGGACGGTGCCCATTTCCACCTTCCTGGCCCTGCTCATCGCCGTGGCCCTCAATTCCATCAAGCCCCTGCAAAAGGTGCTGCAGACCATCTTCTTCCTGCCCTACGTGACCAACTCCATCGCCATCGGCATGGTGTTCGCCGCCATGTTCAACATCGTGGGTAGCTTCTACGGCACGGAAAACGAAATCATCGTCACCGCCGGCATCATCAACAACGTCATCCAGTTCTTCGGCGGCAAGCCCGTCAACTGGATCAACAGCGGCTCCACCTACACGGCCAACCTGTTCGTCATGATCGTGTACATCGTCTGGAACGCCCTGCCCTTCAAGATTCTGGTGCTCCTGGGCGGCCTCCAGAGCGTGAACAAGCAGTATTACGAAGCGGCCAAGGTGGACAGCACGCCCCGCTGGCGCGTGTTCAGCCGCATCACGGTGCCCCTCCTTTCCCCCATGATCGCGTACGTGGTCATCACGGGCTTCATCGGCGGCTTCAAGGAATACACCAGCATCGTGGGTATCTTCGGCGAGACCATGGGCCCGCCCAATGACGCCGGCCGCCTGAACACCATGGTAGGCTTCATCTACGACGCGCTCAGCACCAACAGCCAGGGCCGGGCCAGCGCCGCCGCCCTGATCCTGTTCGGCATCATTCTTGTGGTGACCCTGATCAATATGCAGGTCAGCAAGAAGCGCGTCCATTATTGAGAGGTGCAGCGTATGGCGAATAATCTGAATAAAACCATGCAGGAAAGAAACATGCAGAAAATGTCCGTACAGGGCAAAATCGGTCAGGTTGCCTACATGACGCTGACGTACGTGTTCCTGCTTCTCATGGCGCTGATTGTGCTCTTCCCCTTCTACTGGATGCTCATTTCCTCGGTCAAGCCCCTGGAGGAATACCGCCTGAGCGTACCCACCTTCTGGCCCCAGACCCTCCTGCTTTCCAACTATGTGGACGCTTTCACTACGGCCAACCTGGGCCGCCTGTTCCTCAACACCATGATCGTGGGCATCGTGAGCACCCTGCTTTCCCTGGTCATCACGATCCTGACGGCCTTCGCCTTTGCCAGGCTTCAGTTTAAGGGCAAGGAGCTGCTCTTCGCCGCCCTGCTTGGCACCATGATGATCCCGGGCGAGCTCTTCACCATCACCAACTACTTAACCGTGACCACCTTCGGCTGGATGAATACGTACACCGTATTGATCGTGCCCTTCCTGGTGAGCGTGTTCTACATCTACCTCCTGCGGCAGAACTTCCTGCAGATTCCAAACGAACTGTACCTGGCCGCCAAGGTGGACGGCACCAGTGACTTCAAGTACCTCTGGAAGGTCATGGTGCCCCTGGCCCTGCCCACGCTGATTTCCATCACCATCCTGAAGATGATGGGCGCCTGGAACAGCTACATCTGGCCCCGCCTGGTTGCCAACGACGAAGCTCACCGCATGATTACCAACGGCTTGCGCAACGCATTCACCGACACCACCGGCGACGTCAACTACCCTGTGCAGATGGCGGCCGTGGCCCTGGTGTCCTTCCCGCTGTTCCTGGTGTTCGTGTTCCTGCGCAAGTATATCATGTCCGGCGTGAGCCGCAGCGGTATCAAGGGCTGATGCCC
>CANQKI010000168.1 GCA_947624355.1 uncultured Clostridia bacterium | reverse complement strand
CCTTCCGGCCAGAGACCCCCGGGAGGCTCCGCGCCTCCCGGACCCACCCGCCAGGGTACTGAGTACCCTGGACCCGCAGCTGCGGAACAGGGATGGCGTGATATTCAAACTTGTGTGCCGCTGTTGCGTTTGGGTGTCGGTTGGAAAACGCCGGGGCAGCACGAAAGCCAAAAGCCCGACCGAGATGCGTGCAAGCACGCCCTCCGGATCGGGCATTTTGTCTTTCTCCGGAGGGCAAGCCCTCCGGGCGGCGGCCCATGGCCGCCCTGCCCCGGCGGACGGAGGACGACAAAGCGCCTTGTCGCGTGAGAAGCATTGTTGCGAAGCGTGACTTGTTTCCCGTTACGCTCGCAAACCGGTTCGCTGATTCCGATACAAACGACGACAATGCGGCTCGCTGCGTGCAAAACATGGGTAGCGTTTCAACGGCGCAACACGAGAGCAATAAAGAACCACATGCGCAGGCCCAGGGCACGGCGGCGGTACGCCGCCAGCCCGGACAGGCAAGCCTGTCCGGGGAAAAGGCAGGATAAACCGATCGGGAAAAGCTCGCTTTTCCCCGGCGGTTTTCCTGCCTTTTCTTGGTGCCCTGGGGCCGTCATGCTGCCACGTACCAAAAGTTACAGCGGCACACAGCTTGGAAGCAAACGCCAACAACGTTCCGCAAAAGTGGGGTCCAGGGGGATCATCCCCCTGGTGGGGTTGAGGGGCAAAGCCCCCAGAAAACACTCACTTCAGCTCCTTCATGCGCCGCTCCAGCACATCGGGAGCGGCCACGGAATAGCCGAAGAAACCCAGGGCCTCGCCCAAAGCGTAATAGAGGCCGTGATTATAGGCCACCAGCTTTGCCTTGCTAAAATCGATGCGGCCAGACGCGTCGATGAGACCGGGGTGCACGCCCACGGCCTTGATTTCCCCCAGGAACAGGTCATGGCTGCCCAATTCCTGCACGGATACCACCTTGCAGGCCAGGTACAGGGGCGCTTCGCCCACGGCAGGGGCGGCAAAGCCGGGCACGGCCGCGGGGGTCAGATGGCAGGCGGCAAATTTATCCTCGTCCCGGCCGGAACGCACGCCGCAGTAATCGGTGGCGGAAAGGACGTCCTCGCTGCATAGATTGATGACGAATTCTCCGGAATCGGCAATGATCCCGTGGGAATAGCGTTCCTTGCGCAGGGAAACGGAGCACATGGGCGGCTCGGAGCAGACGGTGCCCACCCAGGCGGCGGTGACGATATTGGGCTTTTCCCCGGGCCGGGCGCAGGAAACCATCACGGCGGGAACGGGGGCCAGCAGGGTGCCGGGCTTCAGGGACACAAAGGGTTCATTCATGGCGATACCTCCTGAAAATTGGCTGCGTTCTTTCCGGCGAGCATGCCGGAAGCAAAAGCGAACTGCAGATTGAACCCGCCGCAGTCGCCGTCCACATCGAGGAGCTCTCCGGCGGCGAACAGGCCGGGCACAAGACGGGATTGCAGGGTTTGCGGGTCGAATTCTTCCCCCGGCACGCCGCCCGCCGTGACCTGGGCGTTTTCAAAGCCCTTCACGCCGGTCAGGCGCACGGGGAACGCGCAGAGGGCGTCGGCCAGGGCATCGAGGGACAGGCCATTCAGCCGCTGGGCAAGAAGCCGGGGCAGGAGCCCGGTCAGCAGGGCGTCCCGGGGCAATGTATGCGCCCGTGCCCGGAGAAATGCCCGCATGGACGTCACGTTTTTCCGGGGCGGCCCGGCGGGCACGCGGTCATATAACCTTGGCGCGAGGCCCAGCATGGGCGAAAAATCCAGGTACAAAACGGGTCTTTGCCCCGCCCGCAGCATTTCCCCCGCCCGGCGGGACAGCTGCATGGCGCACACGCCGCTGACGCCGTAATCGGTAAAGAGCGCCTCCCCCTGGGCGGACACCGCGGGGCTGCCGCCGCCGTCGCACAGGGTCAGGATGGCGGGCAGCCGCAGGCCGGAAAGCCCTTTTACGTCGCTTTTTTCGGCAATCAGCGGGGTCAGGGCCGGGCGCGGCGGGCGCAGGGTGTGACCAAGGCCGGTCAGCAGCCGGTACGGGCTCCCGTCGTGGCCCAGCCTGCCCCCCGCCATGCCGCCAAAGGCCGCGACGGCGGCGGGCGCGGCAAAATCCCCCTGCGGGGTGCAGACGTGAAAGCCGTTTTTTTCCTTTTGGAGCAGCGTCACAGGCGCGTCCGTTATCAGGGCGACGCCCTGCCTTTCCAGCGCGGCCCGCAGCACGTCCAGCACGGCGGCGGCCTGGCCGCAGGCGGGGTAAATCCTGCCCCCGGCTTCTTCGCAAACCGCCAGGCCCAGGCTGCTGAGGAACGCCAGCATTTCATTTACGGGGCACTGCCCCAGCACGGCCTCCGCAAAGGCCGCCCCGCCTTCATAGCGGATTTCGCCGCTGTTGGCCAGGTTGCACCGGCCGTTGCCCGAGGCCAGGATTTTGCGGCCGATCCGTGGCGCGGCCTCCAGAATCAGGGCCTTCGCTCCGGCCCGGGACGCGGAAAGCGCGGCGGTCAGTCCCGCCGCGCCTCCGCCGATGATGATCACATCGAAGGTATTCATTTGGTTACCGGGCAGACCAGTATGCGTCGTACGCATCCTGGATCGCGTGCTGATGCCCGTAATAGGCGTTGATGGCCTCGTCATAGTCCACGCGGTCGCCGGCATGGGTTCTGGAGTTGACGAAGTGGACGCAGAACTGGCCGGGGAAGTTGTTGTCCGGGATCCGGTCGCCGTCGAAGTTATGGGGCACGCCGTAAATGGACGCCGCGAAGGTGCGGTTGCCGATGGTGACCCACAGGGGCCGCCTGCGCCAATTCTGCATCTGGGAATCCCGGTCGGCGATCTCCTGGGCCGTGCTGGTGCCGTAAATGCGGCAGTAGGCGTCGGTGTCGGCGGTGGTCAGCGGCTCGCAGTCGGCGTGGTTGGCGCCGTAGAGGCGCTGCGCCCGGAAGGAGATGCCGGTGCGCACATCGGTGATGATGGCGACGGTGCCCACGCTCCAGACCTTCTGGATGTCGCCCGAATACCAGTCGACCCGTTCCACCGGGAAGATGGTGGGCGTGACGGTGCCCTCGGTGTAGGTGCCTTCGGGCACGGTATTGAAGAGCTTGTGCTGGGTCTTTTCGCCGGCAATGCCGTCCACGGTAAGGCCGTTGTCCTTCTGGAAATTCCGCAC
>CANQKI010000167.1 GCA_947624355.1 uncultured Clostridia bacterium | reverse complement strand
AATGTCCCCGAACACGCCCTCCTGGCTGACCCCGGCCCGGCCCAGGCGCAAAAGCTCCAGCAGGGCCAGGAACAGCGTCACCACCTCGTCCCGGGACGGATACTCCGAAAACAGCGCATCGAACCGGACGGGCCCTTTTTTCAGCCGCTTCAGAATATGGGCGGAACACCGGGCCACGGTATATTCGTCCCGGATAATGCGCCGGGCGGCGGCGGGGGTTTCTTCTTCGTCTTCTTCTTTCACCCGGGCCATGACGGCGGCAAAGGCGGCCAGCAGCCCATCCAGGGTGAGCCCCGTCAATTCCAGCGTGGGGGGCGGCAGGGGATATTCCTCGGGCAGCTTATGGTACATGAGGGCGGCGGCCTTTTCAAAGCCCTGCATGTTCTGAGCGATTTCCTTGAATTTCTGGTATTCCTCCAACTGGCGGATCAGGGCGGCCTCCGGGTCCTCTTCCTCCTCCAGTTTGGGCTTGGGCAGCAGGGCGCGGCTCTTGATTTCAAGCAGCGTGGCCGCCATGGCGATGAAGGCGCTTGCGTCGTCCATATCCAGGTCGGGGGCGTTCTGGACGGACTGGATGTACTGGTCCGTCACCTCGGACACGAAAATATCCCGGATATCGATCTTGGCCTTGCCGATGAGGAAAAGCAGCATATCCAGCGGGCCGTCAAACTGGCTCAGGTGCAGCGTCAGCGCCATAGATCAAGCCCCTCCGAAGAGCCACAGAAGCCCGTTTACCAAATGCCCCTGCAGGAAGTAGATCACCGTGCCGATGAGGTTGGAAATAATGTTGGTAAAGAAGCAAAGCAGCATCAGCGCGATGGTCAGAAAGCGTATCACCTTGTAGGGAATCTGCAGCTTGCCCCTGGCCAGCACGTCGTTGAACACATGATAGCCGTCCAGGGGCGGAATGGGCAGGAAATTGAAGACCGCCAGGCTCAGGTTGATCATGGAAAAAATCATGAAAAACCGCTGGAGGTACAAAAGCCAGGGATAACGGATGTATTCGGCAAGGGCGGAAGCGTCGATGGCATTATACATATTGCCGCTGACGTGCTGGACGAAGAAATAATCCTCTCCCGTCAGGATGTTGCCGAAGTTCACGCCGTCAAAGGCCAGAAACTCCCGGGGCGTCAGCAGGGGGAGGCCCAGCTGCCACATTTCGGGGGAAAAGATCAGCCGGTTCAGGCCCACCATCACCACGGTGGTGAACAGGAACAGAAGCAGATTCACCGTAATGCCCGCAATGGACACCAGAAAATCATCCAGGCGGAAGCGCTTGAAATTCCGGGGATTGACGGGCACGGGCCGGGCCCAGCCGAAGCCGAAAAGCAGCATGAAAACCGCGCCGATGGGGTCCAGATGCCGCAGGGGATTGAAGGACAGCCGTCCCATCATCTGCGCCGTGGGGTCCCCGCAGCGAAGGGCCACATAGCCATGCGCCAGTTCGTGCAGCGTCAGGGCGATGAGCACGGCGGGAATCCGGTAGAGCAGCATGATGATGGTGCCGGTGGGATCAGCCTGCAGCTGGGAAAAAATGCTCAAGGGCGAAAAAGCCTCCTTTGCGCTTCCAAAAGACGAAAACACATTTTTATGTCCTGATTATACCAGAGAACAGGCAAAATTACAAGGGCGGCGTCCGGAAACGGAAAAATCGGGATGCGGGGCCGGGCAGCCGAATAATGCTTGTCAATTCCCGCTGTTTGTGGTAAAATAATCTGTCTTGCAAAAGGAAATTGCGGGACCGATGAAGTGAACACAAGCAATTCACCTGCGAAGTGCGGACGGGCCCCAGGCCCGGAGGTGCGGCGCAATGCGGAGGGAAAGAACCGTGACCCACATTTATCTGGACGCCATGGGGGGTGACGACGCGCCGGGATGCACCGTGGCCGGGGCGCTGGAGGCGCTGCGAAACGACGGCGACCTGAAAATCACCCTGGCCGGGCCCCTGGACGCCGTGAAGCCGCTTTTGACGAATGTGCAGGACGTTGAGGATCGCATCGCGCTGGAGGATACGCCCGACGTCATCACCAATCACGACGCCCCCGTCATGGCCGTGCGGCAGAAGAAAAATTCCGCCGTGGTGAAGGGCATGCTGGCTGTGCGGGAGGGCGCGGCGGACGGGTTCGTGTCCGCGGGTTCCACGGGGGCCACGCTGGCGGGGGGCATGTTCCGCCTGGGTCGCATCGACGGAGTGGAGCGCCCGGCCCTGGCCCCGCTCATGCCCAACGGCAAAGGTTATTTCTGCCTCATCGACTGCGGCGCCAATGTGGACTGCCTGCCCCAGTACCTGCCCCAGTTCGGGGTCATGGGCAGCGTGTACATGCGCTGCGTCCAGGGGTTGGAGAACCCCCGGGTGGGCCTGGTCAATATCGGGGCCGAGGCCGAAAAGGGCAACGCCCTGTGCAAGGCGGCCTACCCCCTCATGGAAAAAGCGCCCTTCAATTTTGTTGGCAACGTGGAGGGCCGGGACATTACCGGCGACGTGGCCGACGTGGTGGTGGCCGACGGGTTTTCGGGCAACCTGATCCTCAAATTTATGGAGGGCGTGGCCGGGACGCTCATGGGCATCATCAAGGATGAAATGATGGCCGATTTCCGGGGAAAGCTGGGGGGCGTTATTGCCAAGCCCGCTTTCCGCCGGGTCAAGAAGCTGATGGACTACACCGAGGTGGGCGGCGCGCCGCTGCTGGGGGTGAAGGGCGTGGTGGTGAAGGCCCACGGTTCCTCCAACGGCCACGCCATCGCCTGCGCCATCCGCCAGGCGGCCCTCATGGCGCGGAAGGACCTGGTGGGCCTCATCGAAAAGGATATTGCCGGTTCGCTGCTCAGCAGCCAGGAATAAATGCAAAATGCGTGAAGGAGGAACCAACATGGTATTTGAAAAGGTAGCGGGCATGATCGCCAAGCAGATGAAGATCGATCCCAAGGAAGTGACCGCCGACAAGCGGCTGGTGGAGGACCTGAAGGCGGACAGCGCCAACATCATGGTGCTGATCATGGACCTGGAGGACGCTTTCGATATGACGGTGGACGACGCCGCCATCAACACCCTCCGCACGGTGGGCGACGTGGTGAAATATATCGAATCCAAGCAGTAACAATCAGGGTGTCGAAAAACAGGTTTTCGACACCCTTGCGAGGCAAGAACGCTAAAGCATTCTTGCCTCGATCACATCATTTTCCCTGCTCTGCACGTCTGAGCCTTCGGCTCATCCGCGCTACTTAAGCAAATTGCTTGGC
>CANQKI010000166.1 GCA_947624355.1 uncultured Clostridia bacterium | reverse complement strand
CGGGAAAATCCCGTAAAAATTATATCACACTGTCCGGAAACCGTCCAGCGGCATAAGCGGCAAAAAACCTTTTCTGTGCCGCGAAAAAAGCCGCGCCTGTTCAGCGCGGCTCTTTCCGAAAGAAGAGAAACGGTTTACTCGAAGAAGTGGTCGCCGTCCTCGGTCAGGTTCCCGTCCTCCGTCTCGAAGAAGTCTTCTTCTTCTTCTTCTTCCGCAGGCATGCCGAAGTATGCGCCAAGAATCGCCTGGCTCCAGGTCATGTTGGCATTCACTGCGTAATTCTGCAGGAAGGAGGTGTAGAAATCAAAGTATACGTTGGAATAGACCGGAATCGAAGGCAGTACCTCTGTCCACCGTTCCTGGAACGCCACCCATTTCTGGCAGTACGCCAGGGTATCGCCAGGCTCGGTCCGGCTCAGGTCGGCGGCGCGGGCATACAGCTCTTCATCCACGATGGCCGTGCGGTTGCTCTTGCCCTGATAGGCGTCCGCAGGAGCAAAGGTATAGGAAGGATCGAAAACCGTGGCAAAATTGGTGGCCAGGTAAATCATGTCGCAGTCCCGTTCCACGTTCCGGTAGTACACGTTCAGCAAATCATTCATGGGCCGGGCTTCCAGCGTAACCTTCACGCCGATCTTGGCAAGATTGTCCGCAAAGCAGGTCTGCAGCGAATCGGCAATGGTATTGCCCTCCGGATAAACCAGCTTCAGATCCAGCGCCGTCAGCGTGCCGTCGATCACCTTGCAGCGCACCTGCCCGGCCGCCGCCTGATACGCTTCGCCGTTCTGATCGAGCGTCCAGCCATCCTGCGTAAGCAGCGCGTCCGCTTTTTCCAGATCGAATTCGTACCGGGTCAGGCCGTCCAGATTCACTTCCGCCCAGGCTTCCAGCTCCTCCTCGTATTCCCTGGTTTCCTCCGCCGTGGCGCCTTCCGGCAATTCGTCCACGGGGGCGGGCAGCGTGCCGCTCACAATCTGGTACATCCACTGGCCAATGCCGTAATATCCGTCCACAGCCAAGCCGTAATTGCCCACATAGGCCGCAACCAGCGCGTTTTTATCCAGCGCATGGGCCAGGGCCTGCCGCACCGCCACGCTGTTCATGGCGGGCTTTTCGCAATTGAAGCTGATAAAGCTGTAGCCGCTTCTGGTATAGTTGGCGGATGCAATCGTGCCGTCCGCCATGAGCGCCAGGCCTTCGGAGATGTTCGCTTCGGACACCGTTTTGTTGATGAGGTCCACTTCGCCGCTTGCCAGCGCGTCCATCATATGCCCGGGCTCCACCGCCGTGAACACCACATTGGGAATGGTGGCCTTCACGCCGTTCCGGTTGCCCTTATAGGCCGGATTAACGGTAAACTGCGCGGTATGCGTATCGCCGTCATAGCTGACCAGGGTATAGGGGCCGCTTACCACCGAGGGATGGCTGAGATAGCCGACCGCGGGGTCCAGAATTGTTTTTTCCAGCAGCTGAGCGGAAAAAATGGGTTCCGTCACCGTCTGGTCGGCGTTCCGAATCATCACGCCCTCGCCGTTGTCCACCACTTCGCATCCGGGCGCCAGCACATGAATGGGATAGGGGTTATAGTCCAGCAGCGCCAGTTCATAGAAGAAGGGCCGGTATTCTGCCTTCACGGTAATGGACATCTGATACGGGTTCAGAATCCGCATGCCGGTCAGCACGTTGGTTTCCCCCGCCTTATAGGCGTCGATTCCCACGATGTAATCGGATTCCACCGTGTCCGCTCCGATGGCCTTCATTTCCGGCGCAACGGACAGGAGCATGGAAAACGCGTAATCGGCCGCGGTAATGGGCGTGCCGTCCGAATAGGTAAGATCGTCATAGAGCGCGATGATATAGGTGCGGTTGCCCTCGATATCATCGGTGGCCACCAGGCCGCTCACCACGCTGCGGTTGAGGCCGTAGCTGCCCAGTTCGGGCAGCCATTCCATCAGGTTGTAGCCGTGAAGCAGCGCGCGGACGTCAATGTCCGATGTATTATTGCCGAACATTTCGGAAAAGAAATTTCCGCTCATGGCTGTCGTGCTGCCAACGATCAGCGTGTCTTTATCGATCAGAATCGGCTCGGCTGTAGGTTCGGGCGCCTCAGCCCATGCGGGCATACAGCACAGCGCCAGAAGGATGGCCAGAATGATGGCCAGAATTTTTTTCATGCCAGACTTCCTTTCTTTCATCAGCCGTTCACGGAACGATACCGACGTATCCGTTCTCATTCATTGCCCGATTGAACAGGGCAGCCCGGTATGCCGGAGCATACCGGGTGCTCTGATAAACGCCAGGCCTTACTCGAAGCAGTCGCCCACGTTCATCACAACGTTGCCGATGTTCAAAGGCACGCCATATTCATCGATAATGATCATACCGGGATTGGCGGGAGCGGGCGCAGCAGGCGCAACAGGCTCAACAGGATTCTCCGGGTTCTCGGGGTTCTCCGGGTTCTCGGGGTTCTCCGGATTCTCCGGATTCTCGGGATTCTCCGGGTTCTCGGGGTTCTCCGGATTCTCGGGGTTCTCCGGATTCTCCGGGTTCTCCGGATTCTCGGGTTCCTCCGGCTCCGGCGGCGTGATCTGCGCGTAGAACACCGTCACAGTCACATTGGAGGCCGGCATCACGCCGCTCACCACGGCCCGGCTGACCATGAAGCCATCCAGGACAGGAGAAGTCACATTGTAGTCATCGCCCTCTGCCAGGCCCGTCTGCACGTAATCCTCAGCGGCCTGCGCGCCATCCAGATAACGGTACTGAACCGTCAGCGTATAGGTGGTCGGCCGCGTAGGCACTTCTTCTTCACCGGGATCAGTCGGCACTTCCGGCTCGTCCGGGTCGGGGCTCGTGCCCGTCGCCGTCGCAACGTTCACCACGCTGCCAGCCTGCACGTCAGCCGCCGTCACCATGTGCGTCGCCGTGAAGGTCTCGCTGGCGCCGGGTTCGAGGGTTTCAATCGTCCACTCGTCGCCCGTCAGTTCATCCGTCACCGTAATGCCCGTCAGCGTCAGGTTGCCGTCGTTGGTCGCCGTGATCTCGTAGGTGACCGTCTCGCCCTGCGCGTAGGCTTCACCGTTCGCGGGCCTGCTGGTCGCAGCCTTCGTAATGGTCAGGTGGCCTTCCTTCGGCTCGGTCGGGTCTTCCGTATCGCCGGGCTCAACCGGCACTTCCGGTTCGTCCGGGTCGGGGTTCGTGCCCGTCGCCGTCGCAACGTTCACCACACTGCCCGCCAGGATGTCAGCTTC
>CANQKI010000165.1 GCA_947624355.1 uncultured Clostridia bacterium | reverse complement strand
TACCACACAGCCGGTCAACCTTCTATTCTTTTTCCTCCTTTTCTTGCTCCTTGTCCCATATGTATTGTAATCCAACAAACAAGTTTTTGACTCCCTGTGATTTGACATTGAAAAATTCATAAAAAGCGTATATAATATGAAATCATGCCCGAAGGGAGGCGCCGGAATGGAGGACAGGATTCTGCTGGGCGACGTGATCCGCACCCGGAAGCCCCACCCCTGCGGCAGCGACACCTGGGTGGTCACCCGCACAGGGGCCGATATCAAGATCAAGTGCCAGGGCTGCGGCCGGATTGTGATGCTGGACCGGGAGGCGTTCCTCAAGCGCCGCAAGGCCGTGCTCCAGCATGGGCCCGAACCTGACACCGAAGGAGGAGATTCCCGTGATATCCCAGTTGTTCCGCAAAAATAATCCGGAAAACCCCGAGGAAAAGCCCGCCGGAACGGAAGAAAAAGCCGAAACGGCCCAGGAGGAAGCCCCTGCGGAAGAAACGACCGGCAAAAAAAAGAAAGAAAAGAAGAAAAAGACGCCGATGCAGGAGCTTATAAGCTGTATTCTCACTTTCCTGGCCGCTCTCGCCATCGCCACCTTCGTGCGCGCCTATTGGGTGGAGCCCGTGCGGGTGAACGGCACCAGCATGACCAATACCCTGCAGGACGGGGAAATCGTGCTGGTGTCCAAATCGGCGTACCGCAAGAACGATCCCCAGCGCAACGATATCGTCATCTGCCGCTATCCCAAGCGCGTGGACCGGGAAATCAATCTTGGCGCGGCCCTGGCCGTGACCCAGTACGAAATTTTCGTCAAGCGCCTGGTGGCCCTGCCCGGGGATACGGTGGAAATCCGGGCCGGCACCCTGTTCGTCAACGGCCAGGCCGTGCCCGACCCCGAATTCATGGGCAGCGTGCCCATGGATTATCCCCTGCGCTCCCTGGGCGAGGATGAATATTTCGTCATCGGCGATAACCGCTATTCCTCCCACGACAGCCGCGGGGAGGATGTGGGCCCCCTCTCCCGCAGCCAGATCATGGGCAAGGTGACGCGGGTGCTCCTGCCCTGGGGCAACAGGCGCACGGTGGAATAAGGCGCTTTGCCCGCCGATGAAATTATCCGCAGAAGAACAAAAAACGGGGGAAAATGGTTTTTAGCTGCCGCAGCATTGCCGGCAGCTTTTTTTGAAAATTTTCGGAAAAGCGCAAATTCCGGGGCGGAAGATGTGTCTGTATAAGTGAAAGGAGGCGGGCGGCCGTGACGGTTGTCAAGGATCCGGATGACCGGGAACGCGTGGAAGAAAGGCTGACGGCCCTGGTGGAAGCATACCAGGAGCCCGTCCGGCGGATGTGCGTCCTATGGCTGCGGGACGCTTCCCTGGCCGAGGACGCGGCCCAGGAAACGTTCCTCAAAGCGTACCGGGCGCTGCCCTCCTTCCGGGGCGGGTGCAGCGAAAAAACGTGGCTCATGCGCATTGCCGTCAACGTGTGCCGGAACATGCTGCGAAACGGCTGGTTCCGCCATGTGGACAGGCGCACGGCGCTGGAGAGCCTGCCCGAGCCCGCCGTGCCCTTTTCGGCGCGGGACGATACGGTGGTGCGCCTGATCAGCGAACTGCCGCAAAAAGAGCGGGAAGTGATTCTGCTCTATTTTTACCAGGACATGTCCATGCGGGAAATCGCGGAAACGCTGCACATTGCCGTTTCCAATGTATCCAGGCGGCTGAACGCCGCGAAAGAAGCCCTGCGCGGGCGAATCGAAAGGGAGTGGAAATATGACGGATGAGGAATTGCGTTCGGTCATTCATCACGCCGTGGACTGCCGCCTTTCCGGCGTCCAGAACGATCCTTTCCTGGCCCGGCGGGTGCTTGCGAAAGGAGAAAGAAAGATGAAAAAGAAAATTGCCGCGCTGCCCCTGCTGGCGGCCCTGATTCTGGCCCTGACCCTCACCGCCGCCGCGGCCGAGGCCCTCGGCGTCAATGTATTCGAATGGTTCGGCCGGCGCTACGCGGGCCTGGCGAAGGATTCCGTACTGGCCGAAACGCCCGCCCCCGTGACGGACGGGAAAACCTATTCCGCCCAAATCGTCAATGCCTATTACGACGGGGAAACGCTGCTGGTGGGCTATACGGTTTCGGGCAGCGGTGAGACGGAGCCCTTCGCCCCGGACGCCGCCGCCCTGTCAAAAATGACGGTCTGCAATGATTTCCCCACCCTGGCCCTCCGGAACGGGGAAGAGGATGAGCTGCTGCAAAAATGGAACGCCGCCAGGGAAACCGGGGAAGCGATGGGCATTCAGCGCGTCACCGTCTATCCCAGCGATCATACCGTGACGGACGACGGCATTGACCTGCCCCCCACCATGGAAGAGCCCTGCGTGGGTGCGGACGGGGTGGAATACGTGATCCGGGAATATGAAAGCCCGCTGCCCGACGCCGCCCGGAACCGGGACAGCCTGACCCTTTCCATCGGCCTCTACCGCGCCGTTACCTGTTGGTACTATGACGGAAAAACCTGCTATGTGGGCTATGGCGAGCGGGAGGAACTGCCGCCCATGGTCGCCACTGTTCGGAAGGCGGACGCGGAAAGCGTTCGGTTCGCCGGGAAAGGAACATACGGCGGTATCCCCCTGACCGTGGAATGCCGGGCCTCCGCCGTGATGGCGCGCCTGACCCTGTGCGCGGATCAGCCCTTCCCCGCCCTGCCCGAGGACCATTGGTACGAGTGCGTGCTGCTGGACGAAGCGGGCAACCGGCTCCCCGTCCGGAACGTGCTGGATTTCGGCGAAGGGACCGAGGCCGAGGTGCTCTTTGACGGCACGGGCGCTGCGCCCCAATCCCTGACCCTATACATCCTGGAAGCCCGGGAAGGGGATTGGGATCAGGCTGCGGCCCTGGAAAACGCTCAGCCCATTCCGCTGGATGCTCTCTGATGCATGACGAGGCAGGGGGACTACGCGTCCCCCTGTACCCCCACGCAAGGGGCATTGCCCCTTGACCCACCCCGGCGAACAGGCTTCGTTTAGGAAAGCTGCGCTGTGCGCCTGCAGCTTTGGGGACGTGATCGCATGGCGGCCCCAGGGCATCCTGAAAAGGCAGGAAAACCTATCGGGAAAACAAGTTTCCCCGCACGGTTTATCCTGCCTTTTCCCCGGCGGGCGGCGTTCCGCCGCCGTGCCCTGGGGCGTGGGTATGTATTTGCAAATTGCTTTATTGTTTTTCGGAAGAGAGATTGTTTTTACGGCAAGGAGGTTATGATGAAACTGCGTTTATTGGCCGCTGCGCTGATTGGATTATTGGCGGCGGC
>CANQKI010000164.1 GCA_947624355.1 uncultured Clostridia bacterium | reverse complement strand
CTACCACAGATCCATCACGATGGATTCTTTTCTTCACTCCTCTCTCTATTGCAACTTCATTTTACAATGAGCCAAAAGTAAATTTCTAACAAACCCAGGAAGAGTTGGCGCAGGACTTTTCTCTATAATGCCAATAAAGCCTGCCTTATCAGTATAATAAACAACATAAGAAATGATAGCGCGATCATTGTCCGCTTGTTGAAATCCTATCTCTGTTGTCCATATCCTTGGAGCTTTTAATATTGTTTGGTCTTCTTCATAAGGTTGAGATGGTTCATATTCTTCAATTTTACATGCCCAATTGTACAAGCCTTTTTCATCAGATATCGATGTTGTTTTTGCGTAAACGATAAAGTCTTCTGTCCGAAAATCTCCATATCGCCTGAATTGTTGCCAATTCCAACTTGTTACTTTTCCTTTATATTTCCAATGTAGCCAATCATATATGGAATGAATTACTTCATCAAAAAGAGAAACATCATGGAATCTTTTGACTATATCGAAATGGACTTTATAGTGAACCCGCGCTGCAAGATCTATCATTTTTGTAACGTCTCCTTTGGTAATCTTCAGTGGTTAGAACGATTTATGGTTTTATAGTTTTTAATTCATACTTACTTCCTCTTCCTTTACCAGTCGAAGCAACACCATCTTTTTTCATTTCTGCCATCAGTTTTCTGACCTGCGCGCCGTTCTGCCGGTAATCTGGCGAACCTCCTGATTGGAAAGAGGCTGTTTTTTCAAAAGTGTCAGGATTTGTGCTTTCAGAGCAGCTTCTTCCGCCTGCTCATTCCTGCTGTATTGTACATCTTCTGACAGCAGCCTGTGAATCTCGTTGGAAAGGATATAGTAGCGTCCCCGGCCTTTTCCTCCCGCCGTCAGAATATGACTGTCCACATCCATTTTGTTCAGCGTTTCTGATATCCGCCTGATGGAGCGCTGGCAGATTTCGGCTGCTTTCTGCGCAGAGATTTCACGATGCCGCAAAAGATAATTCAGAATGATCAGCTCGTCCACTTCGATCTTTACGCCCTTCTCAGAGAGCTGTTTGATCAGCAAACGAATGGAAGGCACGACCACAGATCCAAGCAATGTCAATTCAACGGTTTCCCCGGACACCTCATAAATCGGCGTTTCTTTGCCTTCCATAAGCATGGAAGAATAAATACGGGGAACGCCAAGATTGCTCCGGTTCACGAGCCGCAGCTTTTCAAGAATATTTGCCAGTGCATTATTTCTTGAGACTGGCGCATGGTGCAAAATGTTGTCGGGCGTTATGCCGCCGATCAGCTCGCCGGGGCTGCTGATGATCAATTCATCCGAATACTGCTTTACCATGACCGCGCCGGGCACACGATAGTCCCGATGCACAAACGCATTCATGATTCCTTCGCGGATTGCGATCTTGGGAAATTTTTTGAATTCCGGGTGCAAAAAACCGATCTCCAGTGTGGATACAGGATTATCCGCATCGATATATCTTTCCAATTCGCGCAGCGCAAGGGGAATCGCGTCACAGCCCTCATCTCTGATCGTATATTCTGTGTCAGAAGTCATCTTGCGGAATGTCCATCGATGGCAGGGAACATATTTTTCGATCAGTCGCGGTTTCCCTGTCATCAACAATCCTGCTACTGTCAGCTTGCCTTCCTTCAGTGCGCCAATGGCTTGCAGCAGGTCTTCATCACTCATGCTCAGCAATTCCTGCGGAACAGATTCCTCAGCCATCATTTCACGCAGCCGTTCCAAGGCGGCAGGAGAACAAGCCTCCTTCCAGCTTTCCGAAATGACAGATGCTGTCGCGTCATGATATCCCATGCTTTCCATCATTTCACGGCGGCGCGAACCCGTCAGCGGTCTATTATCTTTTCCAACCCGAATCCAACCGGCGCCATCACTTGTTGTGTATGGCGGCATACCAGGGAAAACCTGAATAGCCAGCAGCCTTCCGGTTCCATATTCCACGGAGATCTCCTGAACCTTGACCGTAATGTGAGGATCGGTCTGATCATAAATGCTCTTCTGAACCCCCAAAGGGTCAACGCCACGCGGAATACCCAGGATGGCTTTTTCACAGCCTTTTACCCGCTCTTTCACGCCAGCAATAACCAGACCTTCCCCCGCATTGGCAAAGCTGACCACTGCGCGGACAAGAATTTTCATCATTTCTTTAAAATTGTCTTCCCACTGCTTAAAGTCCAGTTCCTGGCTTTCAAGGTCATCGGCGATATGGTCTTCCAATTGTTCCAACAAAGCAGGAATTTCATTCGTTTGAATCATAGCGTTTCTCCTAAATCATTGTTTCAATGCACATTATAAATCAATAATCCGTTCCTGTCAATTCAATTTGCAGTTATTATTGATTTAGTAAGCTAAAAAATGCATTTTATCCAAAATCGGTTTGGCAAAACGTTCTGCGGATTACAAATGAAGGGGCTGCGGCCCCTTCATGCATTCCCAAAGTTATGATGCAGCTTTTTTGACAGACTGCCGAACGCAGCGCGTTCGTAAAAGCGCCGCTCCTTGCGTTCCTTACGGCTTCCACGGAGCGGCGTTGATGTTTATCAGGCGTAGATTGTTTCAGTCAGGACAATTTCTTCCGCCCGCTGGCGGATGTTGTTCATGTGGCCGATCCAAGCCAGCTGGTCTTTTGCCTTCAGTTCTTCGTCGATGCCTTCGGCAGCCGCCACCTGCCGGAGCAGCAATTCCATTTTGCCGGAGCAGCAGGCGTCGGTTTCCGCCAGGTGATCGTACAGCTTCCCGGACAGAAGGAGCCGTTCATACAGGCCGGGACGGTATCCCTTCAGGTATGCACTCCGCATCCGGCCATAGCGGCCAAAGGATTGCCGGGAAGATTCCGGGAGGGCCAGATCGGGGAAGTAATAGTCTCCCCGCAAGGTGTAGTGAATACCATTTTCTGTCATTTCTTTCGGAAAACGGGTCATGTTCATGTCCTCCTTTTTTTGTGTTTTAGCCCCCGATTTTCACTTTTGACGGCCAAAACCTGGTTTGGGTAAATTGTCCGATATACCGCAAAATCTTCGTCTGAACGTACCCAAACCGCGAAAACACACGGTTTATTGTCGTTGATCAATACCACAAGATATTGATTTTTCTTTTTACATCGTTCTACATCATGTGGTAGAATTGAGCGAGGATGTATAATCCGGTCGAATTCAAGTCCTGTTTCCCGCACCACGAAACCCCTTGATTTTCAAGGGGTTTCAGCTTTTTTGGAGGTTCTTATACCCCCACCATACCCCCACTGGAATTTTCTGCGGTTTTCAGGCCGATACCCGGGAGGGCGTTTTGCCGCCCT
>CANQKI010000163.1 GCA_947624355.1 uncultured Clostridia bacterium | reverse complement strand
CCGGACAGTTTTCGCACGGCACATCCCGAGGTCGTCATTGAGAACAAGAATCATTGGTATGAAACCACGGGCGAAATGACCACCGAAATGCTGTTGGGCACCTTTGATTCGGATATGTTTCGATTGGACAGCATAGGCATCGATTACCAATCCATTATGGAGAAGGGCTACTGTCTGGATTTATCGGGCAGCGAAATCATCCGAAACGCGATTCAGAATTTGTATCCCGTGTATGCCGATCAGTGCATGAAGGACGGCAAAATTTATGCTGTGCCGATAACGGTTCAGTTGAATTACATGACCATGAATCCCGATGTGCTGGCCGAAACAGGTATGAGTACGGTGGAGATTCCCGATACCTTCCCCGAGTTTCTGGATTTTGTGGAAAGGTGGGTGGATTATCTGGAGGAAAATCCCGAAGGCATTGCTCTGTACAGTCGTGTAAACGACATCGTGTATTATAACGAACAGACCTATACCCTCTTTCTGGTGAATGAACTGCTGGACAACCATATCCTGCAAAAATCCTTTGCGGGGGAACCGCTGCGTTTCAACGAACCGGAAGTGGTGGAACTGCTGAAGCGGTGCTATCAACTGGGGCAGCGGCTGTATGAAAACGATCAGGGGCCGAACGTCGCCCCTTCCATTCTGCGTTCCGGCGGTGGCGCGTTCTTCGGCAACGTTGACAATCGTTTTTTGTCCCTGCGGCTGAATGAAAATCAGCCCAAATTGATTGATGTATACCTTGACTTGTATGCGGCCAATGCCCGGACGGACAACCCCGAACTGTGCATCGAGATGCTGGAGGACGCGGTGCAGGACAACGATCTGACCGATGAATTTCTCCAAACGCAGCGGACGTTCCTGTATCAAAACACTGGGCTTGTACCCAGCACGCAATACGAAGAAACGATTGCCAATATGCAGCGGCTCATTCATGAAACGAGGGATGCGCTGAACAATGAAAATCTAACCGCCGCGGACCGATACGAACTGGAAGAGCGATTGGAAATGCAGGAGGAGCGGCTTAAGGAAGACATCGCAAGCGAGGACGGCAAGTGGGTGGTGACCCAGGAGCAATTGGACATCTACCGTTCCTATACCGATTATCTGTATGTGTCCATGCCGGGCGTTTTCAATGCCAACGAAGTGGAACAGGCAGAGATTTTCGAGCAATTGAAAGCGCGTTTTGTCGCGGGGCAGATGACTGCCGAGGAACTGGTGGCAGAGCTTGACCGGATCGCACAAATGATTGAAATGGAAGATGAATAAACAAAAGAAATCCAAGATGAAAAAAGCTGCGCTGGTTTCCTGGCGCTGGTGTGCCTTTGTGCCACACAGCCAGTGTCGCCGAAGAAATGGAAGTAAGCCTCCGTGGACTCCTAAATTCTTCAGCGATATTTTTGACGCTCTCGAAGGAATCACTGAATCAGGCACGGCAAGACGGCCTCCACGATTGCATACGTCATGGGCATCCAGGTATTGTTTGACAAGAACATTTCCGACGGGAAATGGATTGTATTGTTGATATTACTCGTTGAAAGAGTAATCTACCCGAATGGTCAATTGTTGAAACTGAGAGGGTGAAATTACTAAGCGAACGTATGTTGCATTGCAAGTTAACAGCATGGCAAGCTTTTCCTTTACTGATTACTACTCTTTTTTGCCTATTTCGCGTCATATTAGGGGCAATTCGCGCCAACTTCAACACAGCACAATAAAAATGAGTATATTTATAGAAGAAAGGGGGAATAAAAATGAAATATCTGTTGTCTCTGATCGCCAAGTTACTATATCGTTGGGGGATTGAATCGGCGGGAAGCGCCAGTATGCGAGGCACTTACGAGGCACCCGTTCCGGAGCAGTTACGCAACGGCACAACGAGCCTTTCGAGGCAGTAGGAAAGAGGGTGGTTCCATTGGGTTAAGCAGCTGGGTTATGTATGATCGGGAGTGAATCATTGTTTCATGAATCAAGCCTTGAACAAGTTACTATTCTCTGGGAGAAAGTAGAAAGGAGTCAATCATGAAGAAACTGTTTGGTATTACGATTTGCCTTGTACTCGTGTTTTCCATGCTGGCTGTTGCCCATGCAGAAATGAGCTTCTATTATTCAACTACCGCTACATCCGGCAATCCGGCATGGACCACATATTCTGCGCAATCGAACGGGAGACAATGGCATTTTACTTGGAATTCTTCTACTAATATTGCCGCGAATCGTCGTGCAGTTGTCCGCATTATGACCGCTGAAGGCACTTCTGCTAGCTCATTGTGGGTATATTCTACTTTGTCTACAGCGTATCATCCCTATTATGAGGCTGCTGCATATGGAAATGCCTATGTCTATCCAGCGGGCCGTCTTGATGATCGGGATTCCAGAGACGAAGCCTTGATAGTTAGCGGTATTTTCTACAACTAAGTCTTTTTTAAGCCCCATACCATCCCGTTTCGGCGGGATGGTATGGGGTTTAAAAAATGGAGGACAATCATGAAAAAAAATATACATCTAATAGTTGCCATCTTAACATTGGGACTGTTCATTTTGCTACCCGGTGCGAATGCGGAAACGGCTTTAAAGCTGAATCGGTTCGACGCGCCGGACAGCTTTGTCGCAGCGCATCCCGATGTCGTCATTACGGTCGACACGCATTACTACAAAAACACGGGCGAAATGACTTCCGAAATGCTGTTGGGCACCTTTGATTCGGATGTGTTTCGATTGGACAGCATAGGCATCGATTACCAATCCATTATGGAGAAGGGCTATTGCCTGGACTTGTCCGGCAGCGAAATCATTCAAAATGCCATTCAGAATCTGTATCCCGTGTATGCCGATCAGTGCTTGAAAAACGGCAAAATTTACGCCGTTCCCACCGGGGGCCAATTGAATTACTATCTCATAGATACCGATACGCTTGCGGAAGCGGGTATGGGCGGCGTGGAGATTCCTGATACCTTTCCCGAATTTCTGGATTTTGTGGAGGCATGGAACGCGCGTCTGGAGGATGACCCCGGCGATATTGCGCTGTGTGCGATGGTGTTCTGGGACGAGTCGGATTTTAACCGGGTCGGCGGCTACACGTACTACCTGGTCGATTTTCTTCTGGAAAACCATATTCTGCAAAAATCCTTTGCGGGCGAACCGCTGCGGTTTAATGAACCTGAGGTGGTGGAGCTGCTGAAGCGCTGCTATCAGCTGGGTCACGAACTGGATCTGAACGATCCGGCCTATAACGCCAATAAGTCCATCCTGGGACAAGGCGCTGGCGGGTTCATGGCGCGGGACGGTTCCGCTTTTCTGTGCCTGCGGCTGAATGAAGATCAGCCCAAGCTGATTGAGGTTTATC
>CANQKI010000162.1 GCA_947624355.1 uncultured Clostridia bacterium | reverse complement strand
ATTGGCGTGCAAATCGAACAATATGCCGCTGTTACGTTTGGGTGTCGTAGAGAGACGCCGGGGCAGCGCGAAATCCAAAAGCCCGACCGAGATGCGTGCAAGCACGCCCTACGGATCGGGCATTTTGTCTTTCTCCGGAGGGCAGGCCCTCCGGCTGGCGGCCTATGGCCGCCGTGCCCCGGCGAACGGGTTGCGATAGAATATCTTGTCGCGTGCAAGCGCCGTTGAGAAGCAATACGCATTTCCAATTACACTTGCAGAGAGTTTCGTTAAACCTGCTGCTTGAAGCGGAAAAGATGCTTACCGTGTGCAAAGCGTCATAGCGAAACATAACTTATTTTCCGCTGTGCCCGTAAGGCGTTTCGTTTATCCTGATACAAACAGAAACAGAGAAACTTGCTGTGAGCAAAGCATTAAAAGGAAGCGCTGCATGCTTTTGCTTTGCGCACAAAACGTTCCGGACGGATACAAAGCAGTTCTCCGCGTGCGGAACATGGACTGCGATTAAACTGCGCGACCCGAAAGCAGTGAAGAATACCCGCGCAGGCCCAGGGCACGGCGGCGGAACGCCGCCAGCCCGGATACGCTTGCGTATCCGGGGAAAAGCCGGGAAGAACCGATCAGGAAGAGCTTGCTCTTCCCTGGCGGTTTTCCCGGCTTTTCATTGTGCCTTGGGGCCGTCATGCTGCCACGTACTTAAAGTTACAGTGGCACATTGTTTGAAGTAATCGCCAACCCCGTTCCGCAACTGCGGGTCCAGGGTACTCAGTACCCTGGTTCGGGGGTCCGGGGGCTGAAGAAGCCCCCCGGCATTTCCACTGTCGAACCTTACAGATACCGCCCCGTCACGCTTTCGGGGCAGGTGCGGATTTCCTCCGGCGTGCCCGCGGCCACGACGCGGCCGCCTTCCTCGCCGCCGCCCGGGCCCATATCCACCACGTAATCGGCGGCGCGGATCACGTCCAGGTCGTGTTCGATAATGAGGACGGTAGCGCCGTTGTCGATGAGGTGCTGGAACACGCCCATGAGGGACTGCACGTCCAGGGGATGCAGGCCGATGGTGGGTTCGTCGAAAATGAAGAGGGTATCGCGCTGGCCCCGGCCCATTTCCTCGGCCAATTTCAGCCGCTGGGCCTCGCCGCCGGAGAGGCCGGGGGTCTGCTCCCCCAGGGTCAGGTAGCCCAGGCCCACGCTTTGCAGCACGGCCAAGCGATCCCGCACGGTTTTGAGGTCGTCGCAGGCGGCAATCGCCTCGTCCACGCTCATGGCCATGAGGTCGGGCAGGGAAAAGCGCTGGCCCTTCTTGTTCTCCCGGAAAATGCGGAAGGCTTCCTTCCCGTAGCGCGCGCCGCCGCAGTCCGGGCAGGGGATTTCCACGTCGGGCAGGAATTGCACGTCCAGGCTGATACTGCCGGTGCCGTCGCAGGTGGGGCAGCGCAGCTCGCCGGTATTATAGGAAAAATCGCCGGCCTTGCGCCCTTTCGCCCGGGCGTCCGGCGTGCGGGCGTATACCTTGCGCAGCTCGTCGTGCACGTCGGCATAGGTGGCCACGGTGGAGCGGATATTGATGCCGATAGGCGCGGCGTCAATGAGCTTGACCTGCCGGATGCCGGGGGCGCTGAGGGAAAGCACATGGGCGGGCAGGGGCTTGCCCGCCGCCTGCGCGGCCAGGGCAGGGGCCAGGCTTTCCAGAATCAGGGTGGTTTTGCCCGAACCTGACACCCCGGTTATCACGGACAGCCTTCCCTTGGGAAAGCGGACGGACAGGGGTTTCACGGTGTGCAGGGGGCCGGTCTCCATGGTGACGGCTCCCAGATCGAACAGATGCTCCTTCGCCGTGTGCTCCCGCAGCTTCACCCGGGCGCCGTCGGCCAGGAACGGCCCGATCCTGGAAGCGGACATGGCCGCAACATGGTCCACCGTTCCCTCCGCAATCACCCGGCCGCCGTCGGCCCCCGCCCCGGGGCCCAGCTCGATGAGCCAATCGGCGTGGCGCAGGGCCTGCACGTCGTGGTCCACCAGCACCACCGAATTGCCGTCGGCTACCAGGTCGTCCATGACGCCGGTGAGCCCCTCCAGGTTCCGGGGGTGCAGGCCAATGGAAGGCTCGTCCAGCACGTAGAGCACGCCTGTTGTGCGGTTGCGCACGGCCCGGGCCAATTGCGTCCGCTGGCGTTCGCCGGTGGACAGGGTGGAGGACGCGCGGTCCAGCGTCAGGTAGGAAAGACCCAGGTCCACCAAGCGCTTGGCCGCGTGGAGGAAGGACTGGCAGATGCTCTCCGCCATGGGCCGCATTTCCGCGGGCAGGGAGGCGGGCACCCCCTCCACCCAGCGGATCAGTTCGGACAGGGACATCCGGCACGCGTCCGCCAGAGAAATGCCCCGGATTCTGGGGGCCCGGGCGGCGTCCGAAAGGCGGGTGCCCCCGCAGTCCGGGCACATGTCCTGCCGCAGGAATTTTTCCACCCGCTTCATGCCCTTTTCGTCCTTCACTTTGGACAGGGCGTTTTCCACGGTATAGGTGGCGTTGAAATAGGTGAAATCCATATCCCCGGCCGCGCCGCTGGTCTTGTTCTGATAAATAATGTTTTTCTTGACGGCGGGGCCGTGGAACACGATGTCCCGCTCCCTTTCCGTCAGGTCCCGGAAGGGCACGTCGGTGCGCACACCCATTTCCCGGGCGATGTCCTTCATGAGCGACCACATGAGCGTCTGCCACGGGGCCACGGCCCCTTCGTCAATGGTCAGGGATTCGTCGGGCACCAGGGTGGATTCGTCCACCGTGCGCACAATGCCCGTGCCGTCGCATTTTTTGCAGGCCCCTTGGCTGTTGAAGGCCAGCTCTTCCGCCCCGGGGGCGCGCACGGCCTCCCCGCAGACGGGGCAGAAGAATTCCCTGCCCGCAGCCACGTCCATGGTGGGCGGCACGTAATGCCCGTTGGGGCAGCGGTGGGAGGCCAGGCGGGAAAACATGAGGCGCAGGGAATTGAGCAGTTCGGTGGCCGTGCCGAAGGTGCTGCGGATGCCGGGCACCCCGGGCCGCTGGTGCAGGGCCAGGGCGGCGGGGATGTAGCGCACCTCGTCCACCTGGGCGGCGGCGGCCTGGGTCATGCGCCGCCTCGTATAGGTGGACAGGGATTCCAGGTACCGCCGGGAACCCTCGGCGTACAGCACTCCCAGAGCCAGGGAGGATTTCCCCGACCCCGAAACCCCGGCAATCCCCACGATTTTCTGCAGGGGAATATCGATATCCACGTTCTTCAGGTTGTGCACCCGTGCGCCCCGCACCTCAATGGCGGGCCGGGCGTTTCCGCGCCTTTCATTCATGAAAATCCGCATTCCTTTCACGGCCCTCCGGGCCGCATTTTTTCTGCCTTGCCAGGCCGGGAAAAGCATAGCACGCCCGATTTTTCCTGTCAAGA
>CANQKI010000161.1 GCA_947624355.1 uncultured Clostridia bacterium | reverse complement strand
AAGCCAACAACATAAATGTCTGATTGCGGCAAACCGGCAAATAAAAAACAATTCACAAGATATATGGACGAAAGAAACGTACAGCAAACAAGCCTGCAGCAAGATAATTTTTGCAGACATACGGCAGAACAGCCCTTCCAGCGCTGTCAAGAGTAAACGGCTGCGCCGCGCCTTCGGCGCTCTTGACAGCGCTGAAGGGCTGTGCTCATCGGTGAACAAGGAAGGCTTCGCCTCCCTTTACTCCAAGGAGTGTCTGTTCAGTTTGGATATAAGGATGACAATTCTGCGTCCATCTGGTTCAGATGCTGCTCCACCCATGCATCATCAATGCGCAGAAACTTTGCAGCGCCTGCAACCGTATAAACATAGAAATGTTTCCCTTCGGATCGTTTTTTGTCCATAAAGCAGAAGATGGGATCTTCCGTATCAGCACGGCACAGAGACATACTGCAAATCTGAAACAGTGTTCTGCGCAGAGTTGGCGATCCACGCTTGGACACATGACGGGACTTTGCCTCAAAGTTACCCGACTGGAAAGGCGGTGCATCCACTCCAGCGAAAGTAACTGAAACGTCCTTGTGTGCAAAATGCTGCACATCAAAGATTTCCACTATCAAGATTTCGGAGCATGAGCAGACCTCCCTGTAGTATTTTGCCGGCGGCCGTCGCTGCTCATTACCGATTCAGCTTGCTTGGTTACTCGAATGTTTGGGATGCTCCCAGCTTCAACCTGCATCAACCGAATGCTGCAATGGGGAGGCGACTGACAGTTTGCACGTTCGTGCGTTTCATCCCATGCAATGCCTCGTCAGTCCGGCTTCCTCCTCATTGTAACTTAGGCATGAGCCAGCGCATAGAGCTTTGGACACGTTATTAACCAGTCGAGTATATCCGGGCAAGCAATGCTATTCGGCCCGAATTTGCAAAAAGCTTGTTGGATGGCCCCGCCCCCAAGCCCCTGAAACCAGAGCAAGGCTCTGTGGTTGTGTCGTATTCCTGCGTCATGCGACCTTTTGCTTGATACACTAATGAAAAAAGGAAAAGCCCCTGCGCCTGTATGTTGTTTTTTCCGCATCAGACGCAGGGGCTATATTATCGCTCTTGGTGATTTTTCAGGGACTGCTTCTTTCATCAGGCAGATGGTTATATTCCAGTATATTGAAATTGTATTTCGGTGAAATCACCAATTATGTGTAAATACGCAATATGGGTGTTTTACTTGCCAATTGGCATTAATAGATATTTATTCCAGGTCATTTCATACTGATCGGCTATCCAACTATGAATATCCATTTGTATGTTCCATGTTTCACCAATTGTTTTAGTGAACAGCACATTATCTATGTTGTCACCAGTGCACATCGCAAACCGTCCAGTTAAATTTTCAATAGGGTCATAATCAATAAGGAGTATTACTATCTGATCTTCTTTCTGCCCCATTTCTATTTTTCTAGAACCAATGTGAGTGCCGTCTGGCCGATACACAAAAGACTCAATTTGCATATAGTTTTCTTCATATTCAATTATATGCTCAAAATAAAGATTCATCCCTTCTATTTTCCGCGTACCTGTTTCAAAATAACACGACTGTTCCATGAACTGAATATTTTTGTCGGTGCAAATATGGGTACCGATTTCTCCGCTGATATGATTCGCATCATTTCCAATGTCCGAAAGAATCGCAGCTGCGGTATTACTAATATCCAATATAGTGCTTATTAAGACAATTCCGTTTTCATCTTCCAGGCCTTCTGCAATTGTGTATAGCTTGCTATTCCATTTATCAATTTCTTTTACAGCATCAAGAAATGAAATTTGCGTTTGCATGGATTCAGCTGCCGCAGATTGGCCGCAAATCATCACGAAAGTACAAATGAGAACGATTATCCTTTTCATCAGTCATCTCTCCTTTTTGAGTTAATGTTCAAAGAGGGCATACCACTGGTCTGGCATCGTATAGTAAGTACCGAACGTTACGAAATTATTATAATCTGTCGTAGCATACTCGATAGAAAGAAGCCCTTTTTTCCTCAATCGATTGACATGATTTTCTTCGATATATTTTAAGAATTTTGATTCTATCGACACGAATAGTACTTTTTTATAAAACACATCGTAATGAAGCACCATATTGAAATAGGCTGCAGAACCAATAATGTCATATTGATTCATAAGATAAATTTGGCTGATTATGGTAAAGATATCTTCAGCGCTAATTTTCTCAGGGTTCATAAAATACTCTACAAAAGTAGTTTCATCCGCCGTGCTACCTGTAGCAATAATTGCACTTGCAACATACGTTCTCATAGGAAGACGCATCGTCATGCAAGTAACCATCCTCGATCCCAACATACTCATAACGCCTTCTCCGGTTTCTGCGGCCGCAGTGCTTTCCAAAGCCGCCTGAATAGAAATTCCCGTTTCCCACCATCTGTCCATAACTTTAATCACTATATTAAATGCATCACTTGCCTTCTGCAATTTTTCCTTTATTTCATGTACTCTGACCCCTAACTCATTTATCTTTTCAGAGCCTGCCGTGCTTAATAAGTTGTTCAATTCCATTTCAGGCGTTTTTTCGCTAATAGCAGTCAGCATATCTTTCTTTATATTTTCATATACCACATTATCAGCCACTTTTAATAGTGCTTTACCAATCTTTTTTGTCCGCGATTCGGAGTCATCTGCTATTTCAATATCAAAGAATTCTTTAAGAAGCAATGATACCAATTTATCGTTGAGCTGTCCCTCTATCATATCTGCGCTTACATTTATTATTTCTTTTCCGATTTGTTTGGCTAATTCCTTTTTGAACTCTTCGGTATTCGAAATTTTATTTACAATCGCATTCATAATTTGTTCAGCCATATTGGTTGGAAAGGGAGCACCATTTTTAGCATCTTTCAAAACAGCGTCAAAATAATCATTTATAGCTTTTTTGCTCAATTCATTGAAAGTATTAATAAAAGCTGGTCCAAGAAAATTCTTGAATTCCTGTACACCTAATTCCACATCAAAAGACTTAAAATCTAATTTTACAGCTTCTTCTACTTTTTTTACGAGATAGTCAACTAACTTTACTGTTGCTTCCTTTGCCGCAGTAAATAACACAAGCGTTCCTATCTGCTTCCAGTCCAATGTATCCACAAAATCATAATCAATTGCATCAAAAACTGCCGATACATCAGGAGTATTTATCTGATTATGAACCTCATTATTTAGGTCATCCTCGTAACTTTCCCGGTTCTTTTCAACCGTTTTGACAAATGATTGAATCATCGCGGGATAATCGCTTGCCCAGGTTGAATACCGAAATGCCGGATTAGACGTATCGATATATGCCTCCTTCAGGTGTGCAATCATGGCGTCGCTTGTCGTCAATACGGCCTCCTGTAAATCCGCTTCTAACTGGCCGCGCACTTGATTTGAAATGCGAATCTCATTATTGGTCTTCAGTGCATCAATCCATTGTTCCATTGCGCTATCTATAGCCTCAAATATTACATTAAATAAA
>CANQKI010000160.1 GCA_947624355.1 uncultured Clostridia bacterium | reverse complement strand
CGCTGCCGCTTTCTCTGCCAGCTGTCCAGCAGCTGAAGAATGACGCTTTCCATTTGCTTCGCCGTGTAGGATTTGGGAAAGTATTTCTTCAGCGTGTCGTGACTCAGCGTAACGGAATTGCAGAGGGGTTTCTTTTCCTCGGAAATGACCTTGCGGACGGTATCTTCCGTCAGTGTGCCGGCCCTGCTTTCCTGTTTCAGCCGCTGGGCTTGGGAAAGGGAAGGTGTCTGCTGGGTTTCGTCCAGCGCGTGATCCACCCACTGCTGTTCCTGGGGCGTCAGGTACGAAAGCTCCACGGCCGGCGTGAAAGCTAAAGCGCCCTGGTCGACCCGCTGAAGAAGAGGCGGCTCCAGGTTGTTCAGACGGATGAAACGCTGGACATTACGGGGACTTTCGCCCGCGTCTTCGGCAACAATCTCACGCGCTTTCTTCGTTTCAAAATTGTGGCCAACTTGGCCACAATTTTCTTGCGCTTCTTTTGCAGGCCTTCCGGCACGGCGTTTTACTGCTTCCAACTTCATCTGGTACGCCTTGGCCCGTTCGCTGGGCAAGATGTTTTCCCGCTGAAGGTTGCTGTCCACCATGGCCAGGGTCGCCTCGTCGTCGTCCATTTCCCGTACAATGGCCGGAATGTCCTCTTGCCCCGCCAGTTCGCAGGCCCGCTTCCTCCGGTGCCCGGACACAATCTCATACGTGCCGTCTTCCAATGGCCGCACAATGATGGGCACCAACACGCCGTATGCTTTGACGCTCTCCACCGTTTCCGTCATCCGTTCATCGTCCACGACCCGGAACGGATGGTTCTTGAAGGGCACGAGATCGGAAAGAGGAAGACGCCGGATTTCCTCGTGCCTGCCGTTGCGCCTGGTTTCCTCGGTGGAGAAGATGTCATCAAGCGAGGCCAGTTCGATGTTTTTGCCGCTGTGTTTCAAGCTTCGATACCTCCTTTGCTGGGATGCGCTATGTCCGCTGTTTTTCTTCCGGAATCATGCCGGAAGATGCCTGTTTGATTCATGCTTTTTTCTTCTTTCGTTTGTCACCCGGCGATGCCGTCCGCTGCAAAAGGGCAAAAGAAAAACACCGGCAATGCCGATGCTCTCGAGCTACTTTCGCAACATACATTATAGCATAGGGAACCCCGGACAGAAAGAGGACATCTGCGGACATTCCCGGACATCTTTTCAACCATGCTTTTCCGCTTCGTGATTCAAAACTTCTTGCAGCGCATGGACGGCCTCGTTCATAAGCCGCCGTAAGTGCCGCTCCGTGATAAACCGTTCACTGCAGATCTGGCTGTTCTTTTTCCCCTCAAAATAACGGTTCACCAGCAGCGAAGCCCGTTCGGGCGGCAGCCGGTCCAGGTAACAGTATGCTTCGCATTTGAATTCCGTCAGCCTGTCGGTTCGCCTGCCGATTTCCTTTTCCATATCAACGATGTGCGCAAGGGAATCGGACATAAAGGAGACGTTTGGAGTGTGTGAAACCTGCTCCTTGTCCATGGAAACGGACAGGCTTGTCAGCCGCTCCCGCAGATTCTGAAGTTCCCTTGCTTTCAAGCGGAGAATTTCTTCTTCACGCCGGAAAAATTGAAGATATTCACGCGCATCCGTCATTTCTGTGCCCTCCGGTTATAGCCGTAAGTATTCAAAATCCCGGCGAACTGCTGCGCTGTAATAGCTGTCACAGGTCGCCGGGGCGTTAAACAGGGTTGCGATCAGGTATTGCTTGATATTCCGGATGTCGCTGCCGCATTTATGCATACATTCCAGGACGTATTGGACGGTGTGGTAGGTGATCTGGCTGTAGCGCTGATGAACCAGTTCTGCGGGGTACTGCTTTCCTGAAATCGTGAAATACGTACACCGGATGGACATCACCTCGACCATGATCGAAACGATGTCCTCGATTTCATCTCTGCGCCCGTTTTCAATCAAAGCCTGATAATCAATCTGATCCCTGATCTTTTCCGTCAGTTCGTTGCAGGATAGCCGCCGACGCATACCGGGGACGGAAGACAGTTCGCTCAGATACTTCTGCTGCTCTGTCAATGCGGAGGTTACGTCAGGGGCGGTCTGCGGCGATTCATCGGCTGCTGTATCCGGAAGGGATGGATAGACATTTGATGGATGAGAATAAGATACGTCAGGTATCTTTCTATCTTTCTTTGGATACGTATTTAATACATCTTTATTTAATTGCGTGCAGTTTTCCAACGTAGGGTTTTCCAACATAGGGTTTTCCAATGCAGGAAAATTGCACACAGGCTCCGAGGGGGCAGGAGAGGCCGCTGCTTCCGAGGCAGACGCTTGCTGGGGAGCTTCTTCCTGCTCTTCCTCGGGCTTCTCATTTTGCGGAAACTCGTAGATCGTATAAGCTGTGTCCCCAAGCTGACCGGCCTGATTCCGAGGACGGGTGCGGATGATATATCCGTTCTCCTCCAACTCCTGAACCGCCGCCCGGATCGCGCCGATGCCTTCCCTGCTGATGCAGGCAAGTCCCGCCAGGGTGAAGTCCCATTCGGGTGGCAGCGAAATCATCACGGACAGCAGCCCCTTCGCCTTCAAAGAAAGCCGCTTGTCCCGAAGGTGATGGTTTGCCATGACGGTATAGCTATTGTTCTTTTCAACACGCATGATTGCCATACTCTTTTCCTCCTAAATAAAGATTGCGGTGAAAGGCACAGCAGCGAGCCGTGTCTTTTGATAACGCTGTACAGTCCAAAAACTGAAAAAGGCGACCAGAATTTCCGATTGTTCTGATCGCCTTCTCGGGCTGTAAAGGTCATTACAGCAGACTATGGAATTGATAAGTTTAGGATTTTTTGCGAAGCAAAAATCCGGGTCGCCGGGCCGCATATGCGAGCACGGCGACAAACATAAAAAATAGGTTTAGGCGACCGGCCCGCAGGGCGGTCGGCCGGGTCGCCGGGCCGCGCATGCGAGCACGGCGACAAACATAAAAAAATAGGTTTAGGCGACCGGCCCGCAGGGCGGTCGGCCGGGTCGCCGGGCCGCGCATGCGAGCACGGCGACAAACATAAAAGGTGACGTCCTCTCCAGAATGGGGGACGTCACCAATCGCGGTCATGTGCCGCTGAAAAATGGGAAACTTTTTTTCACCGGTTTTACATCATCCCTCCCTGACCGGTTCGCTGCCGCCTTCATTTGCATGGAAAAGGAACTGAAGTTTGCAGTCTGATTCACTCAAAAGCCTTGTGCCATAAGGGTTTCCCGTTTTGTCATTATTATACCCTAATGGCACACGTATGTGGTAAATGCTTTTCGGGCAGGGGATGACGTGAAAACCGTGCAGCAGAATGCCGACCACTATTCCGCAGCGTTTACCCTGGATCGGTAGGCCCATGTGACGGAAACGATGCACAGGGAGAGCGCCGCCCGGATGCAGAACTTTTTTGAGGGGCTCAAAAAAGATGAACAAACAGCAGAAAAAAATCCCGGCGAGGGCGGCAAAACGCCCTCCCGGGTATCGGCCTGAAAACCGCAGAAAATTCCAGTGGGGGTATGGTGGGGGTATAAG
>CANQKI010000159.1 GCA_947624355.1 uncultured Clostridia bacterium | reverse complement strand
CTTGAAAAATGGGCAAAGAAAATCGGGTTGAAATAAGAAAAAAGAAAAGTTCAAAACTTTATGATGATCGTGGTTCGCCTGCCGGCCTTTCCAGGGAGCCAATCAAAAATGGATTCGCACTTTCTCAAAATGTGAATCCATAAATTTTATTCAAACAAAGTATTGACATCGTGTCAGCATAGTGCTATACTAATTCTGCTGACACGGTGTCAGAATTTATTTGCAAGTCAGGAGGATGCAGCATCATGAAGAAAAATGCAGGATCGCTGTTGGCGCTTTATCCCACGCCTGTGACGGTGATCGGGGCGATGAACGGCGATAAGCCGACCTGGACGCTGGTGGCCCATGTCGGGATCATTGGCCATGACCGGGTTCTGGTGAGCCTCGGCGCGCCGCACTTCATCAACGGGTGTATCAAGGAAACGAAAAAGCTGTCCGTCAATCTCGTGAGCGAGGACATGCTGCCGTCCGTGGATTATGTCGGTTCGGTGAGCGGCGCGAAGGCGGATAAATCCGCCGTGTTTGCGTATGACCTGGGCGATGCGGGCGCGCCGGTTATCCGGGAGGCACCTTTGACGATGGAATGCAGCGTCGTGGATGTCTACAACACGCCGGGTTTCGAGAGCTTCATCTGCACCGTCGACAGCACCTATGTGGCCAAGGAACACCTGAATGACAAGGGGAAGGTCGATTACGGTACGCTCAAGCCGGTGCTGTTCGAATTCCCGACCTATCAATATCTCAGAACCGGCGAAGTGATCGGCAAATGCCTGTCCTTCAAAAAAGCGCCGGAAGCGTAAGGAGGGGAAGTCATGCCCAAGGGATCGCCGGAGCTGACAGAAGCCCGCAGGGAGGAAATCATCAATGCCTGCGAAAAGCTCTATCAGACCATGAGCTTCAAGGAAATCACCATCAAGGAAATCGGCAGCGCCACCAGCTTCACCCGCACTTCCATCTATAACTACTTCCAGACGAAGGAAGAAATCTTCCTGGCCCTGCTGAAACGGGAGTATGAATTGTGGATCGGCTCGCTGAAACAGACGATGAAACAGGTCGATACCATGACCAAGGAAGCATTTGCATCCATGCTGGCTCATTCTTTGGAGAAGCGGGCGCAGCTGCTCAAGATCATGTCCATGAACCATTACGACATGGAAACCGGCAGCCGCCCGGAGCATCTGGCAGCGTTCAAGGCGGCCTATGGGGAATCCATCCGCACGGTAGGGGCCTGCCTCGACCGGTATTTTCCGGATATGCCGGATGGGCAAAAGCAGGATTTCATCTACACCTTCTTCCCCTTCATGTTCGGCATTTACCCTTACACCTACGTCACCGAAAAGCAGCGGACGGCCATGGAGGCAGCGGGCGTCAATTATGTGTTCATGACGATTTACGAAATCACGTACAACTGCGTGAGAAAGCTGCTGGGGGACTGAACATGAAGTACGCGAAATTGGGCACCTCCGACCTGACCGTTTCCCGCATCTGCATGGGCTGCATGGGTTTCGGCAACGCCGCTGCGGGGCAGCACAGCTGGACGGTGGACGAAGCGCAGACGCGGGAAATCATCAGGCATGGTCTCGACCTGGGCATCAACTTCTTTGATACCGCCATCGTCTACCAGAACGGCACCAGCGAGCAGTACGTGGGCCGTGCGCTGCGGGATTTCGCCAAACGGGACGAAGTGGTGGTTGCCACGAAGTTCACGCCCCGAACCCAGGACGAAATCGACGCGGGCGTCACCGGGCAGGAACATATTGAACTTTATCTCAATCAAAGCCTGCAAAACCTGGGCATGGACTATGTGGACCTTTACATTTATCATATGTGGGATTACCACACGCCCATGGAGGAGATCATGGAAGGGCTGCATAATGCGGTGAAGTCCGGCAAGGCCCGGTATATCGGCATTTCCAACTGCTTCGCGTGGCAGCTGGCCAAAGCCAATTTCTACGCCCGCGAACACAGCCTTACGGAGTTTGTGTCCGTTCAGGGGCATTACAACCTGATTGCCCGGGAGGAAGAGCGGGAGATGGCCCCCTTCTGCGCCGATCAGCACATCGCCATGACGCCGTACAGCGCCCTGGCCGGCGGGCGGCTGGCGAAACGCCCCGGCGAAACCTCCAAACGGCTGGAGCAGGACGCCTACGCAAAATTCAAGTACGACGCCACCGCGGAGGCGGACGGGAAAATCATTGCCCGGGTGGCGGAGCTGGCCGACAGGCGCGGCGTCTCCATGACGGAAATTGCCCTGGCGTGGCTGCTGACCAAGGTGACCGCCCCGGTGGTGGGCGCGACGAAGTGCTCCCACATGGACGGCGCGGCCAGGGCGGTGGATCTGGAACTGACTCCGGATGAAACCGACTATCTGGAAGAACTGTATGTGCCCCACGCCCTGGTTGGCGTGATGGCCCAGAACGGCAAACAAAAGGCCGGAAACGTGGTGTAAAAAAAGGAGGAAAAACATTATGGAAAAAATCACACAGACCGCGGGCAGGAATCAACTTGGAATCTTTGCGCCGGATTTCGCCCATTTCAACGACGACGTGCTCTTCGGTGAAAACTGGAACAATCCCGACATTGATCTCAAGACCCGGTGCATCATCACGGTGGTGGCGTTGATGTCCTCCGGCATCACCGATTCGTCCCTGACCTATCACCTGGAAAACGCCAAGGTGCACGGCGTCACCCGCGCCGAAATCGCCGCCATCGTGACCCATGTGGGGTTCTACGTCGGCTGGCCCAAGGCGTGGGCGGTGTTCCGCCTGGCCAAGGACGTATGGAACGAGGCGGAACCGGCCAACGACACTAGCAAGGAGGTTTGAAATGAACATGAAGAAGTTTGCCGCGATCCTGTTGTCAATCATGATGATGTTTACCCTGTCCGCCCGCGCCGAAGAAAATGAAACGACGGGAACGGAGGCAGCACCGGAGGGCAGCAAAATCTTGGTGGCCTATTTCTCGGCCACCAACAACACCGAAGGCGTGGCCCAAAAGCTGGCGGAGGGCCTGGGGGCCGACCTCTATGAGATCATGCCTGAGGTGCCCTACACGGACGCCGATCTCAACTATGGCAATTCCAAAAGCCGCTCCTCCGTGGAAATGGACGACCCCAGCGCCCGTCCCGCCATTTCCGGCGCTGTGGAGCATATGGAGCAGTACGATATTGTGTTCATTGGCTACCCCATCTGGTGGGGAGAAGCGCCGCGCATCATGAGCACGTTCATCGAAAGCTATGATTTCTCGGGCAAAACCATCGTTGCGTTCTGCACCTCGGCCAGCAGCGGATTCGGCCGCAGCGACGCCGCCTTGCGGGAAGCCGCTCCCGACGCGGTATGGCTGGAAGGGCATCGCTTTGCCGCTAGCGTCTCCGCGGACGATGTGATGGCATGGGCGAACGGGCTTGCATTGAATCTGCTCGGCAAAACAGCTTCGACGGTGTACTTCACATCCGACATCAGCGCGGAGGGAATGCTGACCGTCTTTGAGGCCCTGGGCTGGACGCCCACCGGCAACGTGGCCGTCAAGCTGTCCACCGGCGAGCCTCCTGCCAGCAACTACCTGCGGCCCGAACTCATCAAGGACGTGGTGCA
>CANQKI010000158.1 GCA_947624355.1 uncultured Clostridia bacterium | reverse complement strand
GCGTTCATGCGGTTGGCCGCGGGGTTTTTGATGTCGATTTCCTCGTGGGCCACGTTCAGGTCGCCGCAGAAAACGACGGGCTTTTCCTGTTCCAGCCCCTTCAGATAGCCAAGAAACGCGTCCTCCCAGGCCATGCGGTAATCCAGGCGTTTAAGGCCGTCCTGGGAATTGGGGGTGTACACCGTGACCAGGTAAAAGTCCCCCATGTCCAGGGTAATCACCCGGCCCTCGTTGTCAAATTCCGGAATCCCCATGCCGTACCGGACAGCCAGCGCGGGGCGTTTCGTGAACACCGCCGTGCCCGAATAGCCCTTCTTTTCGGCAGCATTCCAGTACTGGCTGTACCCCGGCAGCTCCAGCGCAACCTGGCCCTCCTGGCACTTGGTTTCCTGCAGGCAAAACACGTCCGCATCCAGGGCGTTGAATGTGCCCATGAAATCCTTGCCCAGGGCAGCCCGGATGCCGTTCACGTTCCAGGAAATCAGCTTCATGGCCTGTTCCTCCGTATCTTTTGCGAAATTTCTTTTTAAAAATGATGTGCCCGAAGGCACATCGATGAAAGTATTGATTTTCGGAATCAGTAATCGGCGTCGTAGGGGAAGATTGCCACGATCTCGTCCTCAATATACACGATGGTGTAGAGGGTGCTGCCGTTGGTCAGATACTTGTCCTTAAATTCATAGATATTGGCCGCCCGGTAGCAGTTGGCCTTGGTGCCGTAATAGAAGTAGCAGTTGGTGGCCACGGCGTAATCGTAATTATCCTTGTCGGGATTGCGGAAGGAGGAGCGGTTGCCGTTGTTGTAATCGTCCCCGGCGAACTGGACGGTGACCAGGTCGGCGTTGATGCGCCAGGTGTTGCCGGTCTGATAGATTTCGCTGATATAGCCGGAGGACACGCGGGTGCGGCGTTCGCTGGGGCGACGCTGAATGTAAATGGTGTAGGTGGTGGACGCCCCGCCGTTGGACACCACGATGGTGACGGCCTGGGGCTTGTTGGACAGGGGAATTACCTGGGATTTTTCGCCGCTGCGCACCACCTGGCCGTTGACGGTAATGGTGGCGTTGGGGTCATAGGCGGTGGGGGTGAAGGTGGGGCGGGAAACCCAGCTGGCCACCGTCAGCAGATAGGTGGTCTGGTAGGGGCTGAAAGTATCGGGCAGCATGATGCCCGTGTTGGGGCAATTGTGGGTGAGGCTCATGAGCAGGGTGGAATTGGCCGAGGACGCGCCCGTGCCGATTCCGCCCGCCAGCGCGGAGGCGCAGGGGAGCATCAGCGCAAGGGCCAGGGCAAGGGCAAGAAAACGTTTGGACATGGATTCATTCTCCTTCAAAATCACAGGGCGGTCGCAGGGGAAGCAGAAGCGGCCGATGCCGGCCGTCATCAATCATAAAACGACAGAGCATGGAAAAACCATGCAGTTTCCGCATGCTTTTCGGAAAAAATTTTTCCGGAACAATGGGAATATATTATAACACAGAAAAGCCTTGTTCCACAAGGTTTTTCGGACAAAAAAGCGAAAAATCCGCCCGAAAAAGGGCGGAAATCCGGGGCGAAAACAAGTTTTCGGCACCCTGTGTTATTTCTGGGTGCCCATGAAAAAGAGAGCCACCGTGCCCGGCCCCACATGGGAGCCCGTCACCGGCTCGTAATCCACCAGCAGGCAGTCCCCGGCAAACCCCCGGTCTTTCAGCAAACCCAGCAGGAATTGGCTGCCCTCTTCGTTGTCCGCATGGGCGATGCCGATTTCCGCTTTCCGATCCCGGGCCAGATGGGCGTAATGATCGGCCAGGGTGGTGAGGGCCCGCTTCATGCCCCGGCTTTTGCCGCAGGATACGATGTGACCCGTGGGGTCCCCCGTCAGGATGGGCTTGATATTGAGCACCGTGCCCACCACCGCCGTGGCCCCGGAAATGCGGCCGCCCCGGCGGAGGTAGGAAAGATCGTCCACGGTGAAATACTGGCACATATAATCCCGGTCGTGAAGCAGGTGCCCCTCGATCTCCTCAAAGGGCAGGCCTGCTTCGATCATTTTCGCGGCTTCCAGCACCTGCAGCCCTTCCCCCAGGGAAGCGGCATAGGTATCGATGGCGGCGATGTGCCGGCCGGGGAATTTCTGCCGCAGGTCCTTGGCGGCGATGGCCGCCGCCCCCGCCGCGCCGCTGATACCCCCGGACATGCCCACGTACAATACGTCGTCCCCCTGCTGCAGGGCTTCAGAAAAGGGCAGTTCAAAATTGACCACGTTGATCATGGAGGTCTTAACGACGGCCCCATTCCGCATGGCGCCGTAAAAAGCCTTGCCGTCAAAATCCTCCGTGCTGGTTTCGTCGTAGTGCATGGGCTGGCCGTCCACCGTGTAGGAAAAGGACAGCACGGAAATACCGTGCTCCCGCAGCATGCGCAGGGGCAGATTGGCCGACGTATCGGTGAATAAACGGATCATATTCGCTCCTTTCCGGGGATCGCGCTGCCGCGCACCCGTTATCATTATCCTATCCCGAACCCCCGAAAAAAAGCAACCTACTTTCCAAAAATCCTCCTCTACGATTCAAAGAAAAGGGAGTAGAGCGCCGAAAATACGGCTCTACTCCCTGAAGAAGGCACTCTACCGCCTATTTTTCGCCGTGGTTCTGCCGGTGCAGCCAGGCGCACAAAAACAGCACGGCCGCGGCAGGAACGGCCAGCAGGAAAAGCTGCCACCAGTTGCGGCTCAGGTTGGTCAGGTACACGGCGGTAAGCACGCTGAGGATCAGCGCGCCGATGATGTAAAAATTGTTCCGCCCCTCTTCCCAGACGGAATTGAGCACCAGCAGCGTCACCAGCGACACGGGAATGGCGTGGATGAAGGCCAGCCACGCGATCTGGCCGTTCATCCAGAACACGATAAAAACGAACAGCGCCACCGTCCACACCCCCGCGATGGCGATAGCCGTGATGAGGCGGGTAGAAATATTGACGGTGCGTTTTTCCTTTTTCGGCGGCTCCCACTTTTCATGAAAGCTCACCAGGTAATCCAGGGGCACGTCAAAAATTTCGCTCATTTTGAGCAGCACGCCCACGTCGGGCAGCCCTTCCGCCCGCTCCCACTTGGACACCGATTTATCCGAATAATTCAGTTTTTCGGCCAGCTCGGCCTGGGTCATGCCCGCGCCCGTGCGCAGAGCGATCAGGTTGCTGGCAATGACGGTTTTCAGGTCATCCATGTTCTTCACTCTCCGCCTTTTTCCGGCGGCCTTTATTTTTCTTTTTTTCCAGCCAGCGGTTCAGCGCGTTGTCCCCGAAAACCTCGGCAACGTCCGCCGCCAGGTCGATCAGCAGTTCCGTTAAAAATTCCGCCATTTCACGCGCCTCCCCGAAAAATTGCTGTCAGATTAGTATAGCATACTTTCCGAAAAAAGAAAATCGGAAATAATTTGCCCGGTTTGCGCACCCGGATTTCCGCTTGAAGCGGGGCACCGTTCCGGAAGCCGTGCGTTTTTTCAAGCGGTCGCCGTACGGGGAAGAAAAGGTTCTCGTTCAGCGATACCGTTCCATTCCCCACCAATCGGGAATAAGTTCCTTCAGCCGTACGGTTTTCCGGCTTTCATAATCCGTCAGGATTTCGATATCCCCGCTG
>CANQKI010000157.1 GCA_947624355.1 uncultured Clostridia bacterium | reverse complement strand
CCTTCTATGTCGTTACGAATCCGGATCGCCCTGAATGGCGCTTTACCACCAACGGCAGGCATATTGCCATCGACGCGAAAACAGGGGAAGTGCTGTTTTTCGGCGATGCGCATACCGTGCACGGCTATGACGGCTTTTTAGAGATTGTTCTGCCGTAATTTGTCCCCCCCACTTCGTTCACCGCTTACAATGAAACAACCGATTGAAAATATTTTCCTTGATAGTATTGACATATTATCCTAAAATTCAGGCCTTACCTTTCTCGAAATGAAAGATAAGGCCTGATTTCTTGATTTATTTCTTCCGTTAACTTTTCATTTTATAGTTTGTAGGGAGATAGTTCATGTATCAGTTCATGTAGCCATCTTTCTGCAATTCAAACTTATATTCGTTCCACAATGCCTCCTTAGTTTGAGGACCTACAATGCCATCTACCTTGATACTGGCATCTGATTCAAAAAGAAAATACTGAAATTCCTTTACTGCTTTTTCAGTTTTGCTTCCAAAGACTCCGTCAATATCAGCAGCTGTCATACCACCCCAACAGTCAATAGAGAGCGCCAACTGCAAATTTTTCACAAAATAATTGGAAGCACCTTTTTTTAGCAAATTATTACCAAATGCTTCACTAATCGTTTCAGGATGGTATTTGGTCAGCCCAGGCAGAGTGGACGAAAGATACTCACTCATGACATAGCCATTTTTTCCATCGTATGTAATATAACTCCACTGTTTTCCATCTGTACCGATTACCGTAGAATACTGAACAACTGCTTCACGGTAAGGGATGCGGTCGATCAAGTCATAAGACTTACCAGGACCCTTACGGAAATTCAGATCGGGGGTACAGTTCACGTACATAGTGGTTGCCGCCATCGCGGGCATAGCTACAGCACACAGAGAGAGGATCGCCAAGAACAGGGCGATAAACTTGGTAAACTTTTTCATTGTTATTCCTTCCTTTCATTTAGGGCGCACGAAATACATCGAAGTGCTGCCCTTCGTTTTTTGATTTGTTGTTATGATTGTGTTGTCGATTACGTAAACGGGATGCTGAAAGCACATGATTGTGCTGCTGCGTGCTATGTTCCTTGCAGAACGTCCATCCCCCATCTCTTTGAGGGTGGCAGCGGCCAAGCTCGTTTCACAGGATCATCCACGCCCTGATTTAGCCCAATGGAATCATCTTCTTTCTTTCGTTTGCTGCCCTGGGTTTCATTCCCTGAGTGCAATTAAATTATAAGGCAAAACAGCCCTTTTGAAAATTGAAGAGTTCAGGCAATTTCCTGGAAAATTTCCCGCATTTGTCAAGAGTCAACCTAAAATGAGGACAATACTTTCTCAAATGAAAAGGGTCGGCCGTATCGACCGACCCTCGCAGGGTAAACAGTTTAGTTTTTCGATTCCAGCAGATACCCGAACATACTCAGAATGAGGTCGCGATGCGCCTCACAAAAAGACACGATCTTTTTCAGCGCAGATGCCTGATACTTGACCAGTGATCTTTCGCTTCGGGTGAAGTTGCCATGCCAATGCTCGGAAAATGCGTATACGACTCGCGGCCATTCCAGTTCATCAATTAAGTGCTTCTGCACGACAAACATTTCATCGGCGTTGAGTAGCCCAAACCACCCCTGAACCATAGCAATTTTCAGTTGAACAATGGCCAGCGCGTCGCGCATATCGTCATTGCCCCGGTAGTTGATCCATTTTTCAAACATTTGGGCTTCTGACAGGAAAGTGTTGTATCGGGATAAGACCAAACGTACCAGTGTTTCCATAGCTATACCTCCTGAATTTGAAAAAATTCATAGGCAAACAGAAGATATAGCTTTACAATCGCCGCAGAATGTGCTATACTGCAAGCGTCCTTGTAGAACAACCATCTTTTTGAAGATGGCAGCGGCCAAGCTCGTTGTACAGGGACACTTTTTTGTTGCCTATGTATGCTATTGACTGCGCATGGCCAGTTTGCGGCAATGCCCTCCTTTCCAACGACCTTTGCAGTTCTCAACAGCGGCTTCATTATACCAGAAAAAGGCCGTATTTGAGAACGGCCAAAGGACGACAATAAGACGCAAATTCTGCGTCAAATGAACGACATTTTATTTTTCAATCAGGTAATCCAGCGAGTTACCAAAATGATTCATCATCAATTCTGATAGACGCTCGATGGCCTTTGCTTGTTGGCGTTGCAGAGTGCGTTCATCGCATGAAAGCCGTCCTTCACTTTCTTTCTGTATCGCTGTGACAATGAAAGGCCAGGCTTTGTTCTGCACCAAATGGAGATCAACGATCCTTCTTTCCTCGGGCGGCAGAAAATCAAGCCAATGTTCCAGCAATGCAAGCCTGCGCTTCAAAATGGCATAGTTGTTGGCAGGAGCATCTTCGGCAGCATCATACAGGTCTTCTGAGCAGTCTCTCATGATGGCAATTTCGGTTTCATAACGGCGCTTTTGCTGGATTAGAAAAATGATGTCGCGCTCCGTCACTAAACCAACCCCCTCGTGCATATGGGGTCTGGCTAAACTTAGTTGCTTGGTCATCCCCATTATCTATAGTCCATCGAACTGGCTTAACGGCACATCCTGAAAATATTTTTTTTGCACAAAATCATTATTTCGATTCTGCGGGGTATAATTTGAACTAATAGGTTCATATTGGGCAAATAAATCATTTTGCAATTTGCCCAAAATAATGTACAATAATATATTATAAAGTCCAAACAATACATCCCATGCCCGACCGACCATTATCCAGGAAACGTAACACCATGGATACACAAGCTGACATCTCTTGGGTTTTTCGGAGGGGGTAACGTATGAAAAGGCAATTAACAGATGATGAGGAACGCTTCATTGAGAATATTTTTGTTTCTTACAATGAGGCTTTAGAGCGATATGGGCGAAAATGCGTCAGTTATAAGAATCACCTTTACTCATGTGTGGAGGATGCACTACAACTTACGTTCTTGAAAGCAATAGATCATGTGGACACCTTGATGAAGCATGAAAATGTTATCGGTTGGCTGAAAGAGAGTTATTATCACGAACTCCAGCATACCTTGCGGCGTGTAATATCGCGACATGAAGTTATGACTGAAGACCCTGATCAGTTGAAAGCCGTACATCAGGAACGGATGAAACAGGCGATGTCTCTTTGGCAGGAAACGGTTTCGGTAAAAGATACGATTACAACAGCACGTGAAACATTGTCGGAAGAGGAGTATGTCATATTCATGGAACACTTTCTGAATAACAGTACAATCGAACAGACTGCCAAAATGATGAACGCTTCACACGATTCCATTCGGGGAAAAATAAGAACAATTCGAAAAAAGTTGAAAAAAAATTTATTTCTTGTGTGCTGTTTCCTAATTTTGTTGGACTATATAGGATAGGAGGGGGGAGAAACGATGGCAACGGAAATGGACAACAAGATGAATGAATTCTTCCAGGCTATCGATGAAGGGAGGATTACGCATGAGGAGATAATTCGTAGACTGGAAAATGGAATCGAGGCAGAGTATCTCAAGGGAAAGGAGGCAAACCCCAAAATCATCGTTGTCATGGAAGATATGCTGTACACAATGTGCACAGGTAATCAGCCGATTCCGTCCAATCACCCCGAGCGGTATCTTGC
>CANQKI010000156.1 GCA_947624355.1 uncultured Clostridia bacterium | reverse complement strand
ACAGAAAAGGTTTTTTGCCGCTTATGCCGCTGGACGGTTTCCGGACAGTGTGATATAATTTTTACGGGATTTTCCCGGTGCAATCATTGGGCCGCGGATGCGAGCACGGCGACAAACAAACGAGGGAGGGCAAGGCGAGATGCAGAATCCGCAGACGGCACAGGCGCAAAGAAATGAAACCCGGCGCGGCTCGGGCCGGTACCGGGATCACAGCCTGACGGTGACGGCGGCGGTGCTCGTTCTGATGGCATTCTTTTTGGTGGTCGCATATTCCTGGATCACCGTGGTGCTGCAGAACCGGTCCATCAGCCGCATGGAGGAAGGCGTGAATACGGTGATCAAAGAGGTCACCGCCAAGCTGGACCGGGACAGCAATCTGCTCAACGCCGCCGCACAGATCATTTCCAGGGCGGATAACTTTGATATCGAGGCGACGCTGGACGTGATGGAAAGCGTGGCTCCGCTGCTGGAGACCATGCATATCAACGTGCTGACGGCGGACAACAAAATCCTGTCCGTGGGGGGCACGGTGACGGATGCAACGACGGAAAGCGACCTGGATTTTGCCAGGGAATCGGCGCTGGGCGAACACGTTTCCAATCGGATGACCAGCCTGAACGGCGAGCCGATTCTGCGTCACTTTGTGCCCATTATGCAGCAGAACAGCATCGCCGCCATGCTGTATGGCGTGACGATGCTGGAGGAAATGCCAGACGTGATGAATATCGAGAATATTTACAACGCCAGCGCCGACGTGTTTATTGTGGATACCAAAACGGGGGATTTCATTCTGGATACCAGTCACAGCGGCCTGGGAAATTTGCTGGAAATGAAGGAAGAGGATGAAACCCGGGTTACCAAGGGTGCCCTCACCTGGGAAAAATTTACAGAGGATATTATGAACCTGGGCACGGGCTACGTGATTTTCCGTTCGGGGCACACCGACGGCTGGCAATATGTGTATTACGCCCCGGCGGGAATCAACCAATGGGCCATTGCTGTATCCGTTCCCGAAACAGAAACGTTTGCCAACGTCCGTGCCGTTCAGCAGGTATGGCTGATTCTGGGGGTGCTTTTGTCCGTGGTGGTGGCGCTGTATTATCTGTGGGTGCGCCAAAACGCGCAAAAAGCCACGGCGCAGGCGGTGGAGCAGGCCGTTCTGCGGGAAAAGCTGCAAAAGGCCGAGGCGGCCGACAAGGCCAAGAGCACGTTCCTGTCCAATATGTCCCACGATATCCGCACGCCCATGAACGCCATCATCGGCTTTGCAACCCTGGCGCAGAACAATCTGTCTTATACGGAACGGGTGCAGGAATACCTGCGGAAAATTCTGACGGCGGGCAACCATCTGCTTTCGCTCATCAATGACATTCTGGATATGAGCCGCATCGAATCGGGCAAGCTGCATATCGAGGAAAAGCCCTGCTCGCTTTCGGAAATTTTCCGGGATATGCGGGATATTATCAACACCCAGATGCAGTCCAAGCAGCTGAATTTCTTCATGGACACGGTGGACGTGACGGACGAGGATATTTTCTGCGACAAGCTGCATATCAATCAGGTGCTGCTGAACCTGCTGTCCAACGCCATCAAGTTCACGCCGGAAGGGGGCACGGTATCCGTCACCATGCGGCAGCTTCCGGATGCACCCAAAGGGTACGGCGCTTATGAAATCCGGGTGAAGGATACGGGCATCGGCATGAGCCAGGATTTTGTGCAGCATATTTTCGAGCCCTTTGAGCGGGAACGCACCTCCACCATCAGCGGCATTCAGGGCACCGGCCTGGGCATGGCTATTACGAAAAACATTGTGGACGCCATGAACGGCGAAATCCGGGTGGAAACCGAGCAGGGCCGCGGCAGCGAATTTATCATTCACCTGAATTTCCGGCTGCAGGCGGATCATCAGCCGGACGGCCCCGTTCCCGGCCTGGAGGGGACCCGGGCGCTGGTGGCGGACGACAGCTTCTCCGCCTGCGACAGCGCCACCAAAATGCTTCGGCGTATGGGCATGCGCGCCGAATGGACCATGCACGGAAAAGAGGCCGTGCTCCGGGCGGGGCAGGCGCAGGAAATGGGCGACCCATACGGGGTCTATCTCATCGATTGGCTCATGCCCGACCTGGGCGGCCTGGAAGCGGTGCGCCAGATTCGTGCCGCCGTGGGGGAGCAGGCGATCATCGTCGTTGTCACGGCCTACGATTGGACGGCGTTTGAACGGGAGGCCCGGGAAGCGGGGGTTACGGCATTTTGCAATAAGCCTGTTTTCCTGTCCGAACTGCGGAATATTCTTTCTGCCGCCATGCAGCATGCGCCGCAGGCGGAGAAAGGCGCGCCCGGCAAAGTGAAAAAATCCTTTGACGGGATTCGCCTGCTGGTGGTGGAGGATAATGAACTCAACCGGGATATTGCCGTGGAGCTGCTGACCGAAATCGGTTTCCTGGTGGAAACGGCGGGAAACGGCAGCGTGGCGGTGGATATGGTGAAGCGCTCCGCGCCGGGGTATTATGCCCTGATTCTGATGGATATCCAGATGCCAGTCATGAACGGTTATGAGGCCGCGAAGGCCATCCGCGCCCTGAAAGAACCCGAACTGCGCCGCATCCCCATTGTGGCCATGACGGCGGACGCTTTTGAGGAGGACCGGTCCCGGGCGCTGAAGAGCGGCATGAACGCCCATGTGGCCAAGCCTATTGACATCAACAAGATGATCGACGCCATTTCCGAGTTTATCCGGTAAAGCGCAAGCAAAAGGAGCGGCATTTCTGTCGCTCCTTTTTGCGTCTGCTACCTGTCCGGATCCAGCAGCCGGTATCCGGCGCCGTGCACCGTTTCGATGCAGGGAAAGCCCAGTTTCCGCCGCAGCCGCTGGATATGCACATCCACCGTCCGCGTGTCACCGGGAGAAGAATAGTCCCAGGCCCCCTGGAGCAGCTCTTCCCGGGACAGCACCGCGCCCCGGCGGTCCAGCAGCGTTTTGAGCAGCATGAATTCCTGCGTGGTCAGGCGGCAGGGGCTGCCGTTGACGGAAGCGCACTGGTTTTCTTCATCGATGATCAGCTGCGCGCTTCCGGCGGAAGCCAGGGAATAATTCAGAACCACAGGCATTTTCTTCATCTCCAGAACGAAAGCGGTTCGTAATACTTTCTTAATAAAAATACCACAAATTCTTAAGAAAATCAAGAAAAACGGGCTGTTACATTTGTAAAAGTTTCCAGCAAGGAGCATGGATGGCCCGGAAAAGCGGAAAACGGGGGAATGGTAAAAATTGTAAGTTTGTCAAACAAATAGGACAGTAAAGTAATTCCGGAGGAAAGAACGAGGGGATAACCAGCCAAGCGGTCTGGAGGGGAGGGAGTTGGCGTAGTATTGGTGAGCAGCGAGCTGCTCACCAAAGTCGGCGAGGGAAAAGAAACTGTGGGTATTATAGAAACGTTTCTGGTCTTCCCTGTGGCTGCGCTCAACCTTGCCGTTATGACGGGGCGTGTAGGGACGAATCAACTTGTGACGGATCCCCAGGCGGGCGGCAGTGTCTTCAAACTGAGTCAGTTTATCGCGTTTGCTGGTAGAGAAACGGTTGGTAAACTCGGAGCCGTTGTCCGTCTGGACGCATTCGACCTTGACGCCGTGCCATGCATACCAGGCGACAGCCTTTTCAAGGAAGTCGGCGGAAGAAAAGGTGCTCTGCTCGTTGTAAGCGCCCAGGAAACGCAGCCGGGAAAACTCGTCAATGGCGGTGTA
>CANQKI010000155.1 GCA_947624355.1 uncultured Clostridia bacterium | reverse complement strand
AGGATCATGTCGATTTCTTCGGGTGTGTGGGCATTGGGGTGACTGTGAGGCCGCCGGGACATACAGGCCAGGGATTGGACCGTGCCGTCCCAACGCGCCCGCCAACGGTAAATGTAGGAACGGTGCACGTTGTACTTTCTGCTTGCCCTCGATACCCCATACTTCTGGGCGTAGCACAAAAGGGATTGACGATACTTCATGTCCTGCGTTATACTGTTCATGGAAGGTTGACCGTCCTTTCGTAAGTGTTGTTAGCAGCTTTATCTTACCACACAGCCGGTCAACCTTCTATTCTTTTTCCTCCCTTTCTTGCCCGTTGTCCTATATGTATTGTAATCCAACATAAATCCATTCGGGAGGCTTCGTCCCGCGCTTGCGCGACGGAGCCTCTTGCTGTATAATGAAACATATAAAAAGCGGAGGATCGGAAAATGGAAATCTGGGATTTATACGATGAAGACCGCCGCCTGACGGGGGAAACCATGATCCGCGGGGACAAGGTGCCGGAGGGACGGTATCACCTGGTGGTGGATGCGCTGTTTCTCAACAGCCGGGGCGAAACGCTGCTGCAGCGCCGGGCAGACACGAAGGACATTCTGCCCGGCATCTGGAGCGTGACCGGCGGCTCGGCCCTCCGGGGGGAAACGGCGGCGGAGGCCTGCGCCCGGGAAACGGAAGAGGAAATGGGATTCCGGCCCGATATGCAGAAGGCGGAAGTTCTCTATTCCGAACGGCGGAACACCTATTTCCGGGACGTTTATCTGATTTATCAGGACGTGCCCCTCAGCACCATGCATTATCAGGAAGAAGAGGTGCAGGACGCCCGGTGGATTCTGCCCGAAGCAATCATCCGGGACGCGGGCCTGTGGGGGCAAATGACCAACCTCCGCTTCTGGGAAGATGTGTATCCTTATCTATGTCTCCGCAGCATGCGCATCCGTATTCCGGAGGGGACGTACCGGCATTTCAAAGGCAATCGCTACCGGGTGAAGGGCCTGGCACTCCATTCCGAAACCCTGGAGCCCATGGTAATTTATCAGGCGTTGTACGGGCAGGGGGAAACCTGGGTGCGCCCGGCCGGCATGTGGCTTGAGAAAGTGGGGCGGGACGGGCGGAAAACGCCGCGCTTTCAATTGGAAGAAACGTAAAGGGGGAGACCGGTGGAAATTAAGCTTTTTTCCCGGAAATCCAAGGCGGATGCTTTTGAAACCCTGGCCGCGCAGGAGGAAAAGCGGGTGTACAGCCTGTGCTTCCATATGATGGGCAGCCGGGAGGACGCCGCCGACTGCGCCCAGGAAACCATGCTCCGGGCATTCCGGGCCTTTGATACCTTTCGCGGGGAGGCGGCTTTCGGCACATGGATTGCCAAAATCGCCATGAACGTATGCACGGACGAACTGCGCAAGCGCCGCAAGAAGGTCTCCCTGGACAGCCTGCGGGAGGATACGGGCTTTGACGTGCCCGACGCAAAGGCCGATACCCATCTGAACCTGGAGCAGGGGGAACGCATCCGGCTGCTTCGGGAAGGACTAAAGCAATTGCCCGAGGAAATGCGCCGGATGATCGTGCTGCGGGACGTGGAGGGCATGCCCTACGACGTCATCGCGGAAATGCTGGGGCTGCCTCTGGGCACGGTAAAAAGCCGGGTCAGCCGGGCCCGGGAAAAATTATCGCAGATTCTGAAAAAATCTTCGGAACTTTTTGAACGCCGTTCCGTCTAATGCATTGAGAGGAGGAGAAAAACGTGAACTGCGCAGAATTTTTGAATCTTCTCGACGCTTATCTGGACGGCGCTGCGTCCGAACAGGACGCGCGCCGGCTGGAGGAACATGCGAAAGAATGCCCCGAATGCGCCATGCTGCTGGAAACGTGCCGGGCCGCGCGCCTGTCCGGCGGGGACATGCAGCCGCCCCCCGAATTTTCGGCGGCCTGGCGGGCGGGCATTCGGAAGGAGGAACGGATGGAAGAAAAACGGCAAAAGAAGAAACAGTGGAAGAACTGGGTGGCCGTCGCCGCCGCGGTCGTGTTCGCGGCGGGGGGCACGCTGCTCACCCGGGAACCCCTGCGGCGGGCGGCAGAAGCGGGCATGGAAACAAATACCGCTGCCGATGATATGGCCATGGAGCTTGGCACATTTACCGCCGGCGGCGCCATGAGCAATTTCGCCTTTGAAGCGCCGAAAGCGGCCGCGCGGGTGATAGCGGATGAGCCGATGGAGGCCGAAGCAGAGGAGACGGCCGCCGGGCAGAAAATCATCCGCACAGCCAGCTTCACTCTCAAAACCACCGCCTTTGCCGAAACCATGGAAAAGCTCCAGAACCTGACGGAGGAATTCGGCGGCCGTGTGGAATCCCTGTCCCAAAACGGCGACGCGGCGGCGGGAGAAATGCGCACCGCCAGCCTGACCCTGCGGATTCCGGCGGAACGGCTGGATGATTTCCTGACCGGCGCGGAGGATGTGGGCCGTGTTTCGTCCATGACGGAGGAGCGGCAGGACGTCAGCGAAAACTATTACGACCTGGAAACCAGGCTGCAGACCCAGCAGGCCAAGATGGAGCGGCTGCAGGCCCTGATGGCCCAGGCCGAAACGGTGTCCGAGCTCATCGAGCTGGAGAACGCCATCGCCGAAACCCAGTATAACCTGGACAGCTATAATGGCAGCCTCCAGAACTACGACAGCCGGATCGAATACAGCGCCGTGCGGGTCTCCGTCCGGGAAATCGCCGTCAGCGAAAGCGAGGAGGTTTCCCTGGGCCGCCGGATGCTGGCCGGGCTGCAAAGCTCCCTGGAGGCGGGCGGAAGGTTCCTGCTGGACGCGCTGGTGTTCCTTATGGCGGCGCTGCCCTGGATCATTGTGGTGGGCGTCGTCGCGCTTGTGACGGTGCGCGTCCGGAAGAAGAAGAAAGAAAAGAGAAAGGAAGAAAAATAATATGAAGAAACTGCTTTGCGTTTTCCTTGCGGCGATGCTGCTGTGCGCCCTTACGCTGCCCGCCCTGGCGGAAGGGGACGACGATCATGTGATTCGTGTTTCGGGCAACGCTTTCGTTACCCTGGCGGCCGATACGGCCACGCTGCAGATCGGCGTTACCACTAGGAAGGACACTGTGGCCGAAGCTCAGGCGGAGAACAGTGAAATCATGCAAAAGGTCATCCGCGCCGTGCTGGACACCGGCATTGCGGAAAACGACGTCATCACCAGCCAGTTCAGCGTCTATACCGGCCGGGATTATTATACCGACGAGAACGGCACCGAGGCCGTGCGGGAATACTTTGAGGTGAATAACATGCTATCTGTGGTCGTGCGGGACCTCGGGCTGTTGGGCAAGGTGCTGGACGCGGGCATGGAAGCCGGGGCCAACCAGACCTACGGTATCAGCTTTTCCTCCACTAAGGAAAACGAGGCTTACCAGAAAGCCCTGACCCGCGCCGTGGAGGACGCGCAGCAAAAGGCCCGGGTGCTGGCGGAAGCCGCGGGCAAATCCCTGGGCGACCTGCTCACCATGGACGCCAGCCAGGGCGGGTACTACTACGGCATCAGCAACGTGTTTGACGCAAAGGCCGGGGCCGCCGAATCTGCCATTGTGGGCGGCGATGTCAGCGTTTCCGCCAATGTGGTGCTGGAATATTCCTTTGAATAAGGAAAGTTGGAGTGACCGTCTGCCGTTTGCGCTGCAGACGGTCATTTTTTCGCCCGTTTTGAAAAAAAGATGCGAAAAAGAGAAAAAACTTTTCAAAAAGGTGTTGACAAAGAGGAGAGAGATGTGATAATATAGCAAAGCGCCTTGCGGAA
>CANQKI010000154.1 GCA_947624355.1 uncultured Clostridia bacterium | reverse complement strand
GGCTGTTTCTTCGCGTCGAAATAGTGCACAATGCCTTTTTCCGCCACGGAATTGCCGCAGTACATGGCCACGTTGCAGATCATCACGTCATCGGCCCCCTGCAATATGCCCGCCAGGGACGTACCCAGCTCGGGCCGGAACAGAACAATCACCAGGCCCAGCAGCCGCACGGCGCACCAAAACGCCGTAATGGCCCCACATAGGCGCTTGCTGTACTGGGTATATTGGGTGGGGCTTCTCGCCCGTGCCATTTCAAATTCCCCCTTCTCAACTGTTCGGCTTTTCCGAACAGCTCAAAATCACTTGTTAATAAGCCACTCCGTCAGTTTGTTCGACGCGTCCTGCATCTGCTGCGAATTGCCGTCGTGCAGGGCATGGTCAAGCAATGCCTGCACGCCGCCGCAAATGACTTTTTGGCCGCTTCGCAATTCGCCGATCTCTTTTTCGTGCGCGTCCAGCCTGGCCTTGTCGGTGGCTAATTTCGTGCTCACGTCGCGCTGCCGGTCGCTGCCCGGTTTGAACCAGCCACGGATTACGTCAACCGCTTTGCCAACCGTGGCCACCATACCCAGCAGTGCCAGGATAACAACGACGACGGTCTTGATTTGCTCGAATGTAATATCCATTTCCTTCCCTTTCTTTTGTAAAAAATGCGCCGGGCCTTGACAGCCTGGCGCAAAACATTTATAATAAGGGCAGGAAGTGTGGCTTCCGGCGTCTGCCTCATCGGCAAATTGCCAAAACCCCGCCAGTAGTCGGCGCTACAGGCGGGGTTGCTTTATTTCTTCTTGCTGCACAGCGCGATGGCTGAAATCAACAGTCCGATCACGGTGAATACCAGCATAAGCAATTCAAAATCGCTCATGTGCATCACCTCCTCGACCTTTGTAAAAGCCGAGTAAGCAAACGCCTGTAAGTCTTCCTGCCCGCCCCGGTTGCCCGGGACGGGTTTATTATATCATGCTTTGCGCCAGTTTACAAGTATCGCCCGCCTCCGCAAGCTTAGCCGTGCGCCTGCTGTACGCGCCCCTCCGGGTACCGGGCGACGGTTTCCCTTGCCTCCGCTTCCGTCAGGTTGGACACGAGCCAGCCCCTGGGATCGCCGGTCGCGCCGGGCGGGGTGATGCTGTCAGGCTCGGCGCATTCCCGGTCAGGGGCGCTGCCGTACCTGAGGAATTTATCCATCATATACCCCTCCCGGCCGTTATACCGGATCGGCGTCCAACCGTCCATGCCAATCGCACGGACAGTGACAGTTGCCCCGACGGGCACCCAGTCCCAGGTGGTCTTTTCATCGTCGGCCATGGGCCTGTTGCGCATCTTGACGGGCTTGCCGTTCTCGGCATAGACGGTTGCCACGGTGAGCCTTTCAGGCACGGACGGACTGCCGCTGCTGCCAGCATCACCGCTGGCGTTATCGGTTCCATCGGTTTCGCCAGGTGCGTCGCTGTCCGCCTCCGCGCCGTACTCCACCTGTTTCAGGTACCCCACATGGCTCCAGCGTTCGCTGATGGGCGAGGCCACGAAGCCGGTCTGGCTGCTTTGCGCGTTCAGCACGGTTTTGCCGTCTGCTGCCACCAGGCCCACATGGTAATAGTCGCACAGATCGCCGTTGCAGCGCTGCCCGCCCGTTCGGTATTCGTCCGGCAGGGCATAATTGGCTTCCCCCGGCTCCCGGCGTTTGAAGGCCGCCATGCCGGGGACGATCTGCGCTCCTTTGACCGGGATCAGCGATTCCACCTCCGTGCGGGCCATGCGGTTGCTGCCATGGTAGATCGACCGGCCGAACTGCCTGTACGCCCACACAAACGCCCCGGAGCAGTCCACCTTGCCTTTTTCGGCCGCACCCGCAACGTACTGCCAGTGCTCGTCTTTCATCTGGCGAAATATAGCAATAAGATCGTTCGCTTTGATTTTGACCATTTCATTTCACTCTCTTCATCAAGTCACGTTGATTCCAAGCTCCCGCAACTGTTCTTTCAGGTTGTCCAGGTCGGTTTTTGGTACCAGGTCCTCCGGAGCAGGGCTCCAGTCGGTGGGAACGACACCTTTTTCCAGTTTGGGCCTGCAAACCTGGATTGTTCCAGGTACATTTGAACCGTCAATACCGATCGCAACGATAATAAACGGGTAAGATGCCGGAACGGTAAACGTTTCCGTATATTTGTTCCATGAATCTGACTGAATAACATAGGTCTTACGAAAATATTCAGTTTGATCTTCAATGGAGCCAATTTCTTTATACCCATAGGAGCGAATTAACAGAGATACTCCGGAGGTCAATGCTTTTGCGTAAAAGCTGAGCGTATATTCTTTCCCCTCTTCAACCGGAATATATCTTTGTCCCACGTCAACATTTCCGCTTGTAGCGGTTATTTCAAACGCGCTGACATTTTTATTTCCCAAAAAATCCAAAGAGGTGACGGAAATGTTTCCCGATCCGCCTGACGGAAAAACCCAACTGAACGAATCGTATGCATCGTAATTCTGATTTTTGTTATCCACAAAGTTAAATGCCCCGGTTCCCCTCAGCAGATTTGTACCGCCAATCGGGTCTGTTTTAACCAGCGTTTCCTCCGGCGCCGGGGTCCAATCGGTTGGGACTTCGCCGATTTCCACCTTCACGTCCCCAATATAGACAGACTGATCGACCGAACTTCCTTGGATATAGAGGTATGAAAAACGCAGGGCGGTTCCGTTTGCGGTATATGTTCTGGAATATTTTTGCCATTCGGTCGTAACGGTGGTTTCTACTCTCGCTTCGTTTACGCCGCCGGTAATACCGATAACCGCGGTAACATCGGCCTTGCTTGCTTTGACCCAGCAGCTGATTGTTATGGGGGTTCCAAGCGGCAATTCCGTTCCGTCGATGGCGAAGGCTTCGCCATTATTACGGTTGTAGACGCCCAGGGATATAGCATCGGTCTTCGGGGTGACATATTCAAAACACACGCCGCTGTGGCAGATGCCCGACGGGATCACATTGACCTGAAATCCAGGCACTTTATTCGTTGCCGCAGTATTTAGAACCCAGGTGGAGGTGGACGAGCCGGGTTTTGAACCGATCAGGATATTTTCTCCCCCGATTTTCGGCAGCTTGTGCACATGGTCGGACCGGCTGACATCATTGCTGGTCCCGGGAGACGCGGAAGAGCCAAGGTCTTTGGGGGCGGCGTTGCTGAGGGGGATGCTGCCAATCTCCACGAATTTCCCGCTGAAGTTACCCGTTGCCGGATTATCGTTCTGACGAGCGTAAAGCTTTCCGCTGTTAACCGTAAATTGATAACTGTCGTTAATGGAGCCAACCTGCAGAACAACAAAATCGTTGTTTGTGGCCGGGAATATGCTTGTGTCGTTGAAGATACGGCCGACAACATTGTAAACAACATTGCCCTTGGTGGTGTTGATGAGATTCGCTTTATCTTCGGAATCGATGTCAATCGTCTGAAAAACGCTGTCTCCCGATTTGCCGGGTTCACCCTGAGGACCGGATTGCAGCAGCCCGGAGCCGGTTACCGTGAGGGTCTTGTTGGAACTTGCCGACGCGATCTTCGTAATGATTCCCACGATATAGGCGTCGCAGGTCCGGTCGGTGTTGGTGTAGCGGATCAGCGCCGCGCCGTTCACCGTGGTCAGGTTGGCGGCGGGCACGGTCACGGTAAAGCTGCTCTTGGCCATGGTCTCGAGTTCCGCCTGGGTTTTGGATTCGCCCGAATCGTAAACGCGCACTTCCGTGCCGTTCAGACCGTTCGTACCGTCTTTCCCCGGCGTCCCAGGTTCCCCCTGAGGAAGGCCGAAGGTGATGTGTTTGTGCCCGGAAACGGTGGAGAT
>CANQKI010000153.1 GCA_947624355.1 uncultured Clostridia bacterium | reverse complement strand
CCCGTCGCCGTCGCAACGTTCACCACACTGCCCGCCAGGATGTCAGCTTCCGTCACCATGTGCTCCGCCGTGAAGGTCTCGCTGGCGCCGGGTTCAAGGCTGACAATCGTCCAGTTGTCACCCGTCAGTTCATCCGTTACGGTGATGTCCGTGATGGTCAGGTTGCCGTCGTTGGTCGCGGTCACTTCGTAGGTAATCGTCTCGCCCAGCGCGTAGGTGCTGCCGTTCTCAGGCGTGCTGGTCGTCGTCTTGGTAATGGTCAGGTGGCCGTTCTTCGGATCGGTCGGGTCTTCGGTCTCGCCGGGATCAACCGGCACATCCGGTTCGTCCGGGTCGGGGTTCGTGCCCGTCGCCGTCGCAACGTTCACCACACTGCCCGCCAGGATGTCAGCTTCCGTCACCATGTGCTCCGCCGTGAAGGTTTCGCTGGCGTCAGGTGCCAGGGACGCAATCGGCCAGCTGTCGCCCGTCAGTTCGTCGGTCACGGTGACGTCCGTAATGGTCAGGTTGCCGTCGTTCTTCGCGGTAATGCTGTAGGTGATCGTCTCGCCCAGCGCGTAATATTCGCCGTTCGCGGGTTCGCTGGTCGTTTCCTTGGTGATGGTCAGGTGGCCTTCCTTCGGCTCGGTCGGGTCTTCCTTCTCACCGGGCTCAACCGGCACTTCCGGCTCGTCCGGGTCGGGGTTCGTGCCCGTCGCCGTCGCAACGTTCACAACCTTGCCCGCCAGGATGTCAGCTTCCGTCACAACGTGCTCCGCCGTGAAGGCCTCGCTGGCGCCGGGTTCAAGGCTGACAATCGTCCAGCTGTCGCCCGTCAGTTCATCCGTTACGGTGATGTCCGTGATGGTCAGGTTGCCGTCGTTCTTCGCGGTAATGCTGTAGGTGATCGTCTCGCCCAGCGCGTAATATTCGCCGTTCGCGGGTTCGCTGGTCGTTTCCTTGGTGATGGTCAGGTGGCCTTCCTTCGGCTCGGTCGGGTCTTCCTTCTCACCGGGCTCAACCGGCACTTCCGGCTCGTCCGGGTCGGGGTTCGTGCCCGTCGCCGTCGCAACGTTCACAACCTTGCCCGCCAGGATGTCAGCTTCCGTCACAACGTGCTCCGCCGTGAAGGCCTCGCTGGCGCCGGGTTCAAGGCTGACAATCGTCCAGCTGTCGCCCGTCAGTTCATCCGTCACGGTGACGCCCGTCAGCGTCAGGTTGCCGTCGTTGGTCGCCGTGATCTCGTAGGTGATCGTCTCGTCCAGCGCGTAGGTTTCGCCGTTCTCGGGCGTGCTGGTCGTCGTCTTGCTGATGGTCAGGTGGCCGTTCTTCGGCTCGGTCGATACGGTCGCTTTGTCTTCACCCGTCACATTGTCCCCGTTCGGGGCTTTGCCCGTGGCGGTGGCAGTGTTCACAAACTCGCCCGCCAGGATGTCTTCTTCCGTAATCCTGTGGTCAGTGATCAGATCGTAATGATCACCCGGCGCCATAGACGCAATGTTGATCCTGTAGCCGGTCTGCGGGTCGACCACGTCAATGTCGGTCACGGTTACGTTGCCGTCGTTGGTCACGGTGATCGTGTAAGTGACTTTCTCGCCCAAAGTATAGCCTTCGCCGCCCGCAGGTTCATTCGTCACTTGTTTCTCAACGGACAAACTCGGGTTAGCCGCATCTGTCGGTTGGTCATCCTCGCCGGGCGTCACGGGCACATTGGGTTCGTTCGGGTCGGGGCTGGTACCCCTTGCCGTCGCCACGTTCAGCACATGGCCCGCCAGGACGTCGGCCTCCGTCACCACGTATTCTGCCGTGAAGGTTTCGCTGGCGCCGGGTTCAAGGCTGTCAATCGTCCAGCTGTCGCCAGTCAGCGCATCGGTCACGATAACTCCCGTCAGAGTCAGGTTGCCGTCATTGATGGCCGTGATGCTGTAAGCGATGGTTTCACCCAGCGCGTAGGCTTTGCCATTTTTGGGCGTGCTGGTCGCAATCTTGTTTACGGTGACGTGGCCCTTCTTCGGCTCGGTGAGCACTTCTTCTTCGCCGGGATCAACCGGTACATCCGGATTCTCCGGGTCGGGGCTGGTGCCTTTTGCCGTCGCCACGTTCACCACGCTGCCAGCCCGGATGTCATCCTCGGTCACCACGTATTCTGCCGTGAAGGTTTCGCTGGCGCCGGGTTCAAGGCTGTCAATTGTCCAGCTGTCGCCCGTCAGTTCATCCGTCACAGTGATATCCGTCAGCGTCAGGTTGCCGTCGTTGGTCGCCGTGATTGCATAGGTGACCGTCTCGCGCAGGGCGTAGGTTTCGCCGTTCGCGGGCGTGCTGGTCGTCGTCTTGCTGATGGTCAGGTGGCCGTTGGGAGCCACGGGGATAACCCGCACGCTGTCCTGGCTATCCACGGTTTCACCGTTGGCAGCCACGCCAGACGCAACAGCGGTATTCTCGATCATGCCCGCCAGGATGTCTTGCTCTGTCACGGTGTACCGGGTCGTAAAGTCATCGCTTTCGCCCGGGGCCAGCGTGCCAAGCCGCACCGCCATGCCATCGGTAAGGCCGGTCAATTCATCGGTCACGGTGACGTTGTTCACCGTCAGGTTGCCGGTATTCGTTACCACGATATGGAAGGTTACGGCGTCGCCCAGTTTGAATCCGTTGTTCGTGCCGCCCATAACGCGCTTTTCAACGCTCAGCTTGGCATTCTGCGCAGCCGTCTGCACGGTCGCTTCGCCGTTCCCGGTTACGGTCTTGCCGCTTGCAGCCTTGCCGGTCACATCAGCAGTGTTCACGAATTCACCGGCCAGAATATCTTCCTCGGTAATGGTATGCGTGGTCGTGTAAGTCGCGGACGCACCCGGCACAAGCACATTGCCGTTCCAGTCATACAGGCCGGTCTTGGTATCCTTCACCTCGGTGAGGGTCAGGGTCGTGTTGCCCGTGTTCGTCACGGTGATGGTGTAGGTTACGGTCTCGCCCAGCTCGTAAGCCGTGCCGTTGGCAGGCGTGCTGACGGCGGTCTTTTCAACCGCCAGAGAAAGCTCCTCTTCCTCCGTCGGAATCGGCTCGGGATCGGGGCCGGTCGTGCCCGTGCCCGTCACCGTTGCAACGTTCTCAAGCGCCCTTTGGTTGTCAATGTCGTCCTGGGTCACGGTGTACTCGGCCTTCACGGTCACGCTCTCGCCCGGAGCAAGTTCGGGAATGAGCGCCTGACCGGAGGTGAAGAAGCCGTGGGAAGCACTGCCAGCCTGCTCAATGCCGGTGATCTTCGCACCCGCCAACTGTTCGCTCACACGCACATCGGTCTGTGTGACGTTGCCGGTGTTCTCAATCACGATGTCGAACGTTGCCGTCTCGCCGGCCTTGAACGCACCGTCCTTGCCGCTGCCGCTGTTGGTCAGCGTCTTCGTCGCCGTGATGGCGGGATTCGGCTCGGCGGTCGCCACGGTGACGCTGCCGCTGGCAGTCACAGGCTCGTTGTTCGAAGCAGTGCCGGCGGCGGTGGCAATGTTCTCAATGCTGCCGGCCTTGATGTCATCCTCGGTCACCACGTACTGGGTGAAGACGTCGAAGGATTCGCCGGGAGCCAAGGCCGTGGCCGGACTGGTCGGCAGGAGGCCGCCAGGAATCTGCCTTGCGAACCTGCTGCCCGTCAGGGCGTCCGTCAGCTCAATGCCGTTAACCGTCAGGTTGCCGGTGTTTTCCACAATGATGTGATAGGTCACCGTGTCGCCCAAGTTGTAACCGTTATTGCTGCCCAGTACACGCTTGGTCACGGTCAGGGCAGGAGCCGCATCAGCGGTCGTTACGGTCGCCTCGCCCTCGTCAGACACCAGCTTGCCATCAGGATCGTAGCCGGTGGCTTGGGCG
>CANQKI010000152.1 GCA_947624355.1 uncultured Clostridia bacterium | reverse complement strand
CATTATATCATAGAATTTTGCCTGGAACAACTGCGGGGATTGTTAAATTTCAGGCCCCGCAGACATGAATAAATTCGGGGGCTGCCGCGTTCACGGCAGCCCCCTTTTGCGTCGGTTTCAGTTCTTTGGTAAAAATCAGTCACCGTAGTACTTGGCGTAAGCTTCGGCGCGCTCGTCGATGATCGCCTGGCCGCCGGAAGCAAGGTAATCTTCCATACCGGCGTCATAGATCGCATCAAACTGATCTTCGGGCGCAACCACAGCCTGGCACAGGAACGCATCGCGCTTTTCGGAGAGGGAGGTGCCCACGTCCGATTCGGAAGCGATGGGACCGCAATGGAAAGCGGTTACCGTGCGGGCGTCGTTATGGGCGGCGTCGATGGCAGCCTGAATCACGCGGGGTTCGGTGGGCGCATAGCCCAGAGCGGTGGACGCATCGGTCGCTTCGCCGATATACAGGCCGTTGCAGAGCATGGTGTAGTCAATATTCATGCCGGAGTTCATGATCCAATCGCCGGTAGCGGCAATGGTCTCATAAGCGCCGTCCGCCGTGATATTGTGGTTCACGCCCTCTTTGCCTACCTGCAGGAACTTGATCACTTCGGGATCGGAAATGAAGTTCAGGTACATGAGGGAGGCAACGGGTTCATCGTTGGTGGCCGGGAAGAAAATCTTGCGGTCGCTGCCCACGGCGTTGCCCATGAACTTGAGGTGCGCGCCCGCATCGTTGGCAAAGGGATCGATGGCAATGTAGCCGGCGTCTTCACCCACGGCACGCTTCAGGTTGGACTGAATGGATTCTTCACCGTTGCGGTAAGGATAGTCCCAGTTATGCTGGAACGCGCCCACGAAACCGGCCTTGAGGTTGTTGTCCTCGGTGGTGTCGCCGGAGCCGTACACGGCAAAGTCCTTCCAGACCAGGCCCATGTTGTACCACTTGTTCAGGGTACGGATGCCTTCCTTATAGTTGGGATAGAGCAGATGACGATCGTCATAGCCGTTGATGTAGAGTTCCTTGTCCTCCACGTCGGCGGGAACGAAGGAAACGGCCATGTTGTCGTTGCGCCAGCCGATATCATAGCTGGTGGTGTAGGGGATCATCTTGTCGGCGTCGTCGCCCAGGAGCAGTTCCGCGTTGTCCTTGAAGGCAACCAGCATCGCTTCGAACTCTTCCAGCGTGGTGGGCGCTTCCATGTCCAGCTTTTTGAGCCAGTCCTCACGCACGAAGGTATTGATGCGGGCGGTCTGCGCCAGCAGGGATTCCAGCGCCCACAGCTCCTTGGTGTCGGGATCCTGATCGTAGAACACCAGGCTGTCGTCGCCCAGCAGGGCCCACAGGTTGGTCAGCTGATCCCGATACGCCTCCAGGTAGGGCGTCAGGTTGAGCACGGCGCCCATGCCGGCAAAGGTCTGGATGGTGGGATAATTGTAGGTGTAGCAGATATCGGGGGCAGTGCTGCCGGCCAGCAGGTTGTTCACGTCTTCAACCTCGGTCCAGCGGCCCACAGCCACGAATTCCACTTCCACATTGTACCTTTCCAGCATGCCGTCTTTGATATACTGGGCGTACACGTTGGTGGTGGGGTCGGTCTTGCCGCCGTCAGTGCCGCGGTCATAGACCTCGACGGTGATATGGCGGGTTTCGGTAAACTTGCCATCCACGAAGCCGGGATCCGTCACATCCTCCGCGAAAGCGGAGAACGCGCAGCAGGACATCAGCACGACGACGGTCAGCAGGAATGCCAGGATACGTTTCATGTGTTTTTCCTCCTTATTTGGAAAATATTCTTAATAGGCATCCGCCTATTGGAAACGGAATCAGCCCTTGACGGCGCCGATGGTAACGCCCGTCACGAAATACCGCTGCAGCCAGGGATACACGATCAGGATGGGCACAGTGGCAAACATGACGGTGGCCATTTTGAGGGTTTCGGACAGGCCGGGGGCGAAAAAGCCCTCCTGGGTGCCCACCTCGATGCTGGTGGAGTTTTGCAGGATGTTATAAAGCAGCAGCTGGATGGGATAAATATCGCTGCGCTTGTTGGTCAGGTACATCAGCGCGTCCGAGAAGCCGTTCCACCGGCCCACGGCGTAGAACAACGCCAGCGTCGCCAGAACCGACGTGGACAGGGGCAGATAAATCCGGACAAGCATCCGGATGGGGCCCGCGCCGTCGATTTCCGCCGCCTCCCGCAGGCTGTCTGGCACGCCGTAGAAGAAGGAACGCATGATGATCATGTTGTATACGCTCAGGCAGCTGGGAACAATCAGCACCCAGGCAGTGTCCAGCATATGCAGGTTCTTGAGCAGCAGGTAATTGGGAATGGTACCCGCGCTGAAATACATGGTAAAGAGGATCACGCCGCTGATGACTTTGTGGCCCCGCAGATTGTCAAAAATCAGGGGGAAGGCGCACATAACGGTCATGGTCAGGGACAGGACGGTGCACACCACGGTCAGAAAGGCCGTCCAACCCAGAGAGCGGGTATACTTGGCGTCCTTCAGCACGGTCGTATAGGCGTCCAGATTCCAGCCCTTGGGCCAAAGCAGCACTTCGTTGCGGATCAAAGCGTCTGTGGAACTGAGGGACCGCGCCAGCACGTTCAGCATCGGCAGCAGACAGATGAACATGAGCACGAAACAGATCGCGGCGATGATAAGATCGCCCGCCTTGGTTTTCTTGGATTTAATCATGCCGTTTCGCCTCCCTTACCAGATGCCCCGTTCACCAAAGCGCTTGGAAAGCGAATTGGCGCCCAGCAGGAAAATCACGCCCACGACGGACTGGAACAGGCCCACGGCCGTGGACAGGGAGAACTGGTTGCCGCGCAGACCGCGCTGGTAAACGAAGATGGAAATCACGTTGGAAACGCTGGTAACCAGTTTGTTGCTCAGGGCCAGCGGACGGTCGAACTCGCTGCCCAGGATACGGCCCAGATTCATAATCAGCAGGATCACGATGGTGGAGCGGAGGCCGGGCAGCGTCACATGCCAGATACGGCGGAAACGGCCCGCCCCATCCACGGCGGCAGCCTCATACAGCTCGGGGCTGATGGACGTCAGCGCGGCGAGATAGATGATGGTGTTCCAGCCGGCTTCCTTCCAGATGCCCAGCACCACGTAGGTGGCCACCCAGTTGTTGGGCACATCCAGGAAATGGATCGGCTGGCCGCCCGCCTTTGTGATCAGAATATTGACGAGCCCGTCCGTGGGGGCCAGAAGACGAAGGGCCAGGCCCGAAATGATGATCCAGGAAAGGAAATGGGGCAGGTACAGCACCGTCTGGGTGATCTTCTTGAAGCGCTTGAATGTCAGTTCGTTGAGCAGCAGCGCCAGAATGATGGGCGCAGGGAAGCCTATCACCAGATCCAGCAGATTCAGCGTCAGGGTGTTGCGCAAGGCATAAAGAAAATCCCGGTTGCTGAACGCTTTGATGAACCATTCAAAGCCGTGATTTTTTGCCCAGGGCACCTGCCATGGGGGTTTGATGATATTGTTCTGCTTGAAAGCGCCCAGAATATAGACCATGGGCGCATAGCGGAACACGATGAAGAAAATCATGGGCAGAATGAGCAGCAGATACAGCGTGCCGTAACGGCGCATGTACGTGCTCCACTTCATGCGGGACCTGAGGCCAGCGGCGCCTTTGCCGTTTTGAATGGCAGCTTCATTTGTCTTCAATCCGATCCCCCCGTTGTGTTCGTTTTCGGCGCGGTTCCGGCAGACGTGCAAAGAAGCGGAACGCCTGCCGGATTTGTCCGGATTTCGATGGCAATTGCAGTTCTGAATACATTTCGCGAAATGTTTTTGTACAGAAGTATTATAAAATGCAATTCTTTTTCTGTCAACCCCAAAATTTTCAGTTTCGGCGCGTGGTT
>CANQKI010000151.1 GCA_947624355.1 uncultured Clostridia bacterium | reverse complement strand
CGGGCCGGTCGCCGAAGGCCGATACGAAGTTCCGCCTTGCCACGCCCAGCACATTGGTGGACATATCGGCGGCCAGGAAATTAATGTCAGGGTTCTGCAGGGCCATTTGCGCCGTGGAAACGCACTTTCCGCAGCCGAGCTCCAGATAAAGGGGCTGCTTTCGGTGGAAGCGCGCCGCCCATTGGCCGCGCATTTCCGCCGGCATATCCACAAACCAGGGGCAGGCCAGCAATTCGGGCCGGGCCCATTTTTTCATCCGCATCCGCACTGAAAATCGTCCTCCTCGCAAGGGGCATTATAGCAGAGAACGGAAGTTTTGTAAATTCTTGCGGAAAAATGCGCGGAGTCACAAAAAATCTGTTATAATAGGATGAAACACACAATGGAGGACAAAGACCGTGAGGACAAAAGCCTGCCTGATCCTGGCGCTGATCCTGGCGCTGCCGGCATTTTCCGCCCGCGCCGAAGGGGGGCTGACGCTTTCGCCGGACGCCCTGGCGCTGGGCGGGCAGACGGAAATCCGGGTGGATATGCCGGGCGCGGTGGAATACGCATACGCCGCTGCTTTGAATGGCGAGCCCGTGTTTGAAGGGGAATTCGTGCCCCATGCATCGGGCTGGTTCAGGCCAAGGGCGGCAGGGGAATATACGATATCCGTCACCGGCCGGGACGCTGCCGGGCAGACCCGGACGGCGGAAGCAAAGCTGCAGGTAACGGAGAAAGCGGTTTGCCAGGCGACGCTGAGCCGGGACACCGTAACAGCGGGGGGTACGGTGGATATCACCCTGTCCGGCCAGGCGGGGGCCAGCCTTTTCGGCTGCTCGGTTTACCTGGAGAACGAGCGCATTGCCCATATGACGGGAACCGATCCCGTGTTTTCCTACACGCCCACCCAAGCGGGGGACATGCGCATTGTGGGCGAAACGGACGACGGCCAGGGGAACCGGGCGGAATCCGATCCGGTTACCCTGACGGTGCTGCCAGGGCCGGGCATCGGCGTGACGGGAGAAACGGGGGCCGTCCCCGCCCAGGGCGGGCACAGAACCTGGACGGTGCACGCCCCGGGGGTCTGGACGGCGGAAACGGACAGCGACTTTATTTTACTGGGCACGGCCTGCGGCGCGCCGGACGACCCGCTGGTTTTGCAGGTGCTGCCAATTGAAAACGGCGCGCGGCAGGGCAGCGTAACCATTGTTTCGGGAGATATGATGGCGGAAATTTCCGTGGCCCAGCGGGCGGACAGCGGCGAAGAGGAAGAAGAAATTTCCTTTGAACCGGCGGCGGATTATGTGCTGGCGGACGGCAGAAATTGGGCCGCCTGGCAGGATGCAATGGGAGAAAAGACGTTTTCCGTGGCCGCCTCCGGGGCCTGGCAGGCCGTATGCGGCGCGGATTTCCTGACGGTTACACCCCACGAAAACGCCCTGACGGTCTTTGCGGCGGCAAACGAAAGCGGCGCGGCCCGGGAGGCCGTGATTGAACTGACCTGCGGGGAAGAAAGCGCGAAAATCTACGTGAGCCAGCCCGGGAAACGGCCCGGGGCCGACGTGCTGGACGTGACGCTCAGCGCGGATCACGGCACGGCCTATCAGGACGTCCTTACCGCCCGGGTGCTGACCACCCGGGAAACGGACAGGCTGACCCTTTATTTTGACGGAATCCCGGAGCCCGTGGCGTTTTCCCGGGACGCGGCGGAGGAAGGGGCGGACGGCCTGTGGTGGCAGGCGGATATCCTGCTTTCGGGGGCAGGAAAACAGCATTGGCTCTTTGCCGCCGAAAACGCCGGGGGCCGGGGCACGCCCGCCCTGGCCGAAATCGACGTAACCCCCGAAGCGCCGATGATTCTGCCAGGCAGCGCCGTGCTGGAGCGGGGCGAACGGGAAAACCGCCTGATTCTGCGGACCACTTTGGCGGCAGATACCGTGACCCTGCTGGACGCGGCGGGCGGGAGCCTGGGGAATTATGCCGCCCGGGATGCGATGATCGACCGGTGCGCCGACCCCGAGGGCCGGTATATGGACTGGGAAATCACCCTGCCGCCCGAAACGCTGCCCGCCGGGGCCGCGCTGGGGGGACAAACGGCGACGGTCACCCAGCGTGCCGCCGAAAAAGGGTTTACCCTGTACAGCCAGGTGGACGGCTGGTGGCTGGACAAGCAGTACCGCCACAGCAACCTTCAGCAGTCCGGCTGCGCCATCTTTGCCCTGTCCCACGCTCTGCAGCTGCTGGGCTATACCGACGACAGAATTCTGCCCGAAAACCTGGCCATTACGTACGCCTCCTGCCTGATGGAGGGCGGCACGGTGAACGACGCGCTGGTGGGCCGGGCGGGGGACGATTTGGGGTATAAGACCCGGTATGAGCTTTATGAGAATCTGAACGAGATCGTGAAAAAAATGGAGGAGCAGGGGGCCGTGTTCTCCTTTTCGGTGGTGAGCGGCCACATCGCCATGGTGGCGGCGGTTTCCCCCGATCACACCAAATTCCGGATTATCGATTCCGCCCCCTCCGCCACCTTTGAACGCATCAAGGGCGGCCAGCTCTACATCCAAACGGAAGAAGGCTTCCGGCCCATCGCATCCCTGGACGAAATTCCGGGCATCCGCTATTACGTGGAAACGAACGGTTATGGCGGGGCCGAATACTGGCTGGACGCGTCCTACGTGACCAGACGCGGCGTGCGGCTCATCCAGCCCGCCGCAAAATAGGGAGGGAAACGAAGTGCCGCTGCACATCGTCCGGAACGACATTACCAAAATGCAGGTGGACGCCATCGTGAACGCCGCCAACGAAACGCTGCTTGGGGGCGGCGGCGTGGACGGGGCCATCCACCGGGCGGCGGGGCCCGAGTTGCTGGCGGAATGCCGGGGTCTCGGCGGCTGCCGGGTGGGGGAGGCCAAGGCTACGAAGGGCTATCGGCTGCCCTGCCGCTATGTGATCCACACGGTAGGCCCTGTGTGGACAGGCGGGAACAGCGGCGAGGGGGAAAACCTGCGCGCCTGCTACCGCAATTCCCTGGCCCTGGCCGAAAAGCTGGGGTGCGAATCCGTGGCCTTTCCCCTGATTTCGGCGGGGGCCTACGGATATCCCAAAGCGCAGGCCATGGAAACGGCCCGGGCGGCCATCGGTCATTTCCTGGAAGATCACGAAATGACCGTGTACCTCACCGTGTTCGACCGGGATTCCTTCCTCATCGGGGAAAAGCTCTACCGGGAAATTGCCGCCTACATCGACGACAGGTACGCGGAGGAACACCTGATCCTGCGTTCCCGGCAGATGAACATGCCCGTTTTGGGGGAAGCATTCCGGGGACCGGACAAAATGCATTCCGCCCCCATGGCAACCCCGCCGCCGACAGCGCCGGCGGAGAAAAGCGCGCGGAAGGGAATTTTCCGCAAAAAGAGGCTGCCCAAGCGCCCGGAAGCGGAAGCCGGGTACGTGGAGGAGGCCGCATTGGCCCCCTCCCTTTCCCTGGAGGACGCCCTGCAGACCCTGGACGAGAGCTTTTCCCAGACGCTGCTGCGCCGGATCGACGAAAAGGGCATGACGGACGTGCAGTGCTACAAAAAGGCCAATATCGACCGGAAGCTCTTTTCCAAGATCCGCTCGGACGTGCATTACCGGCCCAGCAAAGCCACCGTCCTGGCCTTTGCCGTGGCGCTGGAATTGTCCCTGGATGAAACGAAGGACCTGCTCATGAAAGCGGGCTTTGCCCTGTCCCACAGCAGCAAGTTCGATATTATTGTGGAGTACTTTATCAACCGCGGCGTTTACGACGTCTTTGAAATCAACGACGCGCTGTTCGCTTTCGATCAAAGTCTTTTGGGTGGCTGATATTTTGTCGCTTTTCAGGCGACCAAACCGGGCCCGTTTTGCGGTATCCTGTGTTCGCGGGGTGGGGAAAACGCCCTGACAAA
>CANQKI010000150.1 GCA_947624355.1 uncultured Clostridia bacterium | reverse complement strand
GCTCATATCCGTTACATTCCCTGTATCCGACATGGTCATATCCAACCATCCCAGGCTCAGGCAGGATGAGAACATATCGCTCATGTCCGTTACGCTGGCCGTGTTGATAAGGCCCGCCCCGATCCGTGCCAACTCCCAGCAGTTTTGAAACATTCCGTACATATTCGTCGCTTTGGTCGTACAGACGCAGTCGTTGAAGCTGATTACTTTTGCATGGTCGTATTCCGCAAACAGCGATGCGCAGTTTTCCGGAAGATTCACCCCGCCGTTCCCCGCGATGCAGAGGTCGTAAAGGCCGTCTTCTCCTTCCTTCACCCAGGCCAGCACTGTTCCGTCCTGTGCCTGAGACACATCCCAGGCATTTTCCGAAGCATTGTCAAAATTTCCCTGAAAGCGAATGCTGCCAATGTCCGTGCGCGGGATTTCGCTGCCCAGCACAAAAGGAAGGGCGCTCCCATCCGCCGCAGCATCCGCCCGCATCACGGGCCAATTTGCGCCGAGCGCATCAACCGTGTAAATGAAGGTGCCCGGACAATTCCGAAATATATCCGCCATAGAATCCGAAGCAACAAATCCGGGGGACACAAATACCTTTTCCAAACACCGGCAATTAAAGAACATGCCGCCCATATCCGTCACATTGCTCATGTCCAGGTAGGAAAGATCCACCTCTGTCAGGTTCGAGCAGTATCCGAACATTACCTCCATATTCTTCACCAGGGAGGCGCTGACGCAGCTGTTGAAACGGATTTCCGTTACGTTTTTGTATCCGCCAAACAGCATGGTGCAGTTTTCCGGGAGCCGTATGCCCCCGTCTCCCGCGATATGGAGGATATAGCGGCCGTTTCTCAGATCCGTCACCCAGCTCAGCACTCTTCCGTCCCCCGCCTGGGAAACATCCCTGGCATTTCTCGGCGCATTGTCCAACGTTCCTTCAAATTCAATGCTGGTGACCTCATGGCGGAGAACCGTTCCGCCCAATACAGTGATATTTCCCCAATCGATCTGTAAAGCGTATTCATACTGATCCTCGGAAAAACAGTCCTCCCGCAGCACAGGCCAACCGGCGGTTTCTTCCGCGTTCGCCTTTTCCACCGTTCCCGGCAGTGTCAGCGTCATGATCATTGCGGCCAGCACTGCGGCCAGCATCAGCATTTTCCGTTTCATGGTTTCTCTCCCCCGTATTCTCCGCCTCAAAGTGCGGTTTCGGATTTTTGCATGATTATTTTATCTTTTTTTCATATATATGTCAATTCAATCTTCCCGGAAACGGCCTTTTCTGCCGTCCGGCACGGCGGCGCATCCTTTGCGAATCGTTTACAATTGTGCCGAACTGGGGGATTTACGGATGTCGAAAAATATGCTATACTTTCTAATGGGAAAGCGGGCGGAAAATCCGCCGGCAAAACCATCCCGAATCGTAAATAACGGCGAACCCTGTGGTTATTTGCCAGAAAAGGGGGTTTTTCCATGGATCAGCACTTATTGTTTCAGCTGCAGCAGGTCTTCTCCCGGCTCAGCATGCCCGTTTCGCTGCTGGATGCGGACGGAAACAGCCTGATTCCCAACGAGGATATCCGTTTTTCCGTGCCCGATCTGCCCGAGGCGGGGGTGATGCTGGCCCACGAGGGCCGGGTGTTCCAGGCCTGCGCGTCTTCCCCGGATTATATCCTCATGGCCGTTTCGGCGGATACGGCGGGGGCCCGGGACGTGTTCACCCTGTGCGACGCCATGATTTCCGCCGTTATTGCGGCCAATGCCGCCGGGAACGACCTGAACAACGCCTACCAGCGGATTCTGCAGAACGAACTGTCCGTGGCCGAGCTGGACGCCGTGACGGACGAGCACCATATCCCGGCCAATGCGGCCCGGTGCGTGCTGCTCATGCACATGGTGCAGGTACAGCAGCAGACGGCCTATGAGCTGCTGGACGAAATCCTGCCCCGCTCGGGCGGGGACACCCTCGTCTCCATGGACAAGCACACCGTGGCCTTCATTAAAGACGTGGCCAATATGGAGGACGAGGACGAACTGCGCCAGTTCGCCTGCGCCGTGCAGGAAACCCTCATGGGCGAAACCGCCCTGCATGTGACGGTGGGCATCGGCGAAGTGGCGAAGAACGTGGGCGAACTCCATTCCTCTTACCGCCAGGCGCGCCGGGCCATCGAAATCGGCCGGGTGTTCGCCCCCGAACGCACGGTGCATGTGTACCGGTCCATGATGCTGGAAAGGTTCCTGTCCGATCTGTCCCCCGAAACGGCGGAGCATTACCACAACCTGCTTTTCAACCGTTCCACCGCCCGCCTCTTTTCGGAGGAAATGCTCTATACCATCGAAATGTTCTTCAAGAAGGACCTGAACCTGTCCGATACCGCCCGGCAGCTCTACATCCACCGCAACACTCTGGTGTACCGGCTGGACAAGGTGCAGCGCCAGGTGGGCCTGGACCTGCGCAAGTTCGAGGACGCCGTCACTTTCAAGATGCTGCTTGAAATGCGGCGCTGCGGCAATAATAAAACCAAGACGAAAAAGGGCCGGTAAAGGCGCTTTCCGCCCGGCCTCATCAGGCGCGGCCCCACGCGCCGGAAAGGAAATGCCATGAAAAAACGTATTCTGATTTTCGCTGCCGCCGTCGTGCTGCTGACGGGCGTCGTCTTTTCCGCCCAGGCGTCGGGTATTCTGGATTTCTTTAACGGTTCCAAGGATACCGTGACCATTTCCAAAGAGGAATACGAGCGGCTGTCCCGGTATTCCGAAATGGATGAAATCCTGCAGTACATCGAGTACTGGTATTATGAAGAGCCCGACGTGGACGCCCTCATTGAAAACGCCACCCGGGGCCTGCTCTACGGCCTGGAGGACCCCTATTCCTTCTACTATAACGAGCAGGAATGGACCGACCTGTGGGCCGACGACGAGGGCGAATATGCCGGCATCGGCCTCTACCTGCTGGGCAGCTATGAGGATTACACCGTCACCGTCACCCGGGTGTTCAAAGATACCCCGGCGGCCGACGCGGGCATCCGCAGGGGCGATTTGCTGATCCGGGTGGAGGACATCGCCGTGGACGCCTATTCCATGCAGGACGCCGTGAACGTCATGCGGGGCAAGGTGGGCGAAGAAGTGGAGGTGGAGGTGCTGCGGGACGGCATGCCCATGACCTTCCGCATCCCCCGGGCCATCATCCATGTGAACCGCATTGAGGACTGCATGCTGGACGACCAGGTGGGCTATATCGCCCTGTACGAATTTGCCGGAGAAAGCCAGCAGGAGTTCGCCGACGCCCTGGCCCGCCTGAAGAACCAGGGGGCCAAGGCCCTCATCGTCGACCTGCGGGACAACGGCGGCGGCTGGGTGGACGCGGCCGTCGATATCGCCGACCTGTTTATGGACGATCAGCTGCTGGTGTATAGCCAGGACCGCTACGGCGAAAAGGAAGAATACATGACCAAGCCCGGGGCCGACGATATCCCCGTCACCTTCCTGGTGAACGGCAATTCGGCCTCCGCCTCCGAAATCCTGGCGGGCGGCATGCAGGATGTGGGCCGCGCCCAGGTGGTGGGCACCCTCACATTCGGCAAGGGCATTATCCAGACGGTTGTTCCCCTGGATAACAACACCAAGGGCTTCCAGATGACCTATGCCCAGTACTTCCTGCCCTCGGGCAAGGCAGTGCACAAGGTGGGCATCACCCCCGACTTGGAAGCCGAAATGCCCGAAGAGCTGGCCAGCGCCTACTTTGAACTGGGGGATATGAACGATCCCCAGCTTAAGGCCGCCTATGACGCGGCGCTTCAAACCATCAAATAATCTGCATGTTGCTGCAACGCAGGCGATGCAAGAACGCTAAAGCATTCTTGCATCGATCACATCATTTTCCTGTGATGCTGCGCATCACGGCCGGAAAATGATAGAGGAAGAAGTCATTCTGACTTCTCAGCCCATCAACAAACCTCTAGAAATAGGGGTTTGTTTTTTAAATTAACCAAAAGGAGAAAAGGGGGTGATTG
>CANQKI010000149.1 GCA_947624355.1 uncultured Clostridia bacterium | reverse complement strand
TGTTCCGGCTGGGAAAGCTCTTGGTGAGGTTCTGCAATACGATTTTCATACGATCCCCTTTCTTTCTCCTTGGTTTTTCCCGGGCTTTGCCGTCAGTAGGGCTGGCGGGCGACCTTCTCCGCATGGACCTTCTGCTTGTAGGCGATCATTTCTTCCTGGGTATTGAATATCATCTGGCTGGCCACGTCGATGACGACGGTGCCCGCCAGCAGGTCGTGAATGGGGGAATTGGTTTTGGTCACGATCATGGCGATTACCTGGCCGATGAGCAGCGCCAGCAGCACCAGCGTACCCATCAGGCCCATCCGGCCCCAATAAATCATGATCAGAATGAAAACGGGGATCATGGTCTCGATGGTATATTTGCCCAGCACCGTGCGGATAAACAGGCAAATGCCGTTGACCTTGATCCCCTCCGTGCGCATAACGCCGAGGCCGAAAATTTTCTTTCCCAATGTCTGCCCGTTTTTAAACAGCATGGGAATCAGATATTCCATAATCAGATACGCCGCCAGAATGCCCAGGCTGGTGATGACCACCGTCAGCTGAATCACCATCCGGTAGTTGTACACCGCCATCTCGTCCTGCCCCAAAGCGTCGTAAGCGGCCTGGAGGGCAGCCGTCTGCTCCTCCGTCATGGCCTCGTATTCCGCATAGGTCATGTTGAAATTCACGCCGTACTGCTCCGCGTAATAGGTGTAGCGCTCGTCCAGGGCGGCGTTGTAGCCGTCAAAGCCGGAAATAACAGAAACAAGCCATGCGCAAAGCACGGCCACAATCGCCAGCAGGATGGTGTCGAACAGCCAGGCAGAAATCCGCTTCCACATGGTGGCCTTCTGCAGATCATAAATCATGGCTGGTTTGCAAGCCTCCTTGTGAAATCCCGTTGCCCCTCTTCAACCTGAATGAATACCTGACCTATTATACCTGATTTCGCCTTAAAAAAGCAAGACCTTTGTAAAATCTTTATATTTTTAAGTATTTCGTAACAAAGAACATCCGGGCGGAAACGCGCTGTCAGGTTTTTTCAAAATCGTATTCCACCCGCGTCAGCTCCAGACCGCATGCCGGGGCCGTGATGCCCAGGTCCAGCCGGCTGCCGCTTTGAAGGGCCTGGGTCAGGCAGTCCTCGGGCAGCTTGCCCTGGCCGATATAAATCAGCGCCCCCGCAATGATCCGGACCATATTATACAGGAACGCGTTGCCGTGCACCACGATCGTCACTTCCTCCCCCGCCCGGGTGACGGAAAGGCGGTCCAGGGTGCGCACGGTGGTTTTGGCGCTGCCCCCCGCCGCCGCGAAGGCCGCGAAATCGTGGGTGCCTGTCAGCCGCTGGGCCGCCCGGTTCATGGCGGTTTCGTCCAGGTGCACGGGCACATGGGCCGTCAGGTTCCGGTACAGGGCGCTGGCATGGGGCGCGTTATGAATGCGGTAGGTGTAGCATTTTCCCGCCGCCGAAAACCGCGCGTGAAAATCCGGCGGCACGGCGACGCCCGCCGTCACCCGGATATCGGGGGGCAGAAAACGGTTCAGCACAAAGGGATATTTTTCGGGCGGAATAGTGGAACAGGTGTCAAAATGCGCCCGCTGACCCAGGGCGTGCACCCCCGCGTCCGTCCGACTGGCCCCCGTCACCCGCGTAAACGTGCCAAGGGCCTTTTCCAGCGCTTCCTCCAGCGTCTGCTGCACGCTGGGCGCGTTGTCCTGATACTGCCAGCCGCTGTACGCCGTTCCGTCGTAGCTGACCGTCAGCAGAATCCGCCGCTGCTCCATACCGTCGCCTCCCTGCCTTTCATCATAGCCTTTTTTTACGATTTCCGCAAGGGGGCCGTATTCTGCCGCGGCGCATTGTTTATCAAAACGGGCTTTCAAAAAAGCCGCATCATGACCTTTGGGGATGCATGAAGGGGCCGCAGCCCCTTCATATGTAATCCGCAGGACCGGGTCCCCCGGTCCGAGGAGGAGTCAGAATGACTCCAACCTATATCATTTTCCGGCTGTGATGCGCAGCATCACAGGAAAACGATGTGATCGATGCAGGAACGCAAAAGCGATCCTGCATCGCAAGGTGTCGAAAACGTGTTTTCGACACCGCCGCTTATCAAAATTTCCCTCAGAGGGCGGAAAAACTTGAATTCAGGGCGGCGATGCGGTATAATAAAATGCTGATTTTTCGAAACGCGGGAGGGCAAGCCATGAACGGGGTTTCCAAGGCCGTAGTGTCCGTGCTGGGCATGGACCGCAAGGGCATTATCGCCCGGGTGAGCGATGTGTTGTTCCGGCACGACGCCAATATCCTCGATATTTCCCAGACCATTGTGGGCGGCTATTTCAATATGATCATGATCGTGGATATTACGGGCTGCGCCTTTGAAAAGCTCATGGAGGACCTGCGGGAGCTGGGCTGCGAGCTGGGATTGCAGATCCGCATTCAGAAGAGCGAAATTTTTGAGGCCATGCACCAGATCTGACCGGGAGGAAAGCCATGATCCAGACCAACGAGATTTGGGAAACCCTGCGCATGATCGACCAGGAAAAGCTGGACGTGCGCACCATCACCATGGGCATTTCGCTCTTTGACTGCGTGTGCGACGACGAAAACCGCCTGGCCGGCCGGGTGTACGACCGCATCGCCCGCCAGGCCGAGCGCCTGGTGGCCGTGGGCGAGGAAATCGAAAAGGAATTCGGCGTGCCCATTGTGAACAAGCGCATTTCCGTCACCCCCGTTTCCCTGATTACCGGGGCGGTGAAATCCCCCCTGCCCACGGCCTTCGCCCTGGACCGGGCGGCAAACACGACGGGCGTCAATTTCATCGGCGGTTATTCGGCCCTGGTGCAAAAGGGCATGACGGCGGCCGACCGGCGGCTGATCCTCTCCATCCCCGAGGCCCTGTCCCGGACGGAGCGCCTCTGCGGCTCGGTCAACGTGGCCTCCACCAAGGCGGGCATCGATATGGACGCCGTCAAGCTCTGCGGCGACGTGATCCTGCAATTGGCCGACCAGACAAAAGACCGGGATGGCCTTGGCTGCGCAAAGCTCGTGATTTTCAGCAATGCGGTGGAGGATAACCCCTTCATGGCCGGGGCCTTCCACGGGCCCGGAGAGGGCGACTGCGCCGTGAGCGTGGGCGTCAGCGGCCCGGGCGTGGTCAAACGAGCCCTGGAAAACGTCAAGGGACAGCCCTTCGATACCGTGGCCGAGACCATTAAACGCACCGCTTTCCGCATTACGCGGGTGGGGCAGCTGGTGGCGATGGAGGCCTCCCGGCGGCTGAACGTGCCTTTCGGCATCGTCGACCTTTCCCTGGCCCCCACCCCCGCACTGGGGGACTCCGTCGCCCATATTCTGGAAGAAATGGGAATTGAACGCTGCGGGACCCACGGCACCACCGCCGCCCTGGCCCTGCTGAACGACGCGGTCAAGAAAGGCGGCGTCATGGCGTCCTCCCATGTGGGCGGCCTCAGCGGCGCGTTCATCCCCGTCAGCGAGGATATCGGCATGATCGACGCCGCCGCCTGCGGGGCCCTGACCCTGGATAAGCTCGAGGCCATGACCTGCGTGTGCTCCGTGGGCCTCGATATGATCGCCGTTCCCGGCGATACCCCCGCCGCCACCATTTCCGCCATTATCGCGGACGAGGCCGCCGTGGGCATGATCAACACCAAGACCACCGCCGTCCGCGTCATTCCCGCTCCCGGCAAAAAGGTGGGCGATTTCGTGGAATTCGGCGGATTGCTGGGCCGCGCCCCCGTGATGCCCGTCCACCCCTTCGGCAGCGAAACCTTTATCGCCCGGGGCGGCCGCATCCCCGCGCCCCTTAACAGCCTGAAGAACTAAGCTTTTATGCAGACATTTTTCGGGGGGCTTTCCCAGCCCAAGCCCTCAATTCGGCATAGTCGTGCGGTATCGCTGCCGCTCACCGCACTCCTTGCCTCATTGGGCCTTCTCCCGCCTTTATCCGCCACAGGCGGCGGCGGGATACGGCCCCCCTGAACCCCCGTAAGGCGAACAAGCTTGGCGTAAGAAAGATACGCTGGGTGCCTGTGGGGTGCAGGATCGCTGGGCGGTTCCGGA
>CANQKI010000148.1 GCA_947624355.1 uncultured Clostridia bacterium | reverse complement strand
CCACACAGCCGGTCAACCTTCTATTCTTTTTCCTCCTTTTCTTGCTTGGTGTCCTATATGTATTGTAATCCAACACCCGATTCCGCGCGTCTTGTCAATCTCCGGCTTTACATTTTCGCCGCCGCCGTGTTATAATATTGAAGATGGATTGAATTTCCGAAGGAGGAAACCCACATGGCACGCAATCAGTTTGGCGGCTTCGGCGGCGGGCCCAATATGCAGCAGCTCATGCGCCAGGCCCAGAAAATGCAGGAACAGCTGCAGAAAGCCCAGGAAGAATTGGATGAAAAGGTATATGAGGCCAGCGCGGGCGGCGGGATGGTCACCTGCAAGGTTTCCGGCAAGCGGGAGCTGCTGGAATTGACCATCAAGCCCGAGGCCGTGAACCCCGACGACGTGGACATGCTCCAGGATATGATCCTGGCCGCCGTCAACGAAGCCCTGCGGGAAGGGGAAAAGACCCGGGAAGAAACCATGGGCCGCATGGCCCCCGCCGGCATGGGCGGCATGTTCTGATATGGCGGAGGGCATCGATCCCATCCTGCGGATGGCGGCGCAGCTGGCCCGGCTGCCGGGCATCGGGCAAAAAAGCGCTCAGCGCCTGGCCTACCATATCGCCGCCATGCCCCTGGATGACGTAAAGGAGCTGGCCGCCGCCCTGTGGCAGGGGCGGAAGGCCCTGCGTTTCTGCGCCCTTTGCGGCAATTACGCCGAGGACGAATTCTGCCCAGTCTGCAAGGACGAAGGCCGCCACAACGGGCAGATCTGCGTGGTGCGGGACGCCCGGGACGTGGCCGCCATGGAGCGCATGCGGGATTATCGGGGCCTCTATCATGTGCTGGGGGGCGCCCTGTCCCCCATGAACGGCATAGGCCCCGAGGATATCCGCATCAAGGAGCTGCTTGCCCGCCTGTCCACGGAAACGGTGGAGGAGGTCATTCTGGCCACCAACCCGGATATCGAGGGCGAGGCCACGGCGGCCTACATCGCCCGGCTCATCAAGCCCCTGGGCGTCCGCGTCACCCGCATCGCCCACGGCGTGCCCGTGGGCAGCGACCTGGAGTATGCCGACGAAGTGACATTGGCCAAGGCCATGGAAGGCAGGCGGGAACTGTAATGCTGCATTTTTATCACGGGGTCATGGGCTCCAGCAAAACGGCCATGCTGCTCATGCAGCGGTACAATTACCGGCAGCTGGGCCTCCGGGTGGCGCTGGTCAAGCCCGCCATCGATACCCGCGTGGCCGAAAATATCGTCTATTCCCGGGTGGGCCTCCAGGCCGATGCGGATATCGTGCTGGAGAGCGGCCACAGCGTCCGGGAACAGCTCAACTGGCTGGCCGTGCAGCACGCCCATTCCCATTTCCAGTTCGTGTTCGTGGACGAGGCCCAGTTTCTGACGGAAGCCCAGGTGCAGGAAATGGCCGATATGGCCGACGACCTGGAAATTTACTGCTACGGCCTGAAAACCGATTTCCAGGGGAATTTCTTCCCGGGCTCGGCGGCGCTCCTGCGGCTGGCCGAGGATATTCAGGAGGTTTCCGGCTCCCTGTGCTGGTGCGGCAAAAAGGCCACCATGAACACCCGGGTGGACGGAAAAGGCAACGTGCTCAAGGAAGGCGCCCAGGTGATGATCGACAATCAGAACGAAATCCGCTACATCGGCCTTTGCTATCAGCACTGGCGCGAAGGCAAGTCACACGCGTAAGCCGCCGGGGCGGCTATCGAAAAAGTGGCAAGACCACTTTTTCGACTTATGCTGCGGAATGTTTTCCTCCGCAAAATAAATTTTGCTACGGAAAACTCCCCGCCCGACCGGCAAAGCCGGTCGATACGATTACAGTCCTGCGGACGGCTTTTGGTATCTCTTTCCCATGTAGACTTTTTTACTGATCAGAACGTCAGTTTAACAGAGGGACAGATATTACGCTGTACACAAAAGGAGCTTTCTTCCCATGCATCAGGATTTTCTTTCCCTGCTCAATAACAGTTTGGGAGCGCTGGCCTTGCTGGCGCTTATTTTGCTTGCGCTGCTGGCGGGGCTGCTCATTGCCCTGCTGGCTGGGCAGCGCCGCCTCCGGGCCCGGCAGGAAGATCTGGAAGACCGGCTGAACGCCCAGGCGGACGCCCTGCGCGCTCTGCCCACCCGGCAGGAATCCCTCCAGCAAAGCGACACCCTCACCCGCTACATTCTCCAGACCCTGGACGAACGTAGCCGGGACGAGGCCCAGCGCCTGGAAAACCTGGGGGCCCGGCTGGACGCGGTGAGCCAGGCCCAGGAATTGCGCCTCCACCGGATCTCCGCCGCCCTGGATGAAAAGCTGACCCAGAACGAAGCCCGGATGGAACGCATGCGGGAAACGCTGCAGACGAGCGTCGGCAAGCTCCAGGAGGAAAACGGCAAAAAGCTGGAGGAAATGCGCCTCACCGTGGATGAAAAGCTCCACGCCACCCTGGATAAGCGCCTGAACGAGAGCTTCGCCCAAGTCAGCGAGCGGCTGGAAATGGTGCACAAGGGCCTGGGCGAAATGCAGACCCTGGCTTCCGGCGTGGGCGACCTCAAAAAGGTGCTCACCAACGTGAAGACCCGGGGCGTCTGGGGCGAAATGCAGCTGGGCGCCCTGCTCAGCCAGGTCCTGTCCCCCAGCCAGTACGACGAAAACGTGGCCGTGGTGCCCGGCTCCGCCCAGCGGGTGGAATTTGCCGTGAAGCTCCCCGGCCAGGGGGAGGGCACGGTGTACCTGCCCATCGATTCCAAATTCCCCGTGGAGGATTACGAACGGCTGCTGGCCGCCTATGACGCGGGAGATCAGGCGCTGATTGCCGCCGCCTCCGCCGCGCTGCAAGCCGCTCTCCGGACGGAGGCCAAGCGCATCGCCTCTAAATACATCCAGCCCCCCTATACCACCGATTTCGCCGTCATGTTCCTGCCTATCGAGGGGCTGTACGCCGAGGCCATCCGCGTCCGGGGCCTCAGCGAGGAACTGCAGGAACGACACCGCATCGTCGTCGCCGGGCCCACCACCCTGAACGCCCTCCTGACCAGTCTGCAGGTGGGCTTCCGCACCCTGGCCATTGAAAAGCGGTCGGGGGAGGTGTGGCAGCTGCTGGGGGCTGTCAAGACAGAGTTCGGCAAGTTCTCCGATCTCCTGGACGCCACCCAGAACAACATCCAGCGCACGGCCAATTCCCTGGAAAAGGCCGCCCGCAAGAGCCGCACCATCGAGCGCAAGCTCCGCCAGGCCGAAACCCTGCCCGAGGCGGACGCCGTGCGCCTGCTGGAAACCGGGGAAGAACCCGGGCCGGACGAACCCGAAGAAAACGAATAATTGCGGGAGGACCCTATGACAAAAAAAGATTTATCCGAAATCCGCCGGCGCTTCAACCCCGAGCGCCACAACATCACCTGCATCCGGGGCTGCTATGTGAACAGCCAGGGCCAGCCCATCGCCGCTTTTTCCCATGCGCCTGTCAATCTGCGCAAGGAGGACGCGGAAAAGTATTTTTCCATTTTCCGCCGCACCCTGTCCGGCGAGCTTGATCAGAATCTGATTACTATCGGCTTTCCCCCCGAGCAGGTCATGAACGGCCGGGAGCACGCCCTGCTCATGGCCCTGCGGGACTGCGCCCTGCAGGATGACGAGCTGGTGGACGCTTTCTTTGAACAGGCCGCCGCCGGGCTCCCTCAGATTCCCGACCAGCACCACTTGATCCTCCTGGCACACGACGGCTATGACCTGGCCCGCCGGAACAAAGCCGGCGAAAAGGACCCGGACGCCTCCGACGAGGTGTTTCATTATCTCCTTTGCAGCGTGTGTCCCGTCAGGCTCACCAAGCCCGCCCTGACCTATGAACCCCGGGAGAACGATTTCACCAGCAGCGAAGGGGACTGGACGGTGTCCATGCCCGAAACGGGCTTCCTCTTCCCCTGCTTTGAGGAACGGGCCGCCGATATTTACGCTGCCCTCTCCTATACCCGGGATACCGCCGCCCCTTACGCCGGCCTGATTCCCGCCCTCTTCGGCGTGGATGCGCCCCTGCCCGCCGCCCTGCAGAAAGAAGCGTTCCAGACCATGCTCCAGGATACCCTGGGGGAGGATTGTAGCCTGGAAGTCATGCAGGCGGTGCAGGAGCAGGTGATGGACAAAATCACCGTCCAGAAGGAGGAAAAGCTGCCCGA
>CANQKI010000147.1 GCA_947624355.1 uncultured Clostridia bacterium | reverse complement strand
TTCATCATATCCTTACCTCCTGACAAAAACAATAGTTATTGCTATGGGAATCCTTGAGCACTACGTTCTGCCGGTCTTTGAGTTTGATTATGATGATTCGTTCCTTATGAAAGTAAACGCAAGAGCTTGCTCTTCATCCAACGGGCTTTTTCTGGCTTTCGTGCCGCCACGGCAATTTCCAATCGCCCCAGCGGCACATTGCTCGTATTTCACGCCAACTTTGTTCCGCAAATGCGGGTCCAGGGTACTCAGTACCCTGGCGGGTGGGTCCGGGAGGCGCGGAGCCTCCCGGGGGCCCCTGGTGGGGTCTGGGGCAAAGCCCCAGGAAAGCCCCCGGTTCGGGGGTCCGGGGCAAAGCCCCAGGAAAAAACGCTTACTCTACAGAGATCAGGTAATAATACAGGGGCTGACCGCCGGAGTGCACTTCCACGTCGCAGTCCGGGAAGAGGGCTTCCAGTTCTTCGCCCAGGGCGTTGGCGTCCTCTTCTCTGGTTTCCGCGCCGTAATAGAGGGTAATCAGGCCGTCGTCCTCGGTGACGATCTTCTGCATGAGCTGTATGGCCACGTCCCGCACATTGTCCGCCTTGAATTCCACTTTGCCGTTGTTCAGGCCGATAATGTCGCCCTCATTGATGTGCATATCCTCAAATTCGCTGTCCCGCACGGCGTAGGTAATGGTGCCGGTGCGGACGCGCTGGGCGGCCTCGTCCATGCGGCGGGCGTTTTCCTCGGCGGAGAGGTCCTCCTGGAACGCGACGGCGGCCGCAATGCCCATGGCCACGTTCTTGGTGGGCACCACCAGCACGTTTTTCGGGCTCAGCTTCGCGGCCTGTTGCGCGGCCAGGATGACGTTGCCGTTGTTGGGGAACACAAAGACCGTCTCGGCGTTCACGCTGTCAATGGCCTTCTGCAGGTCTTCGATGGAGGGGTTCATGGTCTGGCCGCCCTCCACGATCACGTCCACCTGCAGGTCCTTGAGAATGCTGGAAAAGCCCTCGCCCAGGGAAACGCTCACCATGCCGTAAGGCTTGGGCGGCTCGCTGGCGGCGGCCTGCTGCTTCTGCCGGCGGGTTTCCAGCATGTTTTCGATTCTGTGTACGTCCAGCTCGCCCAGGGTCAGGGCGAACTGCAGGGCGCGGCCCGGGTCGCCGGTGTGGACGTGGACCTTGACCCCGTCCAGGTCGCCGGTCACCTGCACCCAGTCGCCAATGCGGGTCAGCTGGCGGCGGAGGGTGTCGATATCCGAAGTGCGGGTGGCGGGGTTGAGATGAATGATGTCATAGGTGACGCAGTAGGGGAACTTGATTTCCTCCAGTGCGTCGTGATCGTCCACAAATTCCACGGGCGCGGCCTGGCCGCCGTCCACGGAAATTTCGTCAATGGGCTCGCCCCGGAGCACGGCGGCATAGCCGGTATAGAGCAGCAGCAGGCCCCGGCCCCCCGCGTCCACCACGCCTGCCTGCTTGAGCACGGGCAGCATTTCGGGGGTGCGGGCCAGAATGGCCTCGCCGCTCTGGAGAATGACGGTAAAGAGGGCGTCAAAATCCTCCGGCGCGGCCTGGGCCTGGCGCAGGGCGTCCTCGGCAATGACGCGGGCCACCGTCAGGATGGTGCCCTCCTTGGGCTTCATGACGGCCTTGTAGGCGGTATCCGCGCCGGCCTTCATGCCCCGGGCAAAATCCATGGGCGTGATTTTTTCCAGGCCGTCGATGGCCTTGGCAAAGCCGCGGTACAGCTGGCTGGTGATGACGCCCGAATTGCCCCGGGCCCCCCGCAGCGCGCCCTTGGCCAGGGCGTCCGCCGCCTTGGAGGCGCTGGTATATTCATGCTGGTTGATTTCCCGCGTGGCGCTGGCCATGGTGAGGGACATATTGGTGCCCGTGTCGCCGTCCGGCACGGGAAAGACGTTCAGGGCGTCCACGGCCTCCCGGTTCTTTTCCAGCAGCGCGGCGCCGGAAAGCACCATTTCCCGCAGCAGCAGCCCGTCAATTTCATGTATCTGAATCAAGGGTTTTCCCTCCGTTCGTCGGCGCTTTACACGCGGATGCCTTCCACCGAAATATTGACGGAGCGCACTTTAACCCCCGTCATGCTTTCCAGCTTGTAGCGGACGACTTCCACAATGGTCTTGCACACCTCGGCCACCGAGATGCCGTATTCCACCACGATGAACAGGTCCACATCCAGCTGATCGTCCACCAGGCGCACCTGCACGCCCTTGCTCAGATTTTCACGGCCCAGCCATTCCACCAGCCCGTCCTTGGCGCGCTTGGAGGACATGGCCACAATGCCGTAGCATTCCAGCGCGGCATAACCGACTACTTTCAGCATCACATCCTCCGAAATGGAGATGGTGCCGATATCGTTCTTGATTTTGCATTCCATATTCTGCGAACCCCCTTTGCCGGTTCTGACCCGTTCACAAGAGAATACACTACAGGTCATTTTATAGTATAATGTATTTTGGCCCGAAATGCAAGGGTTGAATTCCCTCCGGCGGCGATTTGCAGGATTTTCCGGCAAAAGAAAATTCTACTTGTGCTTTTTGGGCGATTCAGGTATAATAGTGACAGCACATTGCAGGATTTCATTCCGAAAAATCTGAGGATTATGAGGGGGCTTTCTTGTGAAACTGGAATTGAGCAGCCTGAAAAACACGGAAGGCTGGAAAAAGGCAGGATTCGAAACGCCGCGGTTCGACCCGGCGCGCATGGCGCAGGAAACCCGGAAGCAGCCCCTCTGGCTGCACATCGGCGCGGGCAATATTTTCCGCGCCTTCCCGGCGGCCCTGATGCAGACGCTGCTGGAAACGGGGGAATGCAGCCGGGGGCTGACGGCGGCCGAATGCTTCGACGGGGAGATTATCGACCGGGCGTATGCGCCCTATGACCGGATGACGGCCCTGTGCGTGCTGTGCGGGGACGGAACGGTGAAAAAGAAGATCATCGCTTCCGTGGGCGAGGCCCTGCGATGCGACGGGGAGAACCCCAGGGACGACAGGCGGTTCATGGAAATTATGGCGTCCAGGTCGCTGCAGATGGTGAGCCTGACCATTACCGAAAAGGGTTATTCCGTCATGGACGCGTCGGGGAAGGCGCTGCCCGCCGTGGAGCGGGATATCTTCGCCCCGCCCGCCGCGGCGTCCACCACCATCGGCAAGCTGGCCGCCGGGCTGTACGCCCGCTTCCAGCAGGGAAAGGCCCCCATCGCCCTGGTGAGCATGGACAACTACAGCCACAACGGCGATAAGCTGCGGGCGGCGATTCTGTATATCGCCGAGGGCTGGCGGGAGGAAAACCGCGTGGAAAAGGAGTTCGTGCAGTACCTGATGGACGAAAGCCGGGTTTCCTTCCCCATCAGCATGATCGACAAAATCACCCCCCGGCCCGACCGGAAGGTGGCCGACATGCTGGAGGAGAGCGGGTTTGAGTATGCCGAGCCCTTCATGACCCGCAAGGGCGCCTATACCGCCGCCTTCGTCAACGCGGAAGAGACGGAATACCTGGTGATCGAGGATAAATTCCCGGCGGGCAGGCCGCCTCTGGAGAAGGCGGGGGTGTATTTTACCGACCGGGAGACGGTGGACAAGGCCGAAAGAATGAAGGTGTGCACATGCTTAAATCCCCTGCATACGGCCCTGGCGGTGCTGGGCTGCCTGCTGTCCTTTGAAAAAATCAGCGATGAAATGAAGGACAGGGACCTGAACGAGCTGGTGCACCGCATCGCCTACCGGGAGGCCATGCCTGTGGTGGTGGACCCCGGCATCCTGAGCCCGGAAAAATTCGCGGCGGAAGTGCTGGAAAAGCGGTTCCCCAACCCCTTCATGCCGGACACTCCCCAGCGCATCGCCACCGACACCTCCCAGAAGCTGCCCATCCGGTACGGGGTGACGCTGAAAAAATATCAGGAATCGAAGGAACTGGATATCACGTCCCTGCGCTACATCCCCTTCGTGCTGGCGGCGTGGCTGCGGTACCTGATGGCGGTGGACGACAAGGGCGCGCCCTTCACCCCCAGCCCCGATCCGCTGCTTTCCGAAATGCAGCGGGCCCTGGCCTTCCTGAAGCTGGGCGGCCGGGTCACCCAGGGGCAGCTGGCCCCCGTCCTGGAACGGGAAGATATTTTCGGCGTGGACCTGAACGAAGCGGGCCTGGCGGAAAAAGTGACCGGATACCTGAACGAAATGCTGGAG
>CANQKI010000146.1 GCA_947624355.1 uncultured Clostridia bacterium | reverse complement strand
AAAATTCCGCCGGTCCGGAAAAGCGAAAGCCCCGTCCTGAATGAACGGGGCTTTCTTCGGAACCGCAGAAATTACTTGCGCTGCATGGCGGCGTAGCATTCGCTGCAGTACACGGGCCGGTCTTCGCGGGGCAGGAAGGGAACCTGCGTCGCGGCGCCGCAATTGGCGCAGATGGCGTCGTGCATTTCACGCGGGCCGTTGTTCCGCGCGGCCTTGTGCGCCTGACGGCACTCGCGGCAGCGGGTGGGCTCGTTCTGGAAGCCCTTCTCGGCGTAGAATTCCTGTTCACCGGCCGTGAATACGAATTCCTTGCCACAATCACGGCACACCAGCGTTTTGTCCTGATACATTTGCTTGCAACCCCCTGTTATGATGTTGGTTAGCGTCGGCTGACCTGGTCTTTGCCCCCACACCCGCCGGCCGGAACATTGCTCTGCGCATTCGCGCCCTCACGCCGTTCTCTCGCACTTTCATGCGGCCGGGCTTACTTCTAAACCGCACCATGCTCACCGGCACTTTGTCCGGCTTACGTGGACCGCTTTGCCTGCGACTGGCATCGGCTTTCAACCACAGACCCGATTCTGCCAACCGCAGTCATTATAAACTCTTTATCGAAGAAACGCAAGTATATTTCCCAATTTTTTAACAAAAAATCGGCAAAAAAACAAAATTTTCCTATTTTGGCGGTCAAAAACCATTTATTCAGCCCGATTTTTTCCCGAAAAAGGCAGGAAGAAAAGGTTTTCAACCTATAAAAAGCAATTTTATATCTTTGAGGATGCATGAAGGGGCCGCAGCCCCTTCATATGTAATCCGCAGGGGCGGGTTCGCCGCCCCGAGGAAGAGTCAGAATGACTCTTTCCTATATCATTTTCTGGCCGTGCGGCGTAGCCGCACAAGAAAATGATGAGAACGATGCAAGAACGTTTCAGCGTTCTTGCATCGCTATTCGTCGTCTTCCAGGATGGACGCCGCCTGATCCAGGCATTTCAGGGCCGCGTCCAGCCGCCGGACGTCCTCCGCCGTTTCGGCATTTTCTTCCCCCTGCTCTTCAATTTCGTCCCGTACGTCCTCCAGGTCGGCCATGACGGCACAGATCTCCTCCAGCACGTCCTCCCAATCCCGGCGATATGAAGCATTCCGCATACGCCCGCCTCCTTTCCGTCTGTCAGTCTATCATATTCCGGGGCGGCCGGCAAGCGTCTTCTCTCCCATGAAAACAAATTGACAGGAGCGGCGGTGCAATGATACAATCAAACCGTTCGGAGTCCGGAAAGGGGGGCGGCGGATTGGAAAACAGGCTGGCCAAACTGTTCCTCAATTCCCTGCTCATCAGCGCCTGCACCTTCGGGGGCGGATTCGTCATCGTGACGCTGATGAAGCGAAAATACGTGGACGAGCTGCATTGGCTGGACGAAGGAGAAATGCTGGATTACACCGCCCTGGCCCAGTCCTCCCCCGGGGCCATCGCGGTAAACGCGGCGGTGCTGGTGGGGTGGAAGGTGGGCGGATTGCCGGGCATGCTGCTGGCGGCCCTCGGCACCGTGCTGCCCCCCGTGCTGATCCTCACCTTGATTTCCTATTTTTACGCCGCCTTCGCCGCCATGCCCCTGGTGGCCCTGATTCTGAAAGGGATGCGGGCCGGGGTGGCGGCGGTGATTCTGGACGTGGTGCTGTCCCTGGGCGGCAAGCTGTTTGAGGGGGAGAAGGTATTCAACGCCGTCCTGCTGGCCGTCGCTTTCCTGCTTTCCTTCCTGACGAACCTTTCGGTGATCTGGCTGATTCTGGCCGCCGTGCTGGCGGGAGGTGTGCGGGCGTTGATCCTGAAAAAAAGGAGGGAGCGGCCATGAACCTCCTTCCGCAGCTTTTCTGGAGCTTTCTGCAGATCGGCCTGTTCAGCATCGGGGGCGGGTACGCCGCCATGCCCCTCATTCAGGCCCAGGTGGTGGACGCCCACAATTGGCTGTCTCTTCAGGAATTTGCCGATTTGGTGACCATCGCCGAAATGACCCCGGGGCCCATCGCCGTCAACGGGGCCACCTTCGTGGGCATCCGGGTGGCGGGGATTCCCGGGGCCGTTATCGCCACCCTGGGGTGTATTCTTCCTTCCATTCTGATTGTGTCCGTGCTGGCGTATGTGTACAAGCGCTGGCGGAACCTGCGGACCTTTCAGGACGTCCTCTCCGCCCTGCGCCCCGTCATCGTGGCCCTGATTGCCGCCGCCGGGCTGCGGCTGCTGCTGGCCGCCCTGTTTCCGGAGGGAATTTCCCTGCAGGGGCTTGACCCCGTTGCGTTGCTTCTTTTCCTGGGCGCCATGCTGCTGTTGCGGAAATGGAAAAAAAGCCCCGTGCTGGTGATTTTTCTCTCCGGCGGGCTGGGAGCGGCGCTGTATTATCTCACCGAAGCTTTCTTATAAATAAAGGACGGTTTTTTCCATGCAAACGACTGTTCAACGGGCCTCCTTTCCCCCGGGCCGCCGGGTGCTGGTCACCAGCGATATTCACGGCCACGCCGATCTGTTCAGGCGCGTGCTCCGGGACGCGGGTTTCGGCAGAGACGATATCCTCGTCATCATCGGCGACTTCATTGAGAAGGGCTGCCAGAGCCTGGAAACGGTGCGGGAGGCCATGCGGCTTTGTGCGCATTATACAGTGTACCCCCTCATGGGCAACGTGGACATTTTTCGGGTGTCCCGGATCCTGAGCGACGATCCGGCGGACTGGCAGAGCTATCTTGCCTGGGCCCTTCACGCGGAAAAATGGTGGGGCGGCAGCATGCTTCACGAAATGTGCGGGGAGCTGGGCATCGCCGGCTCCCCCGAAATGGATTTGCCCGCCGCCATCCGCGCCATCCGGCGGCGGTATGACAAAGAGCTTGCCTTTTTGAACGGCCTGCCGACCATTCTGGAAACGGAAGATATGATCTTCGTCCACGGCGGCATTCCCCACGAGCGGCTGGACGAACTGACGGGGCAGGACTGCTATCCCCTGCTCAAATACGACGATTTCATCAAAAACTGCCCGGCCTTCAAAAAGTGGGTGGTAGTGGGCCACTGGCCCGTGGTGCTCAACTGCGAAAAGATTCCCTGCGCCAACCCCATGATCGACGAAAAGCGCCATGTGGTGGGCATCGACGGGGGCTGCGGCGTCAAGGAAAACGGGCAGCTGAACCTGCTGATTCTGCCGGAGGGCCGGATGGAAAACGCCACTTTTCTGGCGGCAGACGACCTGCCCGCCGTCACCGCCCTGGCCGACCAGCAGGAGGCCCCCGCCACCGCCCACATCCATTGGGGCGACCATGACGTGGCCGTGCTGGAGCGGGGCGAAACCATGAGCCGCGTCCTGTACCACGATCTGGAAATGAACGTGCCCACCCAATACCTTTTTGAGGATCACGGGAAAACGTGCTGCACCGACGTGACCGATTACACCCTGCCTGTCCGGGCCGGGGACACGCTGAAGCGGATTCTGACCCTGCCCGAAGGGATGTTCGCCAAGAAAGACGGCGTTTTCGGCTGGTACCGGGGGCCCTGGCGAGAAAAGGACAAATAAGAATATGAAAGAAATCAATCAGGCCGAAGTGATGGCGTCCCGCAGCGTTCAGCGGGATTTCCGCAAGCCCATCTGGCGAAAATTTATTTCGGCAGTGAAAACCTATCAGATGATCGACCCCGGGGATCACGTAGCTGTGTGCGTGTCCGGGGGCAAGGATTCGCTGTTGCTGGCGGTGTGCATGCGGGAGCTGGCCAAGTACAGCGATGTGCCCTTTTCGGTATCCTTCCTTTCCATGGACCCGGGCTATACTCCCGAAAACCGTCAGCGGATGATCGAGAACGCCGCCCGGCTGGGGCTTTCCCTGCATGTGTTCGACAGCCCCATTTTCGAGGCCGTGGAATCCCTGGACCGGGGATTCTGCCATGTGTGCGCCTCCATGCGCCGGGGCTATTTATATAAGGAAGCAAGGAACCTTGGCTGCAACAAAATCGCCCTGGGGCACCACCTGGACGACGCGGTGGAAACCATCCTGCTTTCCCTCCTTTACGGCGGGGAATATAAGACCATGATGCCGAAACTGAGCAGCCTCCATTACCCCGGCATGCAGCTCGTCCGTCCCCTTTACCTGGTGCGGGAGCGGGACATCGTTGCCTGGCGGGACTTCATGGGGCTGGAAACCCTCCGCTGCGCCTGCAAGGTGACGCAGAGCGAGGACGGGGGCAAACG
>CANQKI010000145.1 GCA_947624355.1 uncultured Clostridia bacterium | reverse complement strand
GCATGGCACGGCGTCAAGGTCGAATGCGTCCAGACGGACAACGGCTTCGAGTTTACCAACCGTTTCTCCACCAGCAAGCGCAATAAACTGACTCAGTTTGAAGACACTGCCGCCCGCCTGGGAATTCGTCACAAGTTGATCCGTCCTTACACGCCCCGGCACAACGGCAAGGTCGAGCGCAGCCACCGGGAAGACCAGAAACGTTTCTATAATACCCACAGTTTCTTCTCCCTCGCCGACTTTGGTGAGCTGCTCGCTGCTCACCAATACTACGCCAACTCCCTCCCCTCCAGACCGCTTGGCTGGTTATCCCCTCGCGCTTTCCTTCGGAATTACTTTACTGTCCTATTTGTTTGACAAACTTACAAAAACCCAATTTTTCGGAAAAAAGCAATTTGTCCGCCTTTTTGTCCGCTGCCGCTGAGGATGTCTTCTATTTACTTTTCCGCCAGGCGGAGAAGGTCGGTTTCGATGACGCCGCGCTCGGCGTTGAGCACCCGGGTTTCTGCCAGCTTGCTGAACCCCACGGCCCGGTAGAGGTGCTGGGCCACGGGGTTATCCTGGAGGGCGGCGATCCGCATATCCCGGCGGGGGTCCAGAATGTCCCCTTCCGCCAGCGTCAGCGCCGCCCGTCCCAGGCCCTGGTTTTGGAACCGGGGGCGAATATATAATGAAATGATCTCGTTTTCCGCCCGGTCCAGCACCATCACCCCGGCCACTTCGTCCCGCATGAGCAGACAGAGCACGTCGTGCCCCGCCTGCATGTGCACCCGCAGGATCATTTCCATGTGGGCGGGGGTCTGTTCCCGCCAGAAGGCTTCCGAAAACTGGTGCCGGTGCGCCCCCTGCCAGCTTTCGGCATAGGCCGCCGCCGTTTTGGAAAGGAGGACGTTCCGGTAAACTTCGGTCAGTTTTTCATCATAAATCCCGCCGCAGGGGGACAGGGGCAGGATATAATGCACCCTTTGCAGGATGTCCAGCGTCTTTTCCTTCGCCGCCCGCACGGCCGTGGGCATGGGCAGGGCGTTCATTTCTTCTGAAGTCGCCCACAGGCCGCCTTTGGACACGGGAGCGGCGGCATGGCAGTGCCAGATGTCCATTTCCCAGATGCGGTGGGTGAATACGTGGCGGGCGTGGCCCAAATACAGAACATAGTCTGTTTTCACCCCCAGCCCTTCCATCCCCCGGGCAACGTCCTCCGCCGTCCGGGCGTTCTCCAGCAGGGGGAACACCCACAGCCCCTTCAGCAGCGTTTCCTTCCGCCGGTACAGCAGCGTTTTGCCCCCGCAGGTGGTCACGGTCACGGCCAAATGCACTACCTGGGGCGGTTTTCCTGCGGAACGGACGGGCAGCAGCTCCGCGTCTCCCTGTTCATAAGCGTCGCAGAGGGCGCACAACGGACAGCGTTCGCAGTCCGGCGTGCCGGGAACGCAGATTGTCGCCCCCAGGTCCATCAGCGCCTGGTTGAAATCCCCGCAGCGCTTTTGCGGCATATCCTCCCTTGCCCGGACCAGCAGTTCCCGATGAACAGAGGGGATGCCAACATCCTCCCGGATGCCGTGCACCCGGGAAAGCACCCGGGTCAGGTTGCCGTCCAGGGCGGGCAGGGGCAGGTCGAAGGCGATGGAACCAATGGCGGCGGCCGTGTAATCGCCGACGCCGGGCAGGGCGCGGAGGGCGTCGTAATCGGCGGGGAAGACGCCGCCGTACTGGGAAACGACGGTTTGCGCCGCCTTGTGCAGGTTCCGGGCACGGGAATAGTACCCCAGTCCCTCCCAGCATTTCAGCACGTCCTCCTCCCTGGCGCTTGCCAGGGCAAACACATCGGGAAAACGCGCGAGAAAATTACTATAATAGGAAGCGACTGTTTCCGTCCGCGTTTGCTGCAGCATGATTTCGCTGAGCCATATGCGGTACGGGTCCTTCGTGCCCCGGAAGGGCAGCGCGCGGCCGTGGGCGTCGTACCAGCCCAGCAGTTTTTCCGCCAGCGCACCGCCCATTTCCGCCGCCTCCGTTTCTTTTGAATTCAATAAAAGCATTATAGCACAGCCCCGGCGGAATGAAAAGCAATTTTCGGGGAAAGAACGGGCGGGGACAAAGATGTTTTTCAAAAAATCAAAGAAAACAGGAGAAAATCAAAGAAAATTTTCATTTTAAAGAAAAAACATGATTATAAACATAAATTTAGCAAAATTTTCATAAAATCTTAAAGAAATACCAGTTGTGGAAATCCGGCATTTGTTATATACTATGCAAGGATGGTTTAGCACTCAACAAGAAAGAGTGCTAACAACAAATACAACGTCCCAAAGTGTCTAAGGAGGAGCAATATGAACGTGAAGCCTTTGGGTGACCGCGTGGTCATCAAAAACGTGGAAACGGAAGAAACCACCAAGTCGGGCATTGTGCTGCCCGGTTCCGCCAAGGAAAAGCCCCAGATGGCCGAAGTGCTGGCCGTGGGCCCCGGCGGCGTGGTGGACGGCAAGGAAGTCAAGATGCAGGTCCAGGTTGGCCAGAAGGTCATTTATTCCAAGTATGCCGGCACCGAAGTGAAGCTGGACGGGCAGGAAATGATCATTGTGCGCCAGAGCGACATTCTGGCGGTTGTGGAATAAGGGAGGAAACGATTTATGGCAAAGCAGCTGAAATACGGCGAGGACGCCCGCCGTTCCCTGGAAGCGGGCATTAACGCCCTGGCGAACACCGTGAAGATCACCCTGGGCCCCAAGGGCCGCAACGTGGTGCTGGACAAGAAATACGGCGCGCCCCTCATCACCAACGACGGCGTGACCATCGCCAAGGAAATCGAGCTGGAAGACCCCTTTGAAAACATGGGCGCCCAGCTGATTAAAGAAGTGGCCACCAAGACCAACGACGTGGCCGGCGACGGCACCACCACCGCCACCCTGCTGGCCCAGGCCATCGTCCGCGAGGGATTGAAGAACCTGGCCGCCGGCGCGAACCCCATGGTGCTCAAGCGCGGCATCGAGGCCGCTACCGACGCGGCCGTGGAAGGCCTCAAGGAAATTTCCCGGCCCATTTCCGGCAAGCAGGCCATCGCCCAGGTGGCGTCCATTTCCGCCGGGGACGAAACCATCGGCCAGCTGATTTCGGACGCCATGGAAAAGGTGGGCAAGGACGGCGTCATCACCGTGGAAGAGTCCAAGACCATGAAGACCGAGCTGACCACCGTGGAAGGCATGCAGTTTGACCGGGGCTACGCCTCCGCTTACATGGTCACCGATACCGACAAGATGGTGGCCGAGCTGGATAACCCCATGATCCTCATTACCGATAAGAAGATCAGCAACATCCAGGAGATCCTGCCCGTGCTGGAGCAGGTGGTGCAGAGCGGCAAGAAGCTGCTCATCATCGCCGAGGATGTGGAGGGCGAGGCCCTGGCGACCCTGGTGGTCAACAAGCTGCGGGGCACCTTTACCTGCGTGGCCGTCAAGGCGCCCGGCTTCGGCGACCGCCGCAAGGAAATGCTGCGGGATATCGCCATCCTGACGGGCGGCCAGGTCATCAGCAGCGAACTGGGCCTGGAGCTCAAGGAAACCACTATCGACATGCTGGGCCAGGCCCATCAGGTCAAGGTGGATAAGGACAACACCACCATCATCGACGGCGCGGGCAGCAAGGATGAAATCGCCGCCCGGGTGCAGCAGATCAGGGCCCAGATTGCCGAAACCACCAGCGATTACGACCGCGAGAAGCTCCAGGAACGCCTGGCCAAGCTGGCCGGCGGCGTGGCCGTCATCCAGGTGGGCGCCGCCACCGAAGTGGAAATGAAGGAACGCAAGCTGCGCATCGAGGACGCCCTGGCCGCGACCCGCGCCGCTGTGGAAGAGGGCATCGTGCCCGGCGGCGGCGTGGCCATGCTCAACGCCATGAGCAAGGTGCAGCAGGCCCTGTCCAAGAACACCGGCGACGCCAAGACCGGCGTACAGATCATCCTGCGGGCCATGGAAGAGCCCATGCGCCAGATCGCCGTCAACGCGGGCATCGACGGCTCTGTCATCATCGAGAACATCCGCCGCAGCCGCAAGACCGGTTATGGCTACGACGCCCTCAAGGGCGAGTATGTGGATATGATCGAGCGCGGCATCATCGACCCCACCAAGGTGACCCGTTCCGCCCTGCAGAACGCCGCCTCCGTGGCCGCCATGGTGCTCACCACCGAATCCCTGGTGACGGATATTCCCGCGCCCGAACCCGCCGCGCCCGCCGCCAACCCCAATATGGGCGGCATGTATTAAGC
>CANQKI010000144.1 GCA_947624355.1 uncultured Clostridia bacterium | reverse complement strand
TCGCGTGCTTTCTTCGGTTCCAACTTGTGGCCAAGTTGGCCACAAGTTAAATCACGGCGTTCGCCACGGTGTTTTATGGCATCCAGCTTCATCTGATAAGCCTTGGCCCGTTCGCTTGGCAGGATGTTTTCCCGCTGAAGATTACTGTCCACCATGGCCAGGGTCGCCTCGTCGTCGTCCATTTCCCGGACAATGGCCGGAATGTCCTCTTGCCCCGCCAGTTCGCAGGCCCGCTTCCTCCGGTGTCCGGACACAATCTCATACGTGCCTTCTTCCAATGGCCGCACAATGATGGGCACCAACACGCCGTATGCTTTGACGCTCTCCACTGTTTCCGTCATCCGCTCATCGTCCACAACCCGGAACGGATGATTCTTGAAGGGCACGAGATCGGAAAGAGGAAGACGCCGGATTTCCTCGTTCCTACCACTGCGTCGGGTTTCTTCGGTGGAAAAAATGTCATCGAGCGAGGCCAGTTCGATGTTTTTGCCGCTGCTCTTCAAGCGCCAACACCTCCTTTGTCAAGGCGTGATATGCCTGGGCAACCTTGCCTTCGGGATCGTGCCGGAAGATGCTGGTGCCCTCCGTGCTGATCTCTGCTGCCCGGACCGATCGGGGAATTTCGGCATCGAAAATCCGAATCTTGCCGCCGTAGGTTCCCCGCAGCAGCGACGCAATCTCCCGGCTGTTGTTCGTTCGGCTGTCCACCATCGTCAACAGTACGCCCTCTATCCGCAGCTTGTGATTGAGGCTTTGACGGACACGGGCGATGGTATTCAGCAGTTGCTCCACGCCCTTGATGGACAGATACTGTGTCTGAACCGGTATGATGACGCGATCCGCTGCTGTCAGCGCATTGATCGTCAGCATCCCAAGCGACGGGCTGCAATCCAACAGAATATGGTCGTAATCCCTGGCGTAGTTGGCAAGGACGCGCTTCAAGGTGGTTTCCCGGCTCATAGTATTTACGAGCGATACCTCCATGCCCGCCAGAGAGATATTGGCAGGCAGCAGATCGACGCCCTCTTCATGATGCAAAATGCCAGGCGGCTTAAACGGCTCATCCTTCAGGACATTTGCCATCTGATCGGCCAGCGTGTCCGAAAGCAAATCCGGCTGGGGATGCCCCAGGCTGATGGTCAGGCTGCCCTGCGGGTCGCAATCTACCAGCAGCACCTTTTTCCCTTCGTGTGCCAGGTCAACGCCCAGGTTCACGCAGCTGGTGGTCTTTCCCGTCCCGCCTTTCTGGTTGACGATACCTATGATGCTTGTGCTGTTCATATCTTTCCTCCCTTCGTTTGTTGCCCTTGGCATCTTCATGGAAACGTCATCCACTGCAAAAGGGCAAAAGAAAAGCACCGGCAATGTCGGTGCTCTCAGGCCACTTTTACAGCATACATTTTATCATGGAGGAAGGCCGACCTGCAACTGACCAACTGGGGGCCAAATGGGGGCCTAACAGGGACAGTTTTCAAAGTGCTTTATCCGAAAATCGTCCTGAGCTGATTCAGAATCATGTCGTTTTTCTTTACTATAAAATATAGGCATACTTAGGGAAATGAACTACTACATAGAGTACGTTTACACTATTGATGCCAAAACTACAACGAAATGATCATTGATTCGTTACTGTGAAGAGGCTCTAAATGCCTTCCGAATATCTGTAATCCAGCGATCATCTGACGCCTCAAAACGGTTCAGAAATACGCTGATATTGGTGCTGCCAGAAACTGTGTCCGGAAGATTGATTTCTTCTGCCCGTCTCTTCATTTCCGGGTAGTTGGTGCGGGTGATCTTGCCGCACAAGTCCCGAATCTGAGCTTCATGAGCATCATAGTTCTTGATTCCTGTCATTTGCTCCACGACAGCGCTGTTCGTCTTCTTTCCTTGTTTTTTCAGAGAGACTTCGCCAAAGTGCAGCAGCATGATCTGCATGGTACAGGGGTTAGCAAAGATGATGACCTTTTCTGCGGCCTTCTTTTTCCCGAGAAAATTGTTGATTTTTTCTTTGATCAGAGCGTACTGCTGATAGGGTGCCTTATCAGTATCGCAGAATACCAGAATGACCTCATATCGGTCATTCTGAAATTCGTTCTGGAACCGGGCGGGAATGTTCGATGCAGTCTTTGCGTTGATCGGTGTAAAGCTGTATGCGGAATCCCAGACGTTCAGATCAATCAGGCGTTTGAAATAATAATAATCTTCATGTCCCTCACAGATAACGCACACCCTGTGCTTGCTTCGGACGGGAGGCAGGAAACTCATAATTCTTTCACCTCCTGGAGCGTTTCAAACAGATCGGGTTCGGGGAGAGCGCCAAAAACGCCCGCACGGTATTTTGAGATCAGATCCGTGGTGTCCCTGGTCTTGCTTTCGCTGGCCGTGAATTCTGCCAGCGAATACAGATACGCTCTGTCCTGATCCTTGTGGGTAAACCAAATCTGTTCTTTTCTGAACAATGAATGACAGTCGAGCAGAGAAATATCATGGGCTGTGGCAATCAGTTGCGCATTTTCGTTGAGTTCATTGTTGAAGAGGCTGATAATCGCACGTGTTAGTCTGAAATGCAGACTGTTATCCAGTTCATCCACAATAAGGATACGACCATCCCTGAGCGCTCCAATGACATAGCTTGCCAAGGCAGCCATTTTCTTTGTACCTGTTGAATCGTATAAAATACTTGGTACAGGTACACCGTGATAAACAGAGACAAGGTGCAGCATCTCTGTTAAAGGAGCAGCCTGCTGCAGCGCATTTTCCTGAGGCGCAGATTTTTCCGCATTAACACGCTTGAATACGATTTTGACCTCGTCATCATTGGCGTACCTGTAATCCTCCAGGGAGAGATCGGCATTCAGGACAAACTTCGCAACACGCCGACTATCTTCGTCCGACATCTTCAGCATATCGATGGTTTTTTTAATGGGAATGTTGTTCATATTAACAACATCTATCCTGGAGGCAAATGCGATAATCGTCTTTCGGATGCTGTTCAGCGTTGGAAAACTCTCTGTGTCCAAAAGATAGATCAGCAGATTATTGCGGGACGCTACCTTCATAGCGGCTACCAGAGTTTCGTCAGCAGCGGCATATTCTTTCTTCCGAATATCCCGCAGGAGCAGCGTATTGCGCTTTACGTTCTTATGCCTATCGCGCTGAACTTCGATAAAATGCTCGTAAATAAACTCCTCATGTGCTGCGTCATACCCGAATTCAAAGATATACTCACCACCGTTCTCCAGAAAAGAAATACTTGCATCCACTATGTTGTTGCCAGAGAAAAAGTTGGGGACAATTCCTTTGGCCTGGTTCAGCATGACAGACTTCATCATGGCGATTGCCCGCACAAAGTTTGTCTTTCCTGTGTTGTTCGGCCCAAACAGAATAGCTGTCTTCAGGGCATGTACGCCATGCACAGACGCAACATTGGTTGGAAAACGGCTATAGTGCATATTCGCCACCATTGAGAATTCGACTGCCTGGTTGTAAATCATGAAATTGTTGAGTCGAAGGGATAAAAACATAACTGACACCTCCTCCTTTATTGATCAGATTATACCATAAAGGAATTTTTTATGCAATATTTTAACACGAAAAATATTCTTGACCACTTGGTCTTGTGATTTCAACGTTTCCGTCACGTTCTCACGCTCTGCTATTGGATGTATCCTAAAAAAGTAGATAAGTATAGTAAAATTCGACCAGAAAGCCTCCAATTTGGTGTGTATATCCAATTTCATCTATGCGAAAGTCGCCGGAAGGTTCTTTTCCATCTGTGTTATCGTCGCCCTGTACGCCAAGAAGGTAATCGGTTGCCGTTTTTTCTTCAAGATCAACTGATTTTTGACCATTGATACCTTCTGGGACACTATCCGGCTACGGAGCATATCCAAAGGTGTCTTGTTCCATACCGATCGGGAAGTCTGGTGCGCTATATTTCAGACTTCTATCATCCCATCAGACCGCATTCCCACAACCCCGGTCTCTCTCCCCAATTAGGCTGAGAGAATGTTTTTTTTATTTTTCTTGTCCTCTTTATTGACTATAGTTCATCGACCATCCTTTGATCCAGAACGTTTTGCAGTTCCGCAACCGCGCCGGCAATTTTTCGCTTTGCCCAGCGCCGTTCATAGTGATGTATTCTCCCCACTTCGGCCAGTGATTTTCCTTGCAGAAAGTGCTCCGTCAGCAAAGCAGCGCCGGTGGGTTCAATTTGGTCGAGAATGCCATAAAGCTCACGCTTTCGGTTGATGAGCTCGGCGCTCTGTCCATCGATTTCCCGCTGCAAGTCAAGAATCAAGGCCACCGTATCCGCCATGATTTCCACATTCGGCGTGTGGGAAAC
>CANQKI010000143.1 GCA_947624355.1 uncultured Clostridia bacterium | reverse complement strand
GTTCATGGCGCGGGACGGTTCCGCTTTTCTGTGCCTGCGGCTGAATGAAGATCAGCCCAAGCTGATTGAGGTTTATCTTGACCTGGTCGCGGTCAATGCCCGGACGGACAACCCCGAACTGTGCATCGAAATGCTGGAGGACGTGGTGGAGGACAACGATCTAACCGATGAGCTTCTCCAGCAGAAGCGGACGTTCCTATATCAGAACATCGGGCTTGTGCCCAGCAAGCGGCACGATGAAGCAATCGCCACATCCCAGCGGCACCTGGATCGGGTAAAGAGCGCGCTGGCCAATGAGAACCTGTCCGCCGCAGACCGGTACGAACTGGAAGAAGAACTCAAGTGGCGGGAGGAAGACCTGCAGGAAGCCATCGCAAGCGAGGACGACAAGTGGGTGGTGACCCAGGAGCAACTGGACATTTACCGCTCCTATACCGATTACCTGTATGTGCCCATGCCGGGCGTTTTCAACGCCAACGGAGCAGAGCAGGCAAAAGTTTTCGAGCAATCAAAGGCACGTTTTGTCGCCGGGCAGATGACCGCCGAGGAATTGGTGGCAGAGCTTGACCGGATCGCACAAATGATTGAAATGGAAGATGAATAAACAAAAGAAATCCAAGATGAAAAAAGCTGCGCTGGTTTCCTGGCGCTGGTGTGCCTTTGTGCCACACAGCCAGTGTCGCCGAAGAAATGGAAGTAAGCCTCCGTGGACTCCTAAATTCTTCAGCGATATTTTAGCATGACGCTCTCGAAGGAATCGCTGAATCAGGCACGGCAAGACGGCTTCCACGATTGCATACGTCATGGGCATCCAGGTAATGTTTGACAAGAACGTTTCCGACGGGAAATGGATTGTATTGTTGTTGCTACCCGTTGAAAAAGTAATCTACCCGAATGGTCAATTGTTGAAACCGACAGGGTGGAGTTACTAAGTGAATGTATGTTGCTTTGTAAGTTAACAGCATGGCAAGCTTTTCCTTTCCTTTACTGATTACTACTCTTTCCATTTTCCCTATTTCGCGTCATATTGAGGGCAATTCGCGCCAACTTCAACACAGCGCAATAAAAATGAGTATATTTATAGCAGAAAGGGGGAATGAAAATGAAATATCTGTTGTCTCTGATCGCCAAGTTACTATATCGTTGGGGGATTGAATCGGCGGGAAGCGCCAGTATGCGAGGCACTTACGAGGCACCCGTTCCGGAGCAGTTACGCAACGGCACAACGAGCCTTTCGAGGCAGTAGGAAAGAGGGTGGTTCCATTGGGTTAAGCAGCTGGGTTATGTATGATCGGGAGTGAATCATTGTTTCATGAATCAAGCCTTGAACAAGTTACTATTCTCTGGGAGAAAGTAGAAAGGAGTCAATCATGAAGAAACTGTTTGGTATTACGATTTGCCTTGTACTCGTGTTTTCCATGCTGGCTGTTGCCCATGCAGAAATGGCCTTCTATTATCAGACTACCGCTACATCCGGCATTTATTCATGGACCGATTATTCGGATATATCGAACGGGAGACAATGGCATTTTACGTGGGAGAATCCTACTAACATTAGCGCGAATCGTCGTGCAGTTGTCCGCATTATGACCGCTGAAGGCACTTCTGCTAGCTCATTGTGGGTATATTCCACCCGGTCTACAGCCTATCATCCCTATAATGATTCTGCTGCATATGGACAGGCTTATGTCCATCCAGCAGGCCGTCTTGACAATCGGGATTCCGGAGAATTGATAGTTACAGGCGTTTTCTACAACTAAGTCTTTTTTAAACCCCATACCGTCCCGCTTCGGCGGGACGGTATGGGGTTTTCAAAATGGGGGACGATCATGAAAAAAAACATACATCTAATAGTTGCCATCTTAACATTGGGACTGTTCATTTTGCTGCCCGGTGCGAATGCGGAAACGTCATTGAAGCTGAATATGGTCAGCGCGCCGGACAGCTTTCGCACGGCGAATCCTGACGTCGTCATTACGAACGACAGTCATTACTACGCAACCACGGGCGAAATGACTTCCGAAATGCTGTTGGGCACCTTCAATGCGGATGCATTTTGGCTGTACAGTTCCGGCATTGATTACCGATCAATCATGGAGAAGGGGTATTGCCTGGATTTGTCGGGCAGTGAAATCATTCAAAACGCCATTCAGAATCTGTATCCTGTGTATGCCAATCAGTGCATGAAGGACGGCAAAATTTACGCCGTTCCCACCGGAGGCCAATTGGATTACTGGCTCATCAATACCGATATGCTGGCCGAAGCGGACATGGGCGACATGGAGATTCCCGACACCTTCCCAGAATTTTTGGATTTTGTGGAGGTATGGAACGCGCATCTGGAGGATGATCCCGGCGATATTGCGCTGTGTGCAATGGTGTTCTGGGACGAGTCGGATTTTAACCGGGTCGGCGGCTACACATACTACCTGGTCGAGTACCTGCTGGAAAACCATATCCTGCAAAAATCCTTTGCCGGGGAGCCGCTGCGGTTCAATGAACCCGCAGTGGTGGAGATGCTGAAACGGTGCTATCAGGTGGGCCACGAACTGGACTTGAACGATCCGGCCTATAACACCAATAAGTCCATCCTGGGACAAGGCTCTGGCAGGTTCATGGCGAAAGACGGTTCCTCTTTTCTGTGTCTGCGGCTGAATGAAGATCAGCCCAAGTTGATTGAAGCATCTCTTGACTTGGTCGCAGTCAATGCCCGCACGGAGCATCCCGAGCTTTGCATCGAAATGCTGGAGGATGTCGTGCAGAACAACGACCTGACCGATGAGCTTCTTCAGAAGAAGCGGGCGTTCCTGTATCAGAATGTTGATCTTGTGCCCAGTGGGCGGCACGATAGAAACGTTGCCACATGCCAGCGGTTCCTGGATGAAGTGAAGAAGGCGCTGACCAATGAGAACCTGTCCGCCACAGATCGCTACGAACTGGAAGAGGAGTTAAAGTGGCGGGAGGAAGATCTGCAGGAAGCCATCGCAAGCGAGGACGACAAGTGGGTGGTGACCCAGGAGCAACTGGACATTTACCGTTCCTATACCGATTACCTGTATGTGCCCATGCCGGGCGTTTTCAACGCCAACGGAGCAGAGCAGGCAAAAGTTTTCGAGCAATTGAAGGCGCGTTTTGTCGCCGGGCAGATGACCGCCGAGGAATTGGTGGCAGAGCTTGACCGGATCGCACAAATGATCGAAATGGAAGGAGAATAAACAATGAACTCCAAGATGAAAAAAAGCTGCGCTGTTTTCCTGGCGCTGGTGTGCCTTTGCACCGCACAGCCCGTATGGGCGGAAGAAACGGCAGAAATCCCCTCCGGTGTATCCTGGATCCTGCAGCATTACTATGCCACGACGCTCACAGAGGAATCGCTGAAGCAGGCGTGGCAGAACGTTCCCGTCGTTGCGTGCGCCAGGGGTATTGAGGTAACGTTTGACGAGATCGCTGCGGACGGGGAATGGGTACTTACCAGCGCGGAAATCAAGAGCACGAATCCGACCGTCCTGGCCATGCCCGGCAGCGCCACATGCGGCGACCGCGTATGCGGCATGAACGGCGAACAAATTTCGGAAGACCAGCGGTCTTATTCGGAGGTTGCGCAGGAAGAGAATAAACAATTGGTAGCCGTCTATGTGTATCCGGCGGAGTTTGATTCTGAAGCCTGTGGCGCCTATTTCCTCGATCACCTGCTGACGTCGACCGACAGCTTTCTGATGATGAGCGGTGCGAATTACCCCCTGAAAGAGGGCAAGGTGGCGCTGACTTGGGGTATCGAAGTGTATGCCGTCGACAGTGCGGACGGCAGTTATACATTGCTGGAGAGAACGGAGGTGCCAGTCGCCTTTACCCTCATTTCGGAAAAGATGGGGCTTGAGTAAGGGGCAAAGTATGATCTGGAGTGAATCATTGTTTCATGAATCAAGCTTTGAACGGGTCACTATTTTCTGGGAGAATGTAGAAAAGAGCTAATCAAGATAGTTGGCCCCATTTTCCTATATACGATATAGACAAATAACCAGCTAATTTTCAAAAAGGGTCGCCAAGCGCGACCTTTTTCGATAGGTGGAAAATTATTTTTTTGCTTGTGTGCCATTTCCTTCTTTTGATGGACTATATAGAATGAAAGGAGGAGAAATGAGGACAATGGAAATGGATAACAAGATGAATGAATTCCTCCAAGCTATCGATGAAGGGAGGATTACGCATGAGGAGATAATTCGAAGGCTGGAAAATGGAATCGAGGCAGAGTATCTCAAGGGAAAGGAGGCAAACCCAAAAATCATCATTGTCCTGGAAGATATGCTGTACACAATGTGCACAGGTAATCAGCCGATTCCGTCCAATCACCCCGAGCGGTATCTTGCCGCG
>CANQKI010000142.1 GCA_947624355.1 uncultured Clostridia bacterium | reverse complement strand
AAGAGCTTGCTCTTCATCCGACGGGCTTTTTCTGGATTTCGTGTTGCCCCGGCGTCTTATCACGACACCCAAAACAGCTTCAGCGGCACACAAGTTTGATATAAACGATAACCTTGTTCCGCAGCCGCGGGTCCAGGGGGATCATCCCCCTGGCGGGGTCTGGGGCAGAGCCCCAGGGAAATCCCCTGCAATTACGCGTCTACTTCATCCAGATACTCCACGCCGGGAGGCAGGGCAGGCTGACCACCCGGCAGGGCCTTTTCCCTGCGTTCCCGGAGCGCGCGGAGGCGGGCCGTTCTGTCCTGCACCCGGAGGGCCAGGAGGGCCTGGCTCCTGTAATGCCGGAGCAGGGCGCGGGTGCCCATAGCGGCGGGGGCGGCGGCCAGGGGCCCGGCCACGGCGGCGGCAAGCGCGCCAACGCCCATGGCCGTGCCCGTTTTCACCATACGCTGCACCGCGTCGCTCAGGCCGGCGCGGCCCGTTTTTTTGCCCAGGATCACCTGCATTTGCTCGGTCACGGCAATAACGGCAAAGGGCGCGGCCGCGGTGGCGGCCTCCAGCGCCCCGTTGTCCTCCATGAGACCGAGGTCGACGGCGATATTGTCGGCATAGGACAGGCCCACGGTCACGGCGTCCACCAGGGTATCCCGGCTGCGTTTTCTGTACTTTTCCACCAGCTCCGGATAGGACGGCACGCCCGCTCCCTCCTTTGATTTACGGCTTAAAGAAATTGATAACCGTCACCAGCACCCAGGCCCCGGCAATAATGGCGGCAAGGACGGTGCACTGCCGCAGGATCCCGTGCACGCCCTCCCGCTTTTTTTCCTTGCTCTGCCGGGTTTTTTCGTCCTTGTCCAGGCGGCTTTCCAGGGCGTTCATCCGCCGATCCAGGGCCCGGACGTCGGCATCCAGGTCATGGATGCGGTTAAGGAGGCTTTCCTCCAGCTCGGTCTGCTGGGCGGAGAGCCTGTCCGTCTTTTCGGAAAGTGTTTTCTGATCCTCGCTGAGGCCCTCGGCCACCAGGGTCATTTCAGAGGTGAATTCCTCCACCAGCTGGGCCGTATCCCGGCCCTTGAGGGGGGCCAGCACGCCGTTCATGAATTCCCGGGCCGAGCCCATCAGGTCTTTTTTCTCTTCGTTATGTTCCGTCATGGTTTACACCAGCCTGATGCCGCTTTCCGCCTGCTCCTTCTGATAGCGTTCCAGCAGGTTCTTGATGCGGGTGTAGGGGTTGAGCAGCTCGTGGAGGGAGCGGTCATGGTTCAATGTGGCAATGATGTAGGAAATATACTTGCTCATATCGGCCTCCACGAACCAGGGCTTTTCCCGAACCTCGGGCCGACGGTAGGTCAGGTTGGTAGCCAGCACCTTGGTGAGGTACCCCTCTTCATAGGCCCGGTCAAAGGCCTCCACGCCGCCGGTAAAGAAAGCGAAGGTGGCCACGGCGAAAATGCGGTTGGCCTTGCGCTTTTTGAGCTCCTTGCAAAGGTCCAGGATGCTGTCGCCGGTGGCGATCATATCGTCCACCACCAGCACGTCCTTCCCCTCCACCGAGGAGCCCAGGTATTCGTGGGCCACGATGGGGTTGCGGCCGTTGACGATGGTGGTGTAGTCTCGGCGCTTGTAGAACATGCCCAGGTTCAGCCCAAGCACGGAGGAATAGTAAATATTGCGGTTCATGGCCCCCTCGTCCGGGGAGACCACCATCATGTTTTCCTTGTCGATGGCCAGGGCCTTTTCATGCTTGCACAGGGCCTTGATCATCTGGTAAGTGGGCATCACGTTTTCAAAGCCCATGAGGGGCACGGCGTTCTGCACCCGGGGGTCGTGGGCGTCAAAGGTGATGATATTGCTGACCCCCATGTTCTGCAATTCCTGCAGGGCCAGGGCGCAGTCCAGGCTTTCCCGGGACGCGCGGCGGTGCTGGCGGCTTTCGTAAAGGAAGGGCATGATGATGTTGATGCGTTTGGCCTTGCCGGACACGGCGGCGATGATGCGCTTGAGGTCCTGGAAATGATCGTCCGGGGACATGAAAGCTTCCCGGCCGTACATGTTGTAGGTTTTGTTGTAGGCGCACACGTCCACGATGATGTACAGGTCGTAGCCCCGCACGGTATCCTTGATCATGCCTTTGCTTTCGCCCGTGCCGAAGCGGGGGCAGTAAGGCGTGATGAGGAAGGAATCCCGGTTTTCGCCGGGCATGGTGTAGAACTGCTCGTCCTGGCTTTCCTGCAGGGAATGCCATTTGGTCAGCCAGGCGTTTACCTTGTCGCCCATTTCCTCGCATCCGCCCATAGGAATCACCGCCAGGGGCCCGACGGGAATGCTGTTTACGTCCTGGCTCCACTCGCTGAGAAACTTGTTCATGCCGTTGTTCTCCCTTTCTTTCGCGTTCTTTCCGGGGGTGTACCGACAATATATCGTTTCGCCCGAAAAACGGGCGGGAAACGCATTACATGATAAACTGCACCGTGCAGAAGGCGGCGTAAATCAGCAGCAGCGCAATGCCCTGGCCCCGGTAGAGTTTTCCCTTCTTCAGGGCGGGCACGGTAAGCAGCAGCATCACCAGGAACATGACCGGGATATCCAGCACCAGGGACGCAGGATGCCCAAAGAGCACGGATTCCGAAGGAATATTGAAAGGGTTCAGGGTCACGGCCATGCCGCTGACCAGCACCAGGTTAAACAGGTTCGCCCCGATGACATTGCCCAGGGACAGAGCCCCGTGGCCCTTCGCCAGGGACGTAATGGCCGTCACCAGCTCAGGCAGCGACGTGCCCAGAGCCACGAACGTCAGCGCGATGACCGATTCGGGCACGCCCAGGGCCTGGGCGATCAGGGTGCCGTTATCCACCAGCAGCCGCGCCCCCACGGCAATCAGCGCCGCGCCCACCACCAGCATGAGGACGGACCTGCCAAGGGGCATATCTTCCTCTTTTTCCTCGCTGTCTTCCTGAGGCTCCGGATTTTTGCGCATCTGGGACACGGTCATCACCATATAGGCGGCGAAAATGCACAGAAGGCCGATGCCGATGATCCGGCTGAAATACCCGCTCAGGTAAGCCACGGCGGCGTAAAGCACCGCCGCCAGGAAAAAGAAGCACACGGGCAGGCGCAGGGTTTTGGGGTTCACCTTGCCCGGCCGCACGGCGATGGTGATGGCGGCGATCAGGGACGTATTGCAGATGACCGAGCCGATGGCGTTGCCGTAGGCGATATCGCCAATCCCTTCCAGGGCTGAGGTGGCGGACACCATGACCTCGGGCAGGGTGGTGCCGATGGAGACCACGGTAGCCCCGATGAGCAGCTCGGGCAGATGAAATTTCCGGGCAATGCCCGTGGCCCCGTCCACAAACCAGTCGCCGCCCTTAATGAGCAGCACGAGACCCACACAGAACAGAAGCACAGGTACCAGCATGATTATTCCCCTCCAACCAATTAAGTAATCACAAACCCGCCGTTCACACCCAGGGTCTGCCCGGTAATGAAGGCGGCCTCCTCCCCGCACAGAAACGCCGCGGCCCGGGCCACGTCCCCGGGGGCGCCCAGGCGCATAAGGGGCGTTTCCTCCCGCAGGGCGTTCAGGTCACTTTCCGAATAGCCTTTCAGCATATCCGTTTCAATGACCCCCGGGGCAATGCAGTTGACCCGGATGCCCGAGGGGCCAAGTTCCTTGGCCAGGGCCTTCATCAGCCCCAGCTGCGCCGCCTTAAAGCCGGAATACGCCGCCTCGCAGGAAGCGCCCACCTGGCCCCACATGCTGGAAATCAGCAGGATACTGCCGCTTTTCCGCCCGATCATGCCGGGCAGGAACGCCCGGACCGCCAAAAATGCCCCCCGGACATGGAGGGCATACAGATCGTCAAAATCTTCGGTTTTCATATCCTGCAAAAGTCCGGCATAGGCCGAGCCCGCACTGTAAATGAGCGCATCCAAATGGGAAAACATGTTCAGGTACGCGGAAGACAGCGCGGCGATATCTTTTTCCTTCCGGGCGTCGCAGGGAAAGCACGCGGCCCCCGTTTCATGGGCCAGGGCGCGGGCAGCCTCTTCGCTGCGGAAATACGTAAAGCCCGCGCGCCACCCACGGCGGCGCATTTCCCGCACGCATTCCGCCCCGATTCCCCGGGAACCGCCCAGCACCAGCGCCGTTTTCATGACCCTTGGCCTCCGCTCAGAAATTGCTGCCGTCATAACCCCAGTGTTCGGTTTCCTGATAGACCACGTACACGCCGTCGGGGGCGATGCCCAGCTCCCGGCCCAGAATTTCGGTGATTTTCCCCGTCAGCCGGTCGTACGCCCCGGCGGGAGCTTTGCCGTAGAGCTTCACGTTCACCAGGGCCAGGGGCTTGCCGCAGTCGCCCTTGAAATAGAGGCGGCAGTTATCCTCAAACTGCAGCATCAGCCAACTTTCGCTTTTTCCGGGCAGCAGGGAAATGGCCTCGCCCAATTGGCGGGACAGCGCCTGCTCCTTTTCCTTGGTGAT
>CANQKI010000141.1 GCA_947624355.1 uncultured Clostridia bacterium | reverse complement strand
GGGGAATTTTTTACCTTTCTTGGCCCCTCCGGCTGCGGAAAAACCACCACGCTCCGCACCATCACCGGGTTTATCGAGCCCGTGAACGGATCCGTGCTCGTCAACGGGCAGGACGTCACCCGCGTGCCCATCGAAAAGCGCAACATCGGCATCGTGTTCCAGAGCTACGCCCTGTTCCCCACCATGACGGTGTACGACAATATCGCTTTCGGCCTCAAAATCCGCAAGCTGGGCAAAAAGGAAATCGACCAGCGGGTGCGGGCCATCGCGGAAAAGGTGGACCTGACAGAGGAGCAGCTGCAGAAGGCCGTGTCCCAATTGTCCGGGGGCCAGCAGCAGCGGGTGGCCATCGCCCGGGCGCTGGTGACCGGCCCGGCCATCATCTGCATGGATGAGCCTCTTTCCAATCTGGACGCCAAACTCCGGGTGCAGCTGCGCAACGAGCTCAAGAAAATGCAGCGGGATTTCGGCATCACCACCCTTTACGTCACCCACGACCAGGAGGAGGCCCTTACCCTGTCCGACCGGATTGCCGTGTTCAATAACGGCGCTATCGAACAGATCGGCACCCCCAACGAGGTTTATAACCATTCCAGCACCGAGTTCGTGTGCAATTTTATTGGGGATATCAACCGCCTGGAAGGGGACCTGGCCCAGGCCCTGTCCCTGCCCGCCGGGCTGCACCACTTCATGCGCCTGGAGCGCATCCGGGTCAACCGGGACGCCCAGGAGGGGGAAATCCGCCTGCCCGGCATCATTGAAAGCCGGGAATATTACGGGCTGTACATCAAGTATTACATCCGCATCCTGGACAGCGTCGTCAAGGTCATCGAGCGCAACGACGGCGTGAACATTTACGAGCCGGGGGAAAACGTGGTGGCGGGCTTTCATCCCCGCAACCTCATGAGCTACCCGGCGGAAGCGTAAGGAGGCGGGCGAATGAAGAAAAAAACCCTGTCCGCGTCCCTGGTGTGGAAGGTGTTCGGCACGGCCTTTTTCGTGTACCTGTTCTTCGGGTTCATGCTGCTGCCCTGCCTCAATACCCTGACCCAGATTTTCACCACCAAAAACGCCGCCGGGGAGACCGACCCCCTGGCCGTGATCCGCTTCTTTTTCGCGGGGAACATGCCCAGGTTTGTGTGGAATTCCCTGAAGCTGGCCGTGTGCCTGGTGGTCACGGTGAACGTGGTGGGCATTTCCATCGTGCTGCTCACGGAATATTTCGACATCAAGGGCGCGAAAATTCTGCGTCTTGGCTACATGACCACGCTGATTTATTCCGGCGTGGCGCTGGTGACGGGGTATCTGTTCCTGTATGACAACGACGGGATTCTGACCTCCTGGCTGGCCAAGACATTCCCCAACATGAACCGCACCTGGTTTTCTGGGTTCAGCGCCGTGCTTTTTACCATGACCTTCGCCTGCACCAGCAACCATGCCCTCTTTTTCCGCAACGCCATCCGCGGCATCGACTACAACACCGTGGAGGCCGCCCGGAACATGGGGGCCAGTCCCTTCAAGGTGCTGTGGAAGGTGGTGTTCCCCACCCTGATTCCTACCCTCTTTTCCCTCACCGTCATGACCTTTATCACTGGCCTTTGCGCCATGAGCGCCCCTACCCTGTTGGGCTATGATTCCATCAACCCGGAAATCGTGCGCCTGGCCGGGTCGTCCACCGCCAATGAATCCTTTCCCCAGGCCCGGGCGGCGCTTTTGTCCATCATCCTGGCCATGTTCACCATCCTGCTGCTCACCGTGCTTTCCTCCTATGAGCGCAAGGGGCACTACCTTTCCGTCAGCAAAACGAAAGCCAAGCTGGTCAAGCAGAAAATCACGAACCCCGTGGCCAACGTGCTGGCCCATATTTACGCGTACGTGCTCTTCATCATTTACATGACCCCCGTGGTCATGATCGTGCTGTTCGCCTTCCAGAATTACCCCGCCATCCGGGCCAAGCGCCTGGATTTCAGCCAGTTCACCTTCATTAACTTCTTTGGGGCCCAGGATTACGAATACCTCACCAACCGTGGCAAATACCGCACCCGCACGGGCGCCATTTCGGGCGTGTTCTCCAACGACGCCACCATTGGCGGCATCCGCTTAAGCTTCATCCTTTCCGCCATTGCCGCCGCCCTGGCCTGCGTCATCGTGGTGGTGGCCGTCAATTACATTTTCCGGAATAAGGGCAAAAAGCGCGGGGTGGTGCTGGAATACAGCCTGCTTTTCCCCTGGCTGCTGCCCACCATCCTCATCTGCTACAGCTACCGCACCTACTTCAATTCCACCGACGTGTGGTACGTGTTGGGCCAGAACCTGTATTACAAGGAAAACGTGCGCTTCCTCATTATCATGGCCTATACCGTGGTGCGCCTGCCCTTCGCCCTGCGCATGATCAAGGCGGCCTTTTACGCCATCGACGAGGAACTGGAGGACGCCGCCAAAAACCTGGGGGCCAGCCCGCTGGTCACGTTCCTGCGGGTCAAATTGCCCATTGTGCTGCCCAGCGTCCTGGCCGTGTTCGCCCTGAATTTCAACGCCCTCTTTACGGAGTACGATATGTCCGCCACCTTCCAGTCCAGCTATGGCAAGTCCTACGCCATGGTGATTCAGAGCATGTGCCTGGACGAGGGCCGGGACGGCTACAACGTCAACGCCTCCGGCCGCCGCTGTGCCTCCACCGTATTCATCATGGTGGTGTCCGGCCTGATTCTCTACCTCGTCTACGGCGTCGGTGCAAGGGATTTGCGGGACCGCCTGGAGCTCAAGGAAAAGCGGAAAAAACGCCTGGAGAGACTCCGGCAGAAGCTGCATTTATCCCGCGGCGTCCAGGCGTAAATACGCGGGCTTGTCCCTGCCGGATGAGACTCCTTTCCCGGCTTGGTGCCGTACATCCCCTCTTTGACCTAAGCCCATACAGATAAACGACCCGTCGGAAAGAAGCATCGGCTCCCGTCCGGCGGGTCGTTTATGTTTTCACTTTTCGTATGCCCAGGAACGACAAAACGGCCCTGGAAATTTACGTTGCCGGTTCCCTGTTTCAACCCACGCACCCCGCGGGGGGTGCGACGGCTGCACAGCCTGACTTTGTTCCGTTCAGCGATATTTCAACCCACGCACCCCGCGGGGGGGCGACGGCAGCAGGCTCAACCTTCGCACGGGCCTGCTTATTTCAACCCACGCACCCCGCGGGGGGTGCGACGCCCTCGGTGCCGTCGTCGTCGAAGAACACGATACGGTTTCAACCCACGCACCCCGCGGGGGGTGCGACCAAAAGGGCCCCGCACAATGGAGGTTACACAATGTTTCAACCCACGCACCCCGCGGGGGGTGCGACCATATCAATTCCGCTTCGTCCCTGCGAACAGCAAGTTTCAACCCACGCACCCCGCGGGGGGTGCGACCGGCACGCCCTACATCGAGGGATGGGCCGGAAAGCGTTTCAACCCACGCACCCCGCGGGGGGTGCGACCCCCACTCCTCGGCAACCCACTTCTTGGGGTCCTGTTTCAACCCACGCACCCCGCGGGGGGGGGCGACCATGGGCGGCGTGCCCCCAGGCCCCAGGCCCGCAAATTTCAACCCACACACCCCGCGAGGGGCGACTAAATCCGTCACGGACGACCTGACCGGGCGCGTGGTTTCAATCCACGCACCCCGCGGGGGGTGCGACCCTAAGATCAGGCGGTCTCGCCCTGAATCTGGTTATTTCAACCCACGCACCCCGCGGGGGGTGCGACGTCTCGTTTTCCGTTTGAAAGCTCAGCATAAACCGGTTTCAACCCACGCACCCCGCGGGGGGTGCGACACGCACAGATCGGCCAGCAGCGCGGGCGGAATCGGTTTCAACCCACGCACCCCGCGGGGGGTGCGACATGTCAGCAACTTCTGTGCTATAATGGTATCGTAATTTCAACCCACGCACCCCGCGGGGGGTGCGACTGCGCGGGATGTCTCCCCGCATGACAGCAGCGAGATTTCAACCCACGCACCCCGCGGGGGGTGCGACCCCATGACGCGGCTTGTGCCGACCTCCAGATGCTATTTCAACCCACGCACCCCGCGGGGGGTGCGACTCGGGACGCGGTCGACGCGCTGTGCGCGCTTTGATTTCAACCCACGCACCCCGCGGGGGGTGCGACTTCAAGCGTCACAATAATTCCCCCTGTGCGGTAATTTCAACCCACGCACCCCGCGGGGGGTGCGACTCGCTGGAAGCTGTTTGAGCAGCAGATCAACGGCGGTTTCAACCCACGCACCCCGCGGGGGGTGCGACCGGGTACATGGAGGACGCGGACGGCCGCAGGTTTGTTTCAACCCACGCACCCCGCGGGGGGTGCGACGGCGGAGAAGGCAAAGAAGCGACTGGAGCGATAGTTTCAACCCACGCACCCCGCGGGGGGTGCGACGCCCATTCCCTCGATCTCCTGGATGCGCCGCTTGTTTCAACCCACGCACCCCGCGGGGGGTGCGACCGGGTACATGGAGGACGCGGACGGCCGCAGGTTTGTTTCAACCC
>CANQKI010000140.1 GCA_947624355.1 uncultured Clostridia bacterium | reverse complement strand
GGTTGCCTCGCTATTGTTCCTCTTACTACTGCAAACCCTGCATCCTTTTTTCAATGCAGGGTTTGTCAGGGATCTGATGGTAGCCACTTTTGTGTCTACCATCTTTTTATCACATTACTCTCCGTCAGGTTCCCTGCCTTTTCAAGGCGCCCTGGGACCGTCTTGCTGCTGCGTCCCTCAAGCTGCAGCGGCACATTATTTGATTTACATGTCCACCCCGTTCCGCAAATGCGGGGTCCAGGGGGATCATCCCCCTGGCGGGTGGGTCCGGGAGGCGCGGAGCCTCCCGGGGTTCCTTGCTTTTTCACAACTCTGTAAGTTTGTCAAACAAATAGGACAGTAAAGTAATTCCGGAGGAAAGAACGAGGAGATAACCAGCCAAGCGGTCTGGAGGGGAGGGAGTTGGCGTAGTATTGGTGAGCAGCGAGCTGCTCACCAAAGTCGGCGAGGGAAAAGAAACTGTGGGTATTATAGAAACGTTTCTGGTCTTCCCTGTGGCTGCGCTCGACCTTGCCGTTGTGCCGGGGCGTGTAGGGACGGATCAGCTTGTGACGGATCCCCAGGCGGGCGGCAGCGTCTTCAAACTTAGTCAGTTTATTGCGCTTGCTGGTGGAGAACCGGTTGGTAAACTCGAAGCCGTTATCCGTCTGGACGCATTCAACCTTGATTCCGTGCCATGCATACCAGGCGACAGCCTTTTTAAGGAAGTCGGCGGAAGAAAAGGTGCTCTGCTCGTTGTAAGCGCCCAGGAAACGCAGACGGGAAAACTCGTCGATGGCGGTGTACTGATAGAGCCGCAGTTCGGGATCGGTGATGCACTTTCGGGGCACGACCTTGACGTCGATCTGGATGCGTTCACCCGGATGGGACATCGATTCGTAGGGCTTGGGAACATATTTCCTCACCGCCTTTTCCTTCGGCATCTCGCCCAGCCTGCGCAGGACGCGATAGAGGCTTTCAGGCCGTCTGGTATAGCCGTTCTTCGTCAGCCTGGCCCATAGTTCGATGAGGCCAAGGGTCGGGTTTCGCCGCCGATAACGCAGGATCATGTCGATTTCCTCAGGCGTGTGGGCGTTGGGGTGACTGTGGGGCCGCCGGGACATACAGGCCAGGGACTGGACTGTGCCGTCCCAACGCGCCCGCCAACGGTAAATGTAGGAACGGTGCACGTTGTACTTCCTGCTTGCCCTCGACACCCCGTACTTCTGGGCGTAGCACAAAAGGGATTGACGATATTTCATGTCCTGCGTTATACTGTTCATGGAAGGTTGACCGTCCTTTCGTAAGCGTAGTTCGCAGCTTTATCTTACCACACAGCCGGTCAACCTTCTATTCTTTTTCCTCCTTTTCTTGCTCCTTGTCCCATATGTATTGTAATCCAACACCGGGGTTCCTTGCTTTTTCACAACTCCCTCTTGACAAACCAACAACGCCGCGCTATCATACAGATACCCCATGGGGGTATATTGCAAAGGAGGACTTGCGCATGGAATGTCCCTGCTGCGGAAATAAGAAGAAAGAGCGGTCGCCGGAGGAATACAAGAGCCTGACCCACCGGCTGAGCCGGATCGAGGGCCAGGTGCGGGGCATCCGGGGCATGGTGGAAAAGAGCGCGTACTGCACGGATATTCTGGTGCAGGTGAGCGCGGTAAGCGCGGCGCTGAACGCCTTCAGCCGGGAGCTGATGGACCAGCACATCCGCACCTGCGTGGCCCGGGACATCCGGGAGGGCAAGGAAGAGGCCATCGACGACCTGATGGCCGCCCTGAAAAAGCTGATGAAATAAGAGGCGAAAAGATATGAAACAGTTTCAGGTAACGGGCATGACCTGCGCGGCCTGCAGCGCGCGGGTGGAAAAGGCGGTGCGCGGGGTGCCGGGGGTGACGGAGTGTGCCGTCAGCCTGCTCACCAATTCCATGGGCGTGGAGGGCACGGCGACGGACGCGGCCATTATCGCCGCGGTGGAAAAGGCGGGGTACGGGGCCAGGAGCAAGGATGCGTCCCCCGCGCCCGCCGCCGCCGAGGACGCCCTGCGGGACCGGGACACGCCGGTTTTGAAAAAGCGGCTGTTGTGGTCCATCGGGTTTCTGGCGCTGCTCATGTATCTTTCCATGGGGCATATGATGGCTGGCTGGCCCGTGCCAAAGTTCCTGGAGCCGCCCGTGGCTCAGGGCATCGCGCAGATGCTGCTGGCGGGGATCATTATGGTGATCAACCAGAAATTCTTCGTCAGCGGCTTCCGCGGCCTGCTGCACCGCTCCCCCAACATGGACACCCTGGTGGCCCTGGGGGCAGCGGCGGCCTTCGGGTACAGCGCGTGTATGCTGCTGCTCATGGCCGGGGCCGAGGGCATGGCCGTCCACGAATATCTGCACGAATTATACTTTGAATCGGCGGGCACCATATTGACCCTCATTACCGTGGGCAAAATGCTGGAAGCCCGCTCCAAGGGCAAGACCACGGACGCTCTGAAAAGCCTCATGCGCCTGGCCCCCCAGACCGCCACGATCGTTACCGATCAGGGGGAAACACAGGTGCCCATCGCCCAGGTGCAGCGCGATGATGTGTTCGTGGTGCGCCCGGGTGAAACGGTGCCGGTGGACGGGGTGATTCTGGAGGGGCAGACCGCCGTCAACGAGGCCGCCCTGACGGGCGAAAGCGTTCCCGCCGACAAGGGGCCGGGGGACGCCGTCTCCGCCGCCACCATTAACCAGGCAGGCTTCATCCGCTGCCGGGCAACCCGGGTCGGGGAAGACACCACATTGTCCCAGATCATCCGCATGGTCAGCGACGCGGCGGCCACCAAAGCGCCCATCGCCAAGATTGCGGACAAGGTCAGCGGCATTTTCGTGCCCACGGTGATCGGCATTGCGCTGGTTACGTTCCTCATCTGGATGCTTCTTGGGGAAACGGTGGGCTTTGCCCTGGCCCGGGCCATTTCGGTGCTGGTCATCAGCTGCCCCTGCGCCCTGGGCCTGGCCACCCCCGTGGCCATTATGGTGGGCAGCGGCGTGGGCGCGAAAAACGGGATTCTGTTCAAGACGGCGGCCTCCCTGGAAGCCGCGGGCCGGGTGGAAATCGCGGTGCTGGATAAGACGGGCACCCTTACCGCCGGCGAACCCCGGGTGACCGACCTGGCCCCTGCCCCGGGTGTTGCGGAAAAGGAGCTTTTGCGCCTGGCCGCGTCCCTGGAGCAGCAGAGCGAGCACCCGCTGGCCAAGGCCGTACTGGAAAAAGCGAAAGCGGAAAGCCTGACATTGGAGGATATTTCCGGGTTCGAGGCGCTGCCCGGCCACGGCCTCAAGGGAACCGCCCCCCAGGGGATGCTCCACGGGGGCAATCAGGCGCACATTGCGGAATTTGCGGATATCCCGGCCAGCGCCGTGCAAACGGCGGAAGCCCTGGCGGCCCAGGGGAAAACGCCCCTGTTCTTTGCACAGGACAACCGCTTTCTCGGCGTTATCGCCGTGGCCGATACCTTAAAGCCGGACAGCGCCCAGGCCGTGCGCGAGCTGCGTAATATGGGCATCCGCACCGTCATGCTGACGGGGGACAACGAACGCACGGCAAACGCCATCGGCGCGGAGGCCGGGGTGGACGAGGTCATTGCCGGGGTGCTGCCCGGGGGCAAGGCCGACGTGGTGGCCGCCCTCAAAATGCAGGGTAAAACCGCCATGGTGGGCGACGGCATCAACGACGCCCCCGCCCTTACCGGGGCCGACCTGGGGGTTGCCATCGGCGCGGGAGCCGACGTGGCCATCGACGCCGCCGACGTGGTGCTCATGCGCAGCCAATTGTCCGACGTGCCCGCCGCCATCCGCCTGGGCCGCGCCGTGCTGCGCAATATCCGGGAAAACCTCTTCTGGGCCTTCTTCTACAATTCCGTGGGCATTCCCCTGGCGGCCGGGGCCTTCATTTCCTTGCTGGGCTGGAAAATGAACCCCATGTTCGGCGCGGCGGCCATGGGCCTGAGCAGCTTCTGCGTGGTCACCAACGCCCTGCGGCTGAACTTCGTGAAAATCCACGACGCCCGGCACGACCGGAAACACCGGCCCGCCGCGGCCTCCCCCGTCGCGCTGCCAAAGTCATTCCCCGTCATCCGCAAAACCATGCATGTGGAGGGCATGATGTGCGGCCACTGCGAGGCCACCGTCAAAGCTGCCCTGGAGGCGATTCCCGGCGTGCGCCTGGCCACAGCCAGTCACGAAACAGGGCTGGTGCAGCTGGAACTGACCGAAAATGTGGACGAAGCTCTCCTCCGCCAGGCCGTGGAACAGGAGGACTATACCGTCCTGGAAATCACGGACTGACTTCCCGGGGGCTTCTTCAGCCCCCGGCTCTTCTTGGGGGACTGCCCGTCCCCAGTTCCTCAATTCGGCATAGTCGTGCGGCCACGCTGCCGCTCGCCGCGCTCCTTGCCTCATTGGGCCTTCTCCCGCCTTTATCCGCCACAGGCGGCGGCGGGATACGGCCCCCCGCGCCAGGGGGATGATCCCCCTGGACCCTGCATTTGCGGAACAGGGTTGACGTGAAATACAAACAATGTGCCGCTGTAGCGTTTTTTCGCAAAAAGACACCGGGGCAGCACGAAAGCCAGAAAAAGCCCGTTGGATGAAGAGCAAGCTCTTGCGTTTACTTTCATAAGGAACGAATCATCATAATCAAACTCAAAGACCGGCAGAACGTAGTGCTCAAGGATTCCCGTAGCAATAACTATTGTTTTTGTCAGGAGGTAAGAATATGATGAA
>CANQKI010000139.1 GCA_947624355.1 uncultured Clostridia bacterium | reverse complement strand
TTTTGGAGGTTCATTCATTGGATATTTTGATACGGGTGACGCAAAAAAGATCCTTGACAAATCTGGTTCCATAATCACCTGATCTTCAGTTCGGTTGATCTGGATGGTCAGCACAAATTTCGGGATGTGAAACGTTCGGCCTCCATGCTGGCAGATGTACATAATTACTTGCATTACGGTGCGCAGCGCAGAAAACGAATCGTTACATTTGATTATCCATCAACATTGAAAATGCTTTTTGGTTAACTTCCAAAATGCTTTGTCCGCCGGATTTCCACATGACTAAAACTTGGTAATATCCCTTTATTGGGTTGATTGAAAAGAGCAGATCAACTTTTGTCGTATTTCCCATTAGCTGTACAGAGGCAATATCCTGATCAACGCGCTTCGTTCCAATCACAATGCCTTTAAAAAGTCCAGCATCTATAAAATTTCCAGCATACTTTCCTGCAATTACTTTACCGCAGAACAACGACATATCATGTGCACTCCTTCATTTCAAAATTATTTTTGCATGAGAGGAAAAGAAGCTAAAGATTCGTTTTTATTTTGAAATTCTGCTTTGAATTTAGTATATTCGTCCAGTACCGCCACAATGAGAACATGTTTTTAACAAAGGCTTTCCATTAGCATCACGATAACCTGAAAAGGCATAACCGGTACCATTACACCACCCACATGCGCCTGCGGGCAGACTACGACTTGAGCTGGAACTGCAACCTGTTAACAACGTCACGCTTAAGAACAAAAGGAGAACCAGGCACATGACTTTCTTGACTGTCTTCACAGATAACCCTCCTCACATTAGAAAACGCAGGCTTTCTCACATGGTGTACTTTTTGACAACGATACTCCAAACATTGCATTTGCCGGCTTTCAGAAGCGGCATGAGATTGGTAAAATTTGGTCTTTTCTTTTGCATCGTACTTTCCTCCTAAAATGTGATTCCGCAATCATTATACTCAAACTTTGAGTAATTGTCAATACTTAATCTGTTGACAATTTATAATTAAACAAATTTTTTCTATTGGGGGATTGTATGAATTATCGCGAAAGGATGCGTGCATTGCGAGAAGATCATGATTTAACGCAAGAGCAGGTAGCAAAAATCATACAAAAATCCCAGCAAGGTTATAATCATATCGAAATGGGAAGAGCCGAATTAAAAATCGAAGACTTAATCAGGCTTTGCGATTTCTACAATGTCAGTGCAGATTACTTTATAGGAAGAAAAAACAAGATTTAATCTCCAGTGCACGAATCGGCGCAGCGTATGCGTCGTTACCATGACCTGGGGTGATTTACAAACACTTCCCGATCCGAAAAAGGAAAGCTGGACAACTGGGTGAAGACATCGCATAAAAAAAGCCGCCTGAAAGGCGGCGTGGCGGAGTGAAGGGGAATCGAACCCCTTTCGGTATTAAATGCATAATTCCATAAGTCATCTTTGCACTATGCCAGTATTCGCAGGCACTCGGATTCACTCCACTAATACCGATAACCGCCAATGCTTTTGTCATACGCATTTCTCCTTTCATTTCAAAACAACTTGTATGAATTGAAATTAATGTAACGATGATTGATACCATCGTATACAATAGAGAAATCCGATCAAGCGAAATACCAGCAAAAGAACAAATAACCCAAGGAATTATCGCCTTAAGAAAAATCCGCCCGACCAAAGGGCGGACTATGGTGGTCGCAACAGGACTCGAACCTGTGACCCCATCGATGTGAACGATGTGCTCTACCAACTGAGCCATGCGACCATTCTTCCCGGAAGGGAAGGCAGCATTGCTGCTGACAAAGGATATAATATCACAAGACGCGGGGTATGTCAATACCAATCTTTCAAAAAAACGGGAAATTTTCTCGCCGCGAGTCCCGGACGCGGACGTCCTTCTCCGGTCGCACAAGGCAAAGGCCTTTTTCAATTTTCGCTTTTCTTCTTTTTGAACACCACAAAACGGCTGGCCACGTAATTGAAGATAATCACCAGTACGTTCATGAGCAGCTTGTCCCATTTGTCGTTGAGGCCAAAGAGCAGCAGCAGATTGAACAGCGCCAGGTCGAAAATCACCAGCGACACCACCCGGGCGGACACAAACAGCAGGAATTCCTTCACGCCCCCTGTCCGGGCCGTGGCCGTGCTTTCAAATACAAATTTTTTGTTGGTGAAAAAGGCAAAGAGCACGGACAGAATCCAGCCCAGTATCTGGCCGATATTGACGATGAGAGCATACCGGGCCGTGCCTTCGGTTTCGGCAGGCAGGCCCATCAGGGACGTGACCGCCAGGTAGACAATCCAGTTAACCGCTGTCGTCAGTACCCCGAAAACGAGATAAAGGAAGATTTCCCGGAGCTTTTTTTTATCCCCCAGCAGGGATTTGATTTTTTCCAGCATGTTTTTCTCCTTACAGATATTGCAGCGTGTCGCCCTGATCCCCCCGGGCGTAGGAGGCGGAAAGAAAGGCGGACAGGGGCAGGGTTTCGGGGGTTTTGCGCCGGGCGGTGAGGAAGCTTACCCGGTCTTCCTCCAGGGCGATGACGGTGATGTTCTGAAATTTCAGGGTATCGCTCCGCAGCACCCGGACGGGCCGGTTGTGCTCCAGGGAATAACGCAGAAACCGTTCCAGCATTTGCTATTCCTCCGGCACTTTGAAGATTGCGATGTCGCCCCGCAGGCTTTCGTATACCTTTTCAAAGCGGGCTTCCAGGGCGGAATAATCGATGGTCAGGTTATAGCGTTCGTCCCCGCCCACCAGGATGTAATCCACATCGTATTTTTCAAGAATATCCAGATTGCCCTCAGGGTCGGCATAGAAATTGCGGATGTCGGCGCGGCGGCCCGAGGTGTCAAAGCCGTGGTAGTAAAGCCATGTGTCCGGGCCGCACACGATATTGCGTCCCGCCAGGGCGGAGGGGAACTTGATGTGGGAATTCCAGGTGAGGAAGGTGGCGTGCTCCGGGGTGTTTTCCTCCACAAATTCCGCGGCGGCCACCTCGGATGCGGAAAACATCTGGTAATCGCCCACGCACTCCCGGGCGATGCTCAAGGCGCCGGTGGCAAAGCAGCCCACGGCGCACAGCACGGCGATGACGGGCCGGGCCCGCAGCCCCTTCAGCCGGGCCAGGAGCTGCACGGCGTAATCGGCGGCGATCATGGCGCAGAGCATGTACCAGATGTAAAACAGCTTGTTGTTGTCGTATTCGTTGGGCTGGAACTGAATAAACTCCGCCAGCACGAAAATCACGAACGCGCCGCTGGCCAGGAACCGCCGCTTTTTGTTTTTTTCCAGCAGGGCCAGCAGAATCAGCAGGAAGGGCAGGCCGATGTTCTTGATATAGAACCAGAAATAGCCGTCCCGCAGAGTTCCGTTTGCATTGTTCACCCAGTTGAAGCGGAACTGCAGGAAATGTTCGTTGCCCACGGCCTGGTGGAACGTCCAGGTGAAAAGCTGGGGCAGGGCGACCAATACGGCCAGTCCGCCGTAAATGGCCCAGGATGCCAAGGCGGGAAGCGTATGCCCTTTGGCGTGGCACAGATCCCATATGAGCCACCCCGCGCTCATAAGGCCCAGGGCCAGGAAGCAGTGGGTGTTCACCATGGGCAGCATCCCGGCCCACAGACCCAGCAGCGCCATCTGCCGGGGGTGGATCTTCCGCCGGGTATACACGGCCGCCGGGCCATCCGCCGTCCGGTACAGCGTCACGCCGGGGGGCAGGGTGCTTTCGGGGCGCAGGGCGTCATAAAGCAGATAAATACAGGGCAGCACCTCCGCCCAGCCTCCCAGCGTCGTGCGCTGGGGCAGCATCATATCCACGATGACGTTGCTCCACCGCAGGTTGTAGGTGCCGAATTCCGCGTGGTTGGCCGGGGTCTGGTACCAGCCGTTCAGAATCAGCTTGATCCGGTTCCAAAGGCCGGTCACGCTCTGCAGCTCGTTGCTGTCCGCCGCGCCAAGCCGCGCCCCCTGCATGTCCACGATGTACAGGAAGCCCAGGCCGCCGTTGATGAAGAAAAACAGCGCCGCTAGGGCCGCCGTACCCTTCTTTTCCAGCATCCGGCAGCAAAGGATTACGTATCCCGCAAAGGTAAGGGCCATCATGAGCGTGCCGGGGAAAATGACCGCCCAGCGCAGGGAAAAGCCCATCAGCATGAAGGTGGTGGACAGGCTGTCGGCCAGGAAGGGATAGGAAAGCAGGTTGCCCGGCAGGATGGAATAATCCGGGGGAAAGGCGGCGTTCCGCAGGCTGGAAACGATGCCCAGGTGCAGGGGCAAATCGCCGTAGGTGCTTTGCCCTACGTGGAGGGAACCGTCCGCCGCCGGGCGCAGCACATGGGTGTACTGCAGATAACCCCCAAGAATCGTCAGGGGCAGGGCAATGAACAGCAGCAGGCGGCACATGTCCCGGTCCTTTTCCGAAAAAGGCAGGGGCGCGCGTTTGTCCCGGGCGGCATAGCTCAGTCCGCACAGCACCGCCAGCAGCACGATCGCCGCCAGGTGGGCGGTCAAAGAAAAATCCCAGAGAAACGCGCACAGGGCGGGCAGAAACATCATCAGCATCAGCCCCAGGCATAGCCCCAGCCACACCCGGGCCACGAACCGCACCCGGGGCAGCAGCTGGAAAACGATGCCCGTGCCGCAGAGCAGGAAAAGCAATAAATACGCGACGGCAAACATGGGGTTCCTCCCGAAATCGGCTGAATCAAAAAATACGATTCCATTATAATTCATTTTTGATAAAAAGGCAACGAAGGCCGGTGCATTTCACGCAATGTTT
>CANQKI010000138.1 GCA_947624355.1 uncultured Clostridia bacterium | reverse complement strand
TAGTTTTCCCAAGCGCTGACAGACTGCCTTGACACTTCAAGCTTTTCTGCAAGATCTTTCGCTGTCCAGCCCGCGCAGGCCCGGAACAGAGGAAGATGGCGTTGCAGCCGGATTGGTTCATCCATAAAAATCACCTCCACACAAAAGATAATACCACATATTGGCATTTACGTCAAGTATCTTTACATGAGGTTAATAAAATTTGATTTTTGAAAAAATATGCTAAGCCTATTGATTATATTGAAGGATTCAGTTATAATGTAAACACGCATAATACAAAATTTGCGTGTTGAAAGTTGGTGATCACATGGATAAGCTCGAACTTATAAAAGATGTCTTTGATACCGTAGGTGCAATCGCTAAAACATCCGATTTTATAGCAGCAGGGCTAAAGGAACATACCGTTTTTTCCCTCTGTAAGCAAGGATATATTGAACGTGTCAAATATGGGCATTACAAACTCCCCAATCTTAACGAACCCAAAGAGGAATATCTGCTTTCCAAACTGCTCACAAAGGGTATCATTTGCGTGGAGTCCGCTCTGTTCTATTATGGATACAACGATTTTGCTCCCCGTGAATGGACAATTTCTGTTCCCCGCTCCTATTCCAGAACGGTCAAAGCTATACGGGAAGAACTGCCTGTAAAGGCATATTACGTTCAAAATGAAATGTACCATCTGGGTGAAACGACCGGTTTCTTCAATGGCATCGAACTTCCTGTATATGACCGGGAACGCACCATTTGCGACTGTTTCAAATATCGAACAAAACTCGATAACGAAACCTTCAATAAGGCGCTGAACGCCTATACCGCAGATGACAGAAAGAATCTCGCAAATCTTTCACGGTATGCAAAAAATATGAAGCTGTACACAAAAGTAATGAATGTGATGGAGGTGCTGCTGGGTGGCTGATCTTGCAGCGTCCGTATTGACACGGCTGAAAAACAAGGCGAAGGAAAGCGGCAGGAGCTATCAGCTTTGTCTGCAGCTTTTCTGCCAAGAAGAATTTCTCCGACGACTGGAGAAATCCAAATATGCAGAAAACCTGATTCTAAAAGGTGGGCTGTTCATCTATTCCCTTACCGATTTTGACAGCCGTGTGACCGTGGATGTGGATTTTTTGCTCCGAAAGATACCCAACACGCCGGAACAACTGAAGCGGTGCTGGAAAAAATCATCGCAACCGAAACGGGCAATGATTTTATTTCCTTTGAAATCAAGGATGTAGCGCCCATTGCAGTCGCTAAAAAGTACGCCGGAATCGGCGCGTCAATGATTGCCCGGATTAAAAATACCAGAACGCCGTTCGGCATCGACTTCGGCGTCGGTGACGTTATCGTCCCGAAACAGGAAAAGAGGAAGATTCCGACGCAGCTTGAAGATTTTGATGCGCCGATCGTCAATACTTATTCGCTGGAAACGACGATTGCCGAAAAGCTCGACGCGATCCTGAGTTTGATGGAGTTCTCCAGCCGAATGAAAGATTACTATGACATTTATTACCTGGCACAAAAATTTGATTTCGACGGAGCAACGCTCACTGAAGCGCTTAGAAAGACCTTTGAAAACCGTGGCCACGCCTTTACAGTAGAACAGTTTGAGCAGGTGATGAATTTTGGCAGCGACGCAGAAATGCAGAAAAAATGGAAAGCCTTCTGCCGGAAGATTGATGCGAAGACAGAAGATTTCGATATTGTGCTGAGGGCAATACAGGAGTTCCTCACAGAGCCGTTCACTATAGCCGTACAAGCTGAAAAATACTCAGATAATTGGTCTGTACTGAATGGAAAATGGAAACTTAGCGGAGGAATGAAAAATGATTAGAGCAGATATGATTTCAACGGTTGGTAGAGCATATCTAACAAGCAATATCACAAGTATATTGCATTGTTTATTTGAGCCGTGCTTCGTCAAGAAAAAAACGTTACTCGTATGGGCGAAAATAGGTACTTGAAAGCATGAAATCCACCATTGTAAGAACCTGATTGGCTCTTTATGGAATATATGAAATCTCTACCGTATGGAGACAGAATCTGAGGTGAAAGAGTTTTGAGCGAAGTTAAAAAATCTCAAAAAGGTGTCGATTACGCCAAGCCATGTACATTGAAATCAAAGCAGCGGGTATATTCTCAGGCAATACTTATGAAGATACCCCACGACCATCCTGATACGTCTGATATATCGCTAAAAATCGGAAGGTATAATTATCTGCAAGGCGAGCCTGCTAACGGCAAACCCAAGAGTGAACTTACTCTTGATAATGATGAGTTAAATGCTTTGATAAAATACATATCAGAGAACTATGCTCCCGTAAATCTTGGTTCTGGTGAATACATCAATGTCAACGGCAGTAACGCTACTTTGATAAGTGAATTCAAGAAGCTTGTCGACGGACAGGCCGATACTGCCAATCTGTTAATAGAAAATGGTATATTATCAGATAATGTATTTATTGCTGCGGCATCAATCAAAAAGCGGGATGCTCTTTCAGAGTTTGAAACGAAGTTGTGTGAAGATTTGCCCGAAAGTTATTGGCAAAAATGGTTCACAGATAACAAGTGGGTGCTTGGTTCTGATTTCGCACAGATAATTAATGAAAGGCAGATTGACACGGAAAATATCGCCGATTACATAATGCGCGCATTTGATAGTTTTATTGATCTGGTGGAAATTAAAAAACCAAATGGATTACCATTTTGGTCGGCCGCAAAGGATCACAACAACTATGTTCCATCATCTGATCTTACAAAAGCAATCACGCAATGTTTGAACTATATTTACGAAATCGAACGCGAAGCAAACAGTCAAAAATTTATTGAACGCACGCAGAGCAAAGTGGTTAAACCGCGTTGCATCTTAGTGTTTGGGCGTTCTAACAACTGGAATGATGAACAACGAGAAGCGTATCGCATTTTGAATTCAGCATATAACCAACTCTCAATTCTGACCTATGATCACCTATTGTGTCGCGCTAAAAATGTTTTAGGGTTAAACAACGAAGATGTCGCTGATTATTCCGATGAACTGCCTTTTTGATAATCTGCAAAAAGGCGGCAGAGATTTTTCCCTGCCGCTGCTTTGTTTTAACTGTAAATCAGCTTGTTATTGACAATTTCCCTTGCTCAAGTTCCCGGCTGAAACGGAGCTCCGGCCCGGAACGCATTGCAAATACTTCTCAAGTCATTCCGTTTCTTCCTCAGCGTGAAAATCCGCCATGAATCGCTTCAAAAGGAACGCGCAGAAATAAGGAAAGGTGTAAATGCTGCCTTCGTGCCCGATGTTGTTTTTTGACAGCTTGATGCCGTATGAAAAGTACCATATCCCAGCATCAAAGGCTTCAACCGCCGCGGACTCTATCGAATGAAGCAATTCTATGAGACCTACAAGGATGACGAATTTGTGACACCACTGGTGACACAAAAATGCCATTTCAAAATATTTTTTTCTTTCCACCCGGGAACGGCTTCCATATCAAGCATCGAAAGAGCGACATTGACCTTATTCATTCTGACAGACGCTTTCTACTCTTTTAATAACGCATCGAATTTTCATTTCAGATACATCTGTACACGCCTCTTGAAAGATTCCTACACCGCTATTATGCACAAAACATGAGCGAATATAAACTGAAATTGCACATTTCATGAGCGAATAGTAGGCGTTTCACGCACATTTTGAGTATGGCCGGTATTTCGGCAGCAAATCATCCGTATGCATGGAGTTGCCGCTGTACCACCCGGCAGGAGCAGAGCAGCTTTTCAGCAATGATATGATTTAACTTTGGGCCAACTTGGCCAGAAGTTAGATAGGAAGAAAGCCCGCAGGGCAGTAGCCGAAAAATGCGGACGAAAATCTCCACAATATCCAACGATTCATCCATCTGAATACCCTATCGCACCCCTTGATTCATCCGTGGGATAGTTGGTCGAGAAAACGGCAGCGGACGCAGGAACGATAGCGTATTCCTGAACCTGGAACATCTTCTGGAAACCTAAGCGGCAGCATATTCCCGGCTGGAAATCATCATGAACCAACTAACGAAACAGAACAACGTGATTGAGAAATTGAAGGTACGGAATCAGATGGCATGGGTGGGAGTGATGAGCCGGCCAAGAAGTGTCCCATCAGTTACTATCCTGTTCGATATGGCCGCTTTTGTTGCTGCGTTATACAAGCTGCCCTAATCCATCCCAAGTCATCTATCGGGTTAATGGCAGAAATAATGGTACTTTGGGCACGATGAAGAAGTCAGGGTGTTTTTGGCGAATGTTCATGCATATTGTTTATGTAACTTTGCATAAATTAGAAATTACTGCTCTTATATAATGTATTATATGTATTCTTCTCTGCTTCGATGGTCAAATAAGGTTGCAGTCCTTCATACAATAAGCCCATTATTACAGTTATATCCTTGTTACTTTCGCTCGGCAAGGAGATAATCGAATTAAACAGACTGTAGAGGCATTCGCCTGGGGAAAATTGAAATCACAGAACGCATCCACGAATCGGAACGAGAGGTCGCGTTGCTCCTTCCCAGCAACATTGGTAAAAGAATCAAAGGAAAAGAATACTATTATCATCAGATCACGCGAAATTATAGGTGCACGGAAACATACACGGATTTTGATCAGGTGGTGAAACTTCGTGTTCAAATCGAAAAAAAGGAATTAGAAAAAACGGAAAAAAGTTCAATAATCTGCTTCCACAAGAATCCGCGAGAGAGGAAAAGAAGACGCGTCTTTTTTTCACCTATATACTGACTTTTTTTCCGTTGGAAAGCATGGCAGTTCCTGTCAAACAATATAGACGGTGTGTATGCTATTCCTCTCTGCACTGTTTTGCATTTGAAACGAAATTTTACAAAAAATGAGAAGAATACTAATGTAAGTTTGTCAAACAAATAGGACAGTAAAGTAATTGCGGAGGAAAGAACGCGGAGATAACCAGCCAAGTGGTCTGGAGGGGAGGGAGTTGGCGTAGTATTGGTGAGCAGCGAGCTGCTCACCAAAGTCGGCGAGGGAGAAGAAACGGTGGGTATTATAGAAACGTTTCTGGTCTTCCCGGTGGCTGCGCTCGACCTTGCCGTTGTGCCGGGGCGTGTAAGGAC
>CANQKI010000137.1 GCA_947624355.1 uncultured Clostridia bacterium | reverse complement strand
CCGTGGTCCACATGTCCGATCGTCCCGATGTTCACATGCGGCTTTGTGCGCTCAAATTTTTCCTTTGCCATGGGAATCAACCTCCTGTTTCCAATTCACGTAGTGGTGCCGGGCTTACTGCCAGGCGAACCTTGGGAAAGCCGGCACCCGTGCCGGTGGCTTCTTCACGCCGCGCACCGTTGGAAACGCGGGCATGATGATGGAGCGGGTGATGGGAATCGAACCCACGTGGTCAGCTTGGGAAGCTGAAGTTCTGCCATTGAACTACACCCGCGGACAGAATTATTGTACCCAAATTCTGCCGGTTTGTCAACACATCCCGCTAAATTTTCCCCGTTTTGCAGGGATTTTTCTGTTTCGGCAGAAATAATCTGTGTATTTCCAAAGAAAAGGAAGGATTGTCATGGTTCCGGATCTTCGATATTTATCCGTTCCCCTGCCGGAGGACGTGCAGAAGCTCAAGTATTTCGGCGATTTTGAAAGGCTGAACCGGGTGATCGATCTGAAGCTGCAGAACCCGGACCTGCCCCATGCCCTGCGGGAGCGGCTGATCATGGAAAAGGAAATCTGCGCCCGCTGGCCGGAGGAATACCCCTATTCCCAGCAGGAAGCGCTGCGGCAGCTGCGGGACGCACTGGGGGCGGATTTTCAGGAAAGCGAACTGGAGGCCCTGCGGGATCAGGACGCGGTGGAATGGGCCTATATCATGGGCGAAGTGCGCTACAAGGACAATTTTCTTTCCAACCTCATCAAGACCCGGCCTCAGTACGAAAGCCGGGTGAAGGACGAAAAACGCCTTGCCTATAAGCGGAAGAACGCCGACATGCTGAACGGCATCATCGCCCGCATGAAGGAAGAAGGCAAATTGGCGGCCCGGTTCCATATGCGCCTTGAAATGCGCGTCGATCCTGTCGCCGGGCGGGAAGGGCAGGCCGTGACGGCCCATCTGCCCCTGCCCATCGAATACGCCCAGGTGCGGAATTTTAAGCTTTTGTCCCTCAGCCATCCGGACGCCGTCGTCGCCCCCGCCGATTATCCCCAGCGGACGGTCTGCTTCCACGCCGTGCCTGACAAGCCTTTTTCCGTGGAATTTTCCTATGAAACCCATATGCGGTACGCGGACCCCGATCCCGCCAAGGTTCTTCCCCAGCAGCCCACTTTCTATACCGAGGAATACGAGCCTCATATCCGCTTCACTCCCTACCTGTGCGCCCTGACAAAGGAAATCGTGGGCACGGAAGAAAACCCGCTGCGCAAGGCCCGGAAGATTTACGATTTCATCACCACCAAAACCATCTATTCCTACATGCGCAACTACTTCACCATGCCCATGGTACCCGAGTACATTGCCACTTCTTTAAAGGGGGACTGCGGGGTGCAGGCCCTGCTGTTCATCACCCTGTGCCGCATCGCGGGGGTGCCCGCCCGGTGGCAGGCCGGCATGGAGGTGAGCCCTCTGGACGTGGGCAGCCATGACTGGGCCCAGTTTTACGTGGCCCCCTATGGCTGGCTGTTCGTCGATCCCTCCTTCGGCGGCGCGGCATACCGCATGGGCCACACGGACCGCTGGAATTTCTATTTTGGCAACCTGGACCCCTACCGCCTGCCCGCCAATTCGGAATATCAGCACGATTTCTATGTGCCCACCCGCTTTCTCCGCCGCGACCCATACGACAACCAGTCCGGGGAAGCGGAATACGACGACGGGCCCGTGCCTTCCTCCGCGACGCACATGAAACGGGAGGCCCTGGAAATCACCCTCTTGTAAGTGCGATGCAAGAACGCTTTCGCGTTCTTGCATCGTTCTCATCATTTTCTTGTGCGGCTTTGCCGCACGGCCAGAAAATGATAGAGGTAGAAGTCATTCTGACTTCTCCTCGAACCGGCAAAGCCGGTTCTGCGGATTAAAAATGAAGGGGCTGCAGCCCCTTCATACATCCCCCAGGTTATGATACTGTTTTTTGCCAAGCTGGACCGCCGCCAAAAATGGCGGTGACCGGAAAATGTACAGATGAAACCGAGGTGTTGTTTCCCATGACCGCGGCAATCGCTCAGGACGCTCTGCCTCGTACCCCGCGCACGGCAGGCAATGAGGATACGTCCCTGCTCAAATGGATCGCCCTCTTTTTCATGATCATCGATCATGTGGGGGCTGCGCTGCTGCCCCAGTATACCGATATGCGGGTGCTGGGGCGCATCGCCTTTCCCCTGTATATCTGGTGCGCCGTGGTGGGGGTCAGCTACACGCGGAACCCGCTCCTGTACGCCCTGCGGCTGCTGCTGGTGGGGGCCGTGGCCCAGCCCTGCTACATGTTCGCCCTGAATCATTCCGCCCTGGAGCTCAACGTTTTCGCCACGCTGCTGCTGGGGGTATTGGGCGCGTCCGGCATCCGGGAAAAATGGTACGGAAGCCACATCTGGGCCCCGATTCTGGCCATCCTTTTGTCCCTGGCTGTGGACATGGATTACGGCTGGAAGGGCGTGCTGCTGATTCTGCTCATGTATATGGCGCGGCGCAGCCGGCCGGGGATTGCCGCCGTGATGATTGCCTACTGCCTGTTCTGGGGCCAGGGGACTTTCGCCGTCACCCGGCTTTTCGGCATCCCGCTTCCCCGCTCCGTGCCCTTCCTTTTTGACAGCGCGTCCCTGATTTCCGCCGTCACCCGCGTGCAGTTTTTCGCCGTGCTGGCCCTGCCGCTGATGTTGATCCGCACGCATTCGCGGCTTCGGATGCCCAAATGGGCGGGTTACGCCGCGTACCCCGTCCACCTGCTCATCATCGGAATCATCAGACATTTCTGGATGTAGGAAGAAAAACTCCCGCCTGTTTCCGGGCCATATCGTGCCTGGCCAGCACCTGATCCAATTCCCGCCGCCTGTTCTGCGCCACGATTTCCTGCATCATGGGCAAACGGACGGGAGGCGGATCAGTTTTTTCATCCCGGCGCATTTCCCGGGGCGGCTGCTGAACGGGCGCGGCGTTCCGAAAATCCAATTGCTGGGAGCGCCACTCCATCCAGCGGTCCTGCTGCTCCTTGTAGCTGAGGGCCGAAAAGGGCGAATTGCCGCCGTTTTCCTGTTTCATACTGCGCTGCCTCCTTTTCTGGGGTCATCCCCTTTTTTATTTATGCGGAAAACAGGGGCTGCGTGACGTATGATAATTCTTTTTCGTTCCGGGAAAACTGGTGGGGCCGGAGGGATCAGCCATGCATCCGTTTGATTGTCCGCCCCTGCCCCTGGAAGAGGGCATTATTTCCCTGAAAAGCCTGTATGACACCACGCCGGGCCCGGAATCGCCTCCGGACCAGGCCTTTCTTTGGCTGCTGACGGGCGCCTGCCGGCATGGGCTGGAAACAAAAAGCGCCGCCCTGCCTGCCGCCGGGGCGGACGCGCGCAGGCAGCTGGCCCTCCTGCAGCGGCTGGACCGGTGCACCGAAGTGCGGATCGCCCGATTGCAGAGGGAATACGGCGTGCCCGAAAGCGCCATGCTCCACGCCTGTCTTCTGCTGGAAACCGCCGCCGCCTTCGCCATGCGCCTGGAGGACGGCCCCGTGCGCCGGGCGCTGCATTTTATGATTCCCGAATTTCTGGATGAACTCTATCGCCTGAGCAATCTTTCCGTGCTGCTGGGCGGGTCGTCGGGGCAGGAATTGCTGGCCTGCCAGGCCGAAATCATGCCCGGCCGCCCGCTGATTGCCTGCCACCGTCACCCTTACGACGATACCGCCGCGCCCCTGAAAGCGGCGAATGAAACCGAAATCCTGGCACTGCATGTCCTTTTGGCCGCGCTGAACATTCAGCAGGCCTTCTGTCTGTTCGCTCCCGCCCTGATTTCCGATCCGGACGCCCGGGCGCTCTTTGGCGAGATCGCCTGCGTCGCCCAGGGCCACGCCGCCCGTTTTCTCGGTCTCCTTCCCGTTATGCCGCCATTGCGCCGGGCGCTTGCGGCCCAGTACGCCTGCGCCTACCTTTTCTTTTCCAGGGCAGAAACGGAAACGCGGCCCGACCTGAAGATGTTTTGGGAAGCCGAGCGGAACCGCGCCTGCAGCCGGGTACGGAAGCTGTGGGAAATGACCGGCGGAGACGAACTGCCCGCCTTTCCCCCGCCTCTGACCCTGGGGCAAAGCAAAGGGTACGTGCGCGACACCCTGGAAGCTCTGGGCGAAACGGCCAAGCGCGCGGAATACGTTCCCGTGGCTGCTCTGGCCCCGGGCGCGGATTTTTTCCGATATCAAAAAAGAGTCTGCGGGGACGGGAACGATGCGCCCTCCCATCGGGTCGTTCAGAAAATAATTGAAAAGCAGGGTTGCGACGACCGGTTTGAAATTGCGCCGCATCCCGTCGAAGCCCTCCGGAACCGCACCCGGGACAATATCCATATCGCACGGTAGGCTTCGCCGCCCTCATGCAATCGTATACACCGCCAGCTCGTCCCGATCATGATTGGCGCTGAACAGCCGCAAAGCTCCGCCTTGCCTCAGTGCGCATATTTGCGTGGCGCCGACTCCTGCGTCAATCAGATGCGTATCAAACTGCAATTCGCCGTGGGATTTGAACGGCATATGCAGACATATTTCCTTCCCGCCGCCGCGATTGGCCGAAATAAGCGCCGGCTTTCCCCCTATCGTTTCAACAAGCAGCACATGACAGAAATTCGCAGGAATGCTGCACATATGCCGGAATTGCGGCGCAGGGGACCAGATATTGATCTGATTGCCGTGAAAACCGTTTACCGTGATTAATTCTTTCCTTCCATCACCGTCAAGATCAAACAGCACCGCTTCGCTGGATTCACGGTCAAGAAGCCGCTCAATTTGAGGCTCCTCTCTGTCAATCCACAGGCGAAACACGCCTTCCGCGCAGGAAACAAGAAAATAGCCCGCCTCGCGGCAATCCGTCAAGCCGTGGTTTTTATGCAGTCCACGCAAAACCGGCCGCAGTACGGCCGTGCCTGTTTCTGCGTCAATTTTTCCTGTATATACGCCGCCAGATACCGACCAATCGTTCTGAAATGCCTTGTCGCCGCAGAGCTGACAAACGAGCAGATGTTCCTCACCGGAAAACTCATACAGCGCAATGCGATGCGCGTACGGAACGTTTGCTGCAACGCTGCTTTGCCAGCGCCCATCCCGCTTTACAAAGCGGACAACTTCCGCTTCCCTGGCGTCAAATACCGGGAAGAATTTCTGAATTCCCCAGAGCATATCGTCATG
>CANQKI010000136.1 GCA_947624355.1 uncultured Clostridia bacterium | reverse complement strand
ACGGACAGGGCCGTGATCTTGCCGTCTTCGTCAAAGTTCACGTCCACCCACACCGGCCCTATGCAGCCCTGGGCCGATGCGCCCACGGCGGTCGCCGGGTCGACGGCGGGCAGGGCGAGCGCAGGCGCTTCCGTCGCTGCGGGCGCGCCGCTGGCCTGGTCATACGCCTTGTTGATGGCGCTGATGACGGCGCGGGAAGAAATGGTAGCCCCGGCCAGCAGGTCAATATCACCCTCGGCCACGGGGGCGGTTTTGCCGATAAACTGAATCTGGAAGGCGGGCTCCTTCGTGCGGCTGCCGATGCCGTCCGTTTCGGCAAATTCATCGTTGCCCACGGACAGGTAAGTAATGGCGCCGTTTCCGTCAAAGCACACGTCCACCCACACCGGGCCGCCGAAGCCCTGGGCCGACGCGCCGTACACCTGGGCCCCTTCGGGCTTTTCGGGCATGGTAACGGCCCCCGCCCGGCCTTCGGGGAACAGAACTGGCTCCAGGAAGGAGGCAATCTTATTGACGCCGTTCGTCACGGCGCTGGATGTGATGGTGGCCGAGGTGATGGCGTCGATGGTGTTATCCCCCGGCGTGCCCCCGGCCTTGATGACGCTGAGGGGCGTCCCCTTGCCGGCAAACTGCGTCTGGAACGCGGGTTCCTTGGATTTCGCGCCCAGGCCCGCCGTTTCGGAGAAGTCCGAGCCCCCCACCGAAATGCCCGTGACCGTCAGCTCGTTATCCAGGCCAGCGATCACTTCCACCGGGCCGCCGAAACCCTGCACGGTGATCTGGCCCACATAGCCCACCGCCTCTCCGTCCTTGTCGCCGCGGTAGAGCCAGTCCAGGCCGCTGCCTTCCTCCAGCGTCACGGCTTCAAAGGCGTCCGCCGTGGGCAGGGCGCTTTGCCGCGCGTTTGCGGCGGCAGCGGCTGCCTGGTCCGCAATAGTATCCTTGGTGACGGTGTAGGTCGCCCCCAGCGCCAGACCGGCAATCAGGGTAATGACCAAAAGCACCGTCCAGGCAGGCAACTGTTTCTTCAAAGGTCGATCCCTCCCCTAATGAGAAATAATAAATGATGAAAATTTCCTTAGGTTTTCTGTTTTTTCAGGGCCCGGCACACCAGCGTGGCCGTCACGCCGTTGATAAGCCCGGTAATCAGCGCCGCCACCAGCAATATCGGCAGCTGCGCAGCCGCCGCCCAGGAGCCCATCAGCGCCCGGGACATGAGCACCTGGCCCCCCGCGTGGGCCGCCGCCCCCGCCATGCTGACCCCCGTCAGGGAAAAATGCAGGCGGCAGAGCAGCATCATGACCAGCAGGCTCAGCACCCCGCCCGCCAGGCCGTACAGCATGCCCGACACCCCGGCGTACAAAAGGCCGCCGAGTACCACCTTGAGCCCCATGAGCATCCAGGCTTCCTTCGCTCCCAGCAGGCACAGGGCGTACATCAGCACGATGTTGGAAAGCCCCGGCTTGATGCCCGGCACCCCGGGCACCAGCACAAACTGCCGCTCCACCAGCCCCAGCACCAGCATAATAGCCGTCAGCATGGCGAGATGGGTGAGGGTTCTGGTCTTCATGGGCTCATGCTCCTTTGGGTCAGATATCCGGCGCGTCCGGGTCGGCGGCGTTTGCTTCCAGCACCAGTTCTACATCCACCCGGTTGGGCAGGCAAAGCACATGAGTGCCCAGGAAGCGGGCAGCATAGTTTTCCTCCGTCACGTCCCCCTGATAAACGCAGAGCTGGTTCATGCAGGTGGAGCGGGCCATATAGAAACCGTTTTCCGTCAGGTGCACCACGTTTTCCGCGCCGCCGGGCTGGGAAACGGTCACGTCCCGCTCTTTGCCCAGGGCTTCCTCTGCGTACAGTTGGCCGTTTACGTAAATCCGCACCAGGTTCTTCGGCTTCCGGTTCAGAATGGGAATGCGGGTCAGGAGAAACACGAGGCCGGCCGCCAGCAGGATGCCAAGGCCCAGGAGAATATCCCTTCGTTTAAACATACATTTCTCCTTAATCGCCGGAGGTCGCGCCGTGGGAGCGGGCCACCGCCGCCATTCCCTCCGTCATGGTGACCGTGCCGTCCATGGCGCAGAACAGCGCTTCCACCCCGGGCAGGGATTCCACAAGGGCCGTTCCCTCGTCAATGGGAAGCAGAAACAGGGCTGTGCTCAGGTAATCGGCCAGGCCCGAGCTTTCGCAAAGCACGGTGACGGCCCGCATGTTTTGGGCGGGCATCAGGGTATCCGGGTCAATGATGTGGCAGTAGTTTTCGCCGTCCACCGTGTAAAACCGCTGGTAATCCCCACTGGTGACCACGGACATGTGATCCACGTACAGTACGTCCAGGTAATCCGTTTGAAGGGCGGAAAGCACGGTACCCTCCGGGTTCTGAATGCTGACGCCCCAGTGCTTCCGCCCGTCCGCCGGGGCGTCTCCCGCGTACACATTGCCCCCCAGGCTGACCAGGAAGGAGGGCATGGTTTCCATGAGATCTTTCTGCGCCTGATCGGCGGCCCAGCCCTTTGCCACGGCCCCCAGATCCAGTTTCAGTTCGGGATCGGCGAAGAACACCGTCCGGTTTTCGGGGTCCAGAATCACGTCGTCAAAATCCGTATGCCGCGCCGCCTCTTCCAGGGCCGCCCGGTCGGGAAGTTTGGCGGAGGACGGGTCTTCCAGTCCCCGCTCCCGCTCCTCATGCCAAAGGGACAATACGCTGCCCATGGCGATATTCACCTTGGATGGGACCTGCGCCGATACCTCCTTGCACCAGGAAAGCAGATCGAACAGGCAGTCCGGCACCTCCACCGGCCCCTGCCCCGCGTAACGGTTGAGATACCATACGTTATGCACCTCGGGGTAGGAATGATAGCCGTCAAAGGCCTCGTGATATTCCAGAAGCCGGGCCATCAGGGCGTCCGCCGCCCGGTCGAAGGTTTCCTGACCGTCCGTATAACCGATCAGCTGCACCACGGTGTCAAACGCGCCGAAATAGTTTTTGCTGTATTTTTCTTCCGCCCGGCCAAAGGGGCATAAAAGCAGACAGAAAAGAATTGCAAAAAGAAAGACAGTTTTTTTGATTAAAAACGCCTCCCTTCCTGCGGTTTCAACGAATCGTTCCGGATCGCCGGGTATTTCCCCCATGCTGTACATATACGATCCGGTTTCCCTGCATATTGTATCAAATATCGGCGAATGTTGCAAGATGAATCGAAATGCCAGGAAAATTTTTCTTCCAATTTTTGTTTTCCGGATCCGGATACAGCGAAAAACGGCCGCCGCAACCCTTTGTATGCGCCGCGGCGGCCGCCTTTTTCATGGATTTACGATTTTACTTAACGGGAGCAGCTTTCTCAATGGCCTTGAGCACCGCGCCCAGGATATCCCCGTGGGCGTCGGACAGGGACATGGTCGCCCCGGTCAGCGCGTCCACATTGGCCTTTTCTTCATCCGTCAGCGCGTTCCACTTGGCCAGGTCTTCTTCATTCGTGGCCCCTTCCCGGATCACGCGGCCGTTCGCCGCCGTCTGCCGGTCGAAGAAGGTCTTGAGCTCTTCCGCGGTCTTCCCCTGGAAGAAGGACTCGAAGATGTTCATTTCCTGCGTCCAGGTGCCGCTGTTCATCTTGTACAGGTCGCCCAGATCCCGCTTGGTGCGGAACGCGGGCAGCATGGAAGAGAAGGTTTCTTCCGTCTGTTCCAGAACGCCGTCCACCTTGCCGTCCCCGTCGCTGTCGTTATTGTAGGACGAGCCAGGCCAGCCGGGGAACACGTTGTCCTCCGCCCCGTCGTGGTTGGGCGTGATGATTTCCAGGATGTCCGCCTTGGAAGCGGCAATCTTGCCTTCCGCATCCAGCAGCGCGCCGGCAACCACCACGTTGAAGGAATACACGGGCACTTCCTGATCGTCGCTGCCCGGGCCCAGCCGCGGCGTCACCACCACGCCCAGGCCCAGATCGGCAATCTCCTCCGCGCCGAACGCTTCCTGATGCTCCAGGGCCTTGAGCACCGCGCCCAGGATGTCCCCGTGGGCGTCGGACAGGGACATGGTCGCCCCAGTCAGCGCGTCCACATTGGCCTTTTCTTCGTCCGTCAGCGCGTTCCACTTGGCCAGGTCTTCTTCCTTCGTGGCGCCCTCCCGGATCACGCGGCCGTTCGCCGCCGTCTGCCGGTCGAAGAAGGTCTTGAGCTCTTCCGCGGTCTTTCCCTGGAAGAAAGACTCGAAAATGTTCATTTCCTGCGTCCAGGTGCCGCTGCTCATCTTGTACAGGTCGCCCAGATCCCGCTTGGTGCGGAACGCGGGCAGCATGGAGGAGAAGGTTTCTTCCGTCTGCTCCAGAACGCCGTCCACCTTGCCGTCCCCGTCGCTGTCGTTATTGTAGGACGAGCCGGGCCAGCCGGGGAACACGTTGTCCTCCGCCCCGTCGTGGTTGGGCGTGATGATTTCCAGGATATCGACGTCGCTGTCGACAATCCGGCCGTCCGCGTCCGAAACCACATAGGCGGCCACCACGTTGAAGGAATACACGGGCACTTCCTGATCGTCGCTGCCCGGGCCCAGCCGCGGGGTCACCACAATGCCCAGGCCGTGGCGCAGGCCGTCCGCGGAGACGGGAGCGCTTTCTTCCACCTCGGCCTCAGGCTCCGCAATGCCCAGGGCATCCTTGACGGCGTTCAGCACGCCGTTGCTGGTCCAGGTCGCGCCGGCGACAACGTCCACGCCGTCCACGGAACCCGCAGCAAGAATCGCTTCCTTCATGGGATCAAGGGCCGCGCCGCCGATGGCGGGGGTTTCCTTTTCGCCAGTCAGGGTCAAGTCCACGATTTTGCCGTCCTTTACGGTCACTTCAGCGGTAATCACGCCGCCGAAACCGTCCGCCTCGCCCTGGAACACGCCGTCCTCGGCAAGGGCCGGAACAACGCTCAGCAGCATGGCCGCAGACAGCAGGAGAGCCAGAATCTTTTTCATATGCTTTCCTTCCTTTCATCTATTCCGGCCGAATGCCGGATTTTTCACCGAAAACATTTTATCATGACCGATTTTTCCATGTCAATATGAAAAACGGGACAGAAATGTACAGGCGCACGGCAGAAAAATGTCCGTCGTTTCGTTTTTTGGCGCAAAAATACCGCATACAGCGGACAGACTTGACCGCAGCACACGCCGACAGTGCTTACTGCTGCTTCCTTCCGGACCTGACAGGGTTCACACCTTGACATCGCACGGGGCCCATCCGCCATATACGGCAG
>CANQKI010000135.1 GCA_947624355.1 uncultured Clostridia bacterium | reverse complement strand
GCCTGGCGGGACTTCATGGGGCTGGAAACCCTCCGCTGCGCCTGCAAGGTGACGCAGAGCGAGGACGGGGGCAAACGGAAGCAGGTCAAGGAGCTGCTGGCCCGCCTGGAGGCGGAGACCCCCGCCGTTTTCGGCAACATTTTCCACAGCATCGAGCACGTCAACCTGCAAACCGTCCTGGGCTATCAGGAACGCACGGATACGCCCATTATCCGCGTGCTGGGCGGCGAAGAGAGCGACGAACAAATTGAATAATACCATTGATTTAAAAGTGCTCCGTTCGGGAGCACTTTTTTAGAAACAATTCTTCTGCCGTTTCTTCCGGCAGTCCTCCAGCCGGCCGCAGTGGTAGCAGACCTCGTTTTCCATCTCGTTTTTTTCAAAGAAATCCCGGATATTCTTCACCGTGGTCTGGGCGATGCCGGACAGGGCTTCCTCCGTCAGGAAGGCCTGATGGGAAGTGATCAGGACGTTGGGCATGGTCATCAATCTTGCCAGGGTATCGTCGTCCATGATATGGCCGGAAAAATCCTCAAAAAACAGGTCGGATTCCTCTTCGTACACGTCCAGGCAGGCCGCGCCGATTTTTCGTTCCTTGATGCCGTTCAGCAAATCCTCCGAATCGATGAGGGCGCCCCGGGAGGTGTTGAGAATCACCACGCCCTTTTTCATCCGGGCGATGCTGTTTTTATCGATCATGTGGACGGTTTCCGGGGTCAGGGGGCAATGAAGGGAAATCACGTCGCTTTCCCGGAACAGCGTGGGCAGATCCACGTACCGTACGTCCGGCAGTTCGGCGGGAAAGGTGTCATAAGCCAGGATGCGCATGCCGAACCCCCGGCAAATATCAATGAACGCCCGGCCGATCTTCCCCGTGCCCACAACGCCCACGGTTTTCCCGTGCAAATCAAAGCCCGTGAGGCCGTTCAGGCTGAAATTGAAATCCCGGGTGCGGTTGTAGGCCTTATGGATCCGACGGACGGAACACAGAAGCAGCGCCATGGCGTGCTCGGCCACGGCATAAGGCGAATAGGCCGGCACGCGAACCACATGGATTTTTCCATAGGCGGCGGTCAGGTCCACATTGTTGTAGCCCGCGCAGCGCAGGGCGATGAGACGCACCCCATCGCCGTGCAGCCGGTCAATGACGGCGGCGTTCACATCGTCGTTGACGAACACGCACACCGCATCCGACCCCCGGGCCAGCCCGGCGGTATCCTCGCACAGCCTGGTTTCGTAAAATTTCAGTTCCAGGCCGTCCCGTCCCTGGTATTTTTCAAAGGCTTTCCGGTCGTATTCCTTCGTATCGAAAAAAGTAACTTTCATGAAACAAGCCCCCTTGTTTGTTGCCGTGCCTGCATCCGCAGCCCGAAAACTTCCAAACACGATTATTATACCAAAATAAACGGCCGCCAAACAGGCAGCCGCTTCTGGTGCGCCATCAGGGACTCGAACCCGGGACACCCTGATTAAGAGTCAGGTGCTCTACCAACTGAGCTAATGGCGCGTGTGCAAAGGATATTATAGGAGATTCGCGTCCCGTTGTCAAGCGCTCTTTTGCAAAAAATACCGAAAAATTTACAGATGGTTTCGGTTGGGGCCCCGGAGGAAGTCTCCCGCTCCGGCGGGATGAGGCAGGGGAATGACCACCCGCTGTCCGGCCACGGAAACGGTGTCCACATGGGCGGCGGCGTCCGGCAGGTAAATATCCGCCACCTGAAAGGGAAACACCCCCGCCGGGGACAGAAGCTCCAGGGTGTCCCCCACATAAAAGCGGTTTTTGAGGTGCAGCGTCGCCATGCCGTCCCGCCAATCCTCCACCCTGGCCACATACTCCATGTCCTGGCTGAACCCGGCAGCCCCGGCGGCTGGCGCGGGCGGGCCGAAATAAAAGCCCGTATTGGAGGCACGGTGGCTGGCCTTCTGCAGCTCGGAAAGCAAAGAAGGCAGGGCGGCGCGATAAGCGTCCTCTCCCGCTGCCAGCAGATCCAGGGCCCGGCGGTAGGCGCTCACCACGTTGGCCACGTAGTATTCCGTTTTCATGCGGCCCTCGATCTTGAGACTTTGAATCCCCGCGGCAATCATTTCGGGCAGATGCGCCATCATGTTGAGGTCATAGGCCGAAAGAAGGTACGTGCCCCGTTCGTCCTCCGTCACGGGGATATACTCCCCGGGCCGCTTCTTTTCCACCAATGCGTATTCCCACCGGCAGGGCTGGGCGCACGCGCCCCGGTTGCCGCCCCGGCCGGTCAGATGGTCGCTGAGCATGCAGCGGCCCGAATAGCTCATGCACATGGCCCCGTGGACGAAGGCCTCCAGCTCCAGGGTTTCGGGCAGCTTTTTTCGCATGTCCGCGATTCTTTGAAGGGACAGTTCCCGGGCCAGCACCACCCGCCTGGCCCCCATATCTGCGTAAAACCGGGCGGCCTCGGCATTCAGGGTATTGGCCTGGGTACTGATGTGAATAGGAAGCCCCGGCACTTCCCGCCTGAGCTTCAAAAATGCCCCCAGGTCGCTGACGATAGCGGCGTCAACGCCCATTGCAAAGGCCCGTTTCCCGGCGGAAACGAAACCCTCCAGCTCGTCGTCGTAGGGCAGGATGTTGAGGGTCAGATAGAATTTCTTTCCCGCGGCGTGGGTTTCATCCAGGGCTTTCGAAAGGTCATCCCAATCAAAATTCCCCGCGAAAGCCCGGAGGCCGAAGCTTTTCAGGCCCCCGTACACCGCGTCCGCCCCGAAGCGCAGGGCGGCCCGCAATTGCTCCATGCCCCCTGCCGGGGCCAAGAGTTCAGGCAGCATTCGTATGTTCTCCTTAAAGCCCCTGCTCCTGATCGTAGGCCTGCCACAGGGGCGCGTAAATGCTCACGGCCAGGTTGTGCTCCTCCAGGGTCCTGCTGAAATGCAGTTCCCCCGTATTGGGGTCTTTCGAACAGAAATAGAGGTACTGATCCCGCACGAATTCCTCATCCGGATACAGGGCCGCCTGAATGGCCGCCGCGGACGGGGAGCAGATGGGCCCCACGGGCAGGCCCTTGTTCTGGTAGGTGTTGTAGGGGGAATTGATTGAAAGATCCTCGTTGGTAAGCGCCATGCGCCTGACGCCCGAAGCGTATTTCACGGTCACGTCGCTGCCCAGGGTCATGCCCGCGTCCAGGCGGTTGTGGAACACGGCGGAAACCTTGGCAAAATCGGCGGTTTTTGCTTCCTTTTCGATCATGGAAGCCAGGGTAATCACCTGATCCATGGTCATGCCCAGTTCGTCCGCCCGGTCGTGATATTCCGTTTTGAACACAGCCTCCGTCTGGGACAGGAGCTTTTTGATAATGTCCGATGCCGTGGCGTCGGTGTAAATTTCATAGGTATCCGGGGCCAGGTAACCCTCCAGCACATACAGCCGGGAGGACGCATTACCCGTGGCCAGCACGTCGGCAATGTAATAGTAAGCGGAAAAATCACGGCCCGACCGGCAAAGGGACAGAAATTCGTCCGGCGAGGCAACGACCTTCTGCTGCGTCAGGTAATTGGCGATGTCCTCGATGGTCCAGCCCGGAATAACGGTGATATTCCGGGTGATGGGCTTGCCGTCGCCGGTGGTGAGCAGCTCCACGATTTCGGGCAGGGCCATCGCCTTGGTGATGGTGTAGTCCCCCGCCTGAATCTTCTGGCCGTAACCCAGGAAATCGGCGTAATACTTGAACACGGTGCGGTTATGGATGAGGCCCTGGGCCTCCAGGTTGTTGGCCACCTTGGTCAGGCTGCTGCCCGAATCCACGGTAAAAGCCACCGGAGTTTCGTCTCCTTCGGCCACGGGGGCGAAAAAGTGCCTGTCCACCCAGTTCCACCCCGTCATCACCACCCCGGCCACCACCACCAGCACGCACAACGCCATGGCGAAGGGCCGCAGGATGTGCCACAGCCAGCTGTACCAGTACAGGCCGTATTCCCGTTCCTTACGCAGCGATTCCTCGGTGTAATCCCGGGGCTGCGGGTCCTTTCTCTTCTTCAAAAGGCGCCTCCTGAAAAATCATTGGCCGGGCAGGGGAATTTCCATGCCCGAGGCCGCCATGAGGGATTCAAACACGTCCGACATCATTTTCTGCAGCCGCATTTCGGCCATCAGATAGCCCGCCGTACGCTGATCGGTAAACAGCAGGCTGCTGAGCTGCTGGAACCGCTGGGCGTCCTCGTCCGCCTGCATCTGCCCGGCCAGCATGCGCATCTGCACCGCGGCCTGCAGCCGCTTGTATTCCCGGATCAGGCCCATGATGGCCGCGTCGTCCCCGATTTCTTCCTTCCGGGCGGCAAAATCCCGGTATTCCGGGCTTTCCTGAATGGCAAGGCACATCTGCTTTGCCGCTTCCGTGACCGTCATCATTGTTCCCTCCCTGGTATGCAACGATTCTTCCGGAAATTTCCTTCCCGAAAGATAAAAATATTATATCATGTTTGTCGCCGTGCTCGCATACACGGCCCGGCGACCCGGCCGACCGCCCTTCGGGCCGGTCGCCTAAACATTATAACAGCAAATCCGTATTTTGAAAAGCGGCCTTTTTCCGGGAAATTTCGCCGCGGCCTTTACAAAATCCGCCTTTCTGTTTATAATAGGATATTGATTTCAAGGAATTGAAGGAGGCTTTTTCCATGCCCGTTCCCCCTTATGTGCCCGCCGAGATCGAGCCCAAATGGCAAAAAATCTGGATGGACGAAAATGCCTTCGCCGCGTCGGAGGATCATTCCAAGCCCAAGTTTTACAGCCTGATCGAGTTTCCCTATCCTTCGGGCGCGGGGCTGCATGTGGGCCATCCCCGGCCCTATACCGCTCTGGACGTGGTGGCCCGCAAGCGCCGGATGGAGGGCTATAACGTGCTGCACTGCATCGGCTGGGACGCCTTCGGCCTGCCCACCGAAAACTATGCCATCAAAAATCATATCCACCCCGCCAAGGTGACCCACGACAATATCGAGCATTTCCGGGCCCAGCTGCAAAAGCTCGGCTTTTCCTTCGATTATTCCCGGGAGGTCAACACCACCGACCCCAATTATTACAAGTGGACCCAGTGGATTTTCCTCCAGCTCTACAAGCACGGCCTGGCCTACAAGACCGAAATGCCCCTCAACTGGTGCACCAGCTGCAAGTGCGTGCTGGCCAACGAGGAAGTGGTGGACGGCGTGTGCGAGCGCTGCGGCTCCCCCGTTATCCACAAGGTGAAGAACCAGTGGATGCTCAAAATCACGGACTATGCGCAAAAGCTCCTGGACGGCCTGGATCATGTGGATTTCAT
>CANQKI010000134.1 GCA_947624355.1 uncultured Clostridia bacterium | reverse complement strand
GAGCGTAACATCCGTTCAATCAGCGGATCTCTTCCAAAATGTGGCGTCAACCAATTGCAAGACCTCTTTGTTGATCACCCTGTTCATGACGTTGAAGCCTACAATATCGGAAAGCACGCCGCTATGAAGTAACTTGTTCAGGTAAGAATAGAGCGTAAGACGCTGATTTCCGTAGTTTCGGTTCAGTAGATATTTCCATATGCTGACCGGGTCTGGCAATTGTATGGTTTGCTTCTCTGCCGGGTTAGTTTCGATGGGCGGTATGGTACCGAAACCGCATTCTTCCGCTTCAGGATATCCCAAGTGAGTATTGGATTCAATAGAGACTTCTGCTTCCGGCGTCTGCATAAGATCAACGATACTGGTTTTTTCATGATAACTCATATCCATTCATCTCCAAGCTGCAGTCGTTATCTCCTGGCAATCTCTATACCGTGTGATTGAACGGCTTGTGTTGATGGAATGCCGTCTTCTCCGCCCTTTCATGGCAAACAGCCGCTCTGGAGTGTGATTTGCGCTTGTTTTGGAATTTGCTCATTCACAGTTCACAAGTAACTATTTGTGGATAAGTTCTAAGTCTTAGCGATATGTCGTCGACTTGCCCAGATGTATGGAAGGACAGCCGCACGTTCCATCATCCAGCGGTTTATCCTTCCAAAACCAATCCAGCGTCTGGCTTTTTAGGCAGGCAGTCAGAGAAACTGCTGCTCCGATACAATGCGTGCGTGTTCTTCCTGAATCACATGCAGGGTGTCCGGTTCCAGCAGCAGGCGAAGCGCCGTCAGCGCCAGTGCGCTCGCTCCACGCGGAACGCTGTCCAAGCCCTCCTGAGAACAGGAGGCCGCCTTGAAAGCTTCGCTGTGGCCTGGAACCTTTTCCTTGCATATGCAGATCGACGGCTGGATGGTTGGCACCACCTGGGAAATATTTCCGCAGTCGGTGGATCCAAGCCCATCGCGCGCATCCGGCGCGGTCACTTCCACGCCGAGCTTTTCCATTTCTTGTCGGTAAATTTCGTCGAACGAAGGCGTGGGCAGCATGTTTTCCACCCGGTTCTGACAGGGCTGCATCCGCCCCTTCGTGCCCGTCATCAACGCCGCACCCTCGACAATATGCTCCATCTTCGGCCAGAGCTCTTCCATCTGGGGCACAGTGCGGGAGCGAAGATAGAATTTGGCGCTCGCGTAATCGGGAACGGTGTTGGGCGCGTCGCCGCCGTTGACAACAATGCCATGAATCTGAATATCCTTTTTCAGATGCTGGCGCAGCGCGCTGATGCCGTTGTAGGTCAAAATCAGCGCGTCCAGCACATTGATACCCTCCTCGGGATTGCCGGAGGCGTGCGCCGCCTTTCCAAAGAATTCAATGTCAATGGGCGCGCAGACCAGCGACGGGCCGGTCAGCCTGTCCGGCCCCGAACCCGGATGGACGCATAACGCCGCGTCCACATCCCGAAGAAATCCCTCGCGGACGAAGCTGCCCTTTGCGCTTCCGTTCTCGCCGCCCTCCTCGCCGGGCGTACCGTAGACGCGCACCTCGCCGCCGGTTTCGTCCACCACCTGCTTGAGCGCGACAGCCGCCAGCGCCGACGTCACGCCGAACAGATTGTGCCCGCATCCGTGCCCGAGCCCCGCCAGCGCGTCATATTCCGCCAGAAAGACCAGAACCGGACCGGGCCTTGCGCTCTTATAGCTGGCGACGAATCCCGTGCGATGTCCGGCCACGTCCGTCCGCACCAAAAAGCCCTCTTTCGCCAGTTGGGTCGAAAGGGTCTTGCAGGCGAAAAACTCGTGATTGCTGACTTCCGGGCGATGAAAAATATCCAGCGCGATCTGCTGATAAACGCCCTTTTTGGCTGCTATGGTTTCCAGAATTTTTTGACGCTCGTTCATGTGCTTCATTCTTTCTCATGCTCAGGCTGGCCGTCCATGCGGGTCGCACAGAAGGTAATGTCCCGGCGACACCTGTATCATGGTCGCGTCCTGGGCGATTTCTCTTTTTTCATAGGGAATCCGGCTGCGGTTTCTCTCCGTGTCCGGGTCGGGACGGGGAATGGACGAAAGCAGGCTCTGCGTATAGGGATGCTGTGGATGCGCGTAAACCTCCTGCGCATCGCCCATCTCGACGATTCGACCCCGGTACATCACGCCGATTCGATCCGAGACATATTTGACCATGGAAAGGTCGTGGGCAATGAACAGATAAGTCAGGCCGCGCTTATGCTGTTCGTCCTTCAGCAGATTGACCACCTGCGCCTGGATCGACACGTCCAGCGCGCTGATGGGTTCGTCACAGACGATGAAGCGGGGCTGCGTCGCCAGCGCCCGGGCGATGCCGATACGCTGGCGCTGACCGCCGGAGAATTCATGGGGAAAGCGATTGGCGTAGTCGGGACGAAGCCCCACTGATTCCATCAGACACGCGACCTGCTCGTTTCGCTCTCGGCGGTTTTCCGCCAGATGGTGTACGTCAATGCCCTCTGCAATGATGTCGATCACCTTTTTACGGGGATCTAACGACGCGTAGGGATCCTGAAAGATGATTTGCGCCTGCCGCCGAAAAGCGAGCATCTCGAGCCGCGTTCGGATCGCGGAAATGTCCTGTCCGTCGAAGTACACCCTTCCGGAGGTTATGCCCAGCAGCCTGACCAGCATACGGCCCGTGGTGGTTTTGCCACAGCCGCTTTCGCCCACCAGACCGAAAGTTTCGCCCTGACGGATGTCAAAGCTCACATCCGCAACTGCAGGCGTTGCACCGGCGGCATAGCGGTGCGTCAGATGCTCGACTTTCACGAGCGACTTTTCGACGCGCATGGATCTTCCTCCCATCTTTTTTGAATGAAATCTGGCACGTCTATCCGAGGCGCGCGGGGATCCAGTAACCATGTGGCTGCATAGTGGGTGTCGCTGATTTTGAACATGGGCGGTTCCGCCAGAAAATCCGCTTCAAGCGCATAGGGATTGCGCGGCGCAAACGCGTCGCCCTGGGGGAGATGAATCAGCGTCGGCGGCGTGCCCGGTATGGCGCGCAGGCGCTCTCCGCTGGTATTCAGTGTGGGCATGGAAGCCAGAAGTCCCCAGGTGTAGGGATGGCGCGGATCGTAGAAGATTTCCTGAGAAGTGCCGGTTTCGACAATTTTACCAGCGTACATGATGGCAACGCGGTCAGCCACGTTGGCAACGACGCCCAGATCGTGGGTGATGAAAATCACCGACGCGCCCGTACGGGCCTGAGACGCGCGGATCAGATCGAGAATCTGCGCCTGCATGGTCACATCCAGCGCGGTGGTCGGCTCGTCTGCGATCAGGATATCCGGATCGGCCGCCAGCGCAATGGCAATCACGATGCGCTGGCGCTGACCGCCGGAGAACTCGTGGGGATACTGATGAAATCGCCGGGGAGCGTCCTCGATGCCCACCTGTGCCAGCAACTCCAATGCCCGCCGATTCGCTGCTGCGTGGCTGACGCGCCGGTGCAGCGTGATGGTCTCCGCAATCTGCCGTCCGATTTTCATGGTCGGATCCAGCGCGGTCATGGGATCCTGAAAAATCATGGCGATGCGATTGCCGCGAATTTTCCGCATGGCGGAGGAAGAAAGCTTCAGAAGATCCTGTCCGTCCAATTCGACGCTGCCCTCCGTGATCTGCGCGTTTCGGGCCAGCAGGCGCATGATGGCCCGGCAGGTGGCGGATTTTCCGCAGCCGCTCTCGCCAACCAGCGCCAGTGTTTCGCCCCTGCACAGCGAAAAGGAAACGTTCCGCACCGCCTGCACCCGGCCCGCGACCGTATCGAACGCCACGGACAGATGCTTTACCGCGAGCATATCCATCATCGCCTTCACTCCTTCATCTTTGGGTCAAATACGTCGCGGAGTCCATCCGCAAAGAGATTGAACGACAGCATGAGCACGCACAGCACGACCGCCGGGATGAACATCTGCGAAGGATAGAGCTTAAAGACCTTATAGCCGCTGTTGAGCAGCGTGCCCAGCGAGGCGTTGGGAATCTTCATGCCCACGCCGAGAAAGCTCAGAAAGGTTTCAAAGAAAATGGCTGAGGGCACTGAGAACATGGCGCGGACGACCACAGTGCCGCTGATATTGGGCAAAATATGCCCCAGAGCGATCCATCCCTCCGTTCGACCCAGTGCCCGCGCCGCCTGCACGTATTCCGACTGCCGAAGCCGCAGCGTCTGCGCCCGAACGACCCGCGCCATGGGAATCCACGAGGAAACGGCCATGGCCAGAATGATCGACGTAATGCCCGGCTCAAAGACCAGCAGCATCAGCACGACCAACACCAGCGACGGGATGCCGGAGAAAATCTCCAGGATGCGCTGCATCACCATGTCCGTCAGTCCGCCCTTCATGGCGCTGAACATGCCATAGGCTACGCCAATGGTCAGATCGAGCGTTGCGGCGATCAGGGCAATCACCAGACTGATGCGCGTTCCATACAGCGTGCGGGAAAGCAGGTCGCGCCCGAATTCATCCGTTCCAAAGAGAAAATAAGTCCCTTCGGGAACGCCGGAATAGGCGTCCATCCATTGTCCGCGGAAGAAACGCATGCCGTTCAGGCCGTTGATGGACACGCCCGGAATTTTCGGCGGAAGGTTTTTGTATTGCAGGTGCTGCTCGTTGGGATCGTAGGGAGAGAGCACTGGCGCGAGCAGCGCAAGCACGCTGATCAAGAACAGGAACGTCAGGGCGATCACCGCAGCCTTGTTCTTCCGCAGCCGTCTCCACGAGTCGCACAGAAATCCTCCGGCTGGCAGGAACTCCGGCTCGGCCTGCAATCGGCCGAAGCGGCCGGGCGAAACGCGGAATCCGGAATTCGAACGTCACGCATACTTTCCCTCCACTCGCACCCGCGGATCAATCAACTGATAAAGAATATCCGTTATGAAAATCACGGTAACCAGCAGCGCGGAAAACAGAATCGTCACCGCCATGATGGTGTAATAATCGTTGGAAAGAATCGACTTGGTGAACTGCTCGCCGATGCCCGGCACAGCAAAGATGTTTTCCACCACCAGAGAGCCGGTCATTAGCGAAACCGTCATCGGTCCCAGAATCGTGATGAGTGGAATCAGCGCGTTGCGCAGCCCGTGGGTGAAGGCCACGCGCCATGTCCCCATGCCCTTCGCGCGGGCCAGCTCGATATAATCGCTGGAAAGTACCTCGACCATTTCCGTACGGATAAAGCGCGCTGCGTCTGCCATGGGTGAGATGGACAGCGCCAGCGTCGGCAATATCGTGGAGCGAAAGCCGTCGTTCCATAGGCCGATGGGCAGCCATTTCAGCGTGATGGCAAAGACAAACTG
>CANQKI010000133.1 GCA_947624355.1 uncultured Clostridia bacterium | reverse complement strand
GGCCGGGTGTAGGCGCTGAGAAGCTCGCAGGCCAGATAACGGTGGCAGCATTTGACGTCCATGCCGTCAAAGCCCGCCCGCTGGGCCAGGCGCGCCGTGGGCCCGAAAGCGGCTTCAAAACGTTTCAGATCGTCGTCCCGGAGAATGCGCTCTTTGGGCAGGGGCGTTTCCTCCAGGGGCGGGCAGCTGTAGGCAATCATGGGTTCGGGGAAGCCGTGGGGCTTGGCGTAACGGCCGCTGTTGGTGGCCTGCATAACCAGCACGGGGGCGTATCCGTTTTCCTTCAGGCTGATTTCCCGGATCCGGTCGGTCAGGCGCTGAAAGGCGTCCAGGTTTTCTTCCGTCAGCCACAATTGATGAGCGCTGGCCCGGCCTTCGGGCACGGTGGCCACGGCCTCGAACCAGATCAGGCCTGGCCCGGCGTGGGCAAAACGTTCGTAGCGGCGCACGGTCAGGGGCCCCGGCGCGCCGCTTTCCGTGCCGTCCGTGCCCTCCATGGGCTGGAAAGCGATGCGGTTGGCGGCCTGATGATTGCCTAAGTTCAGCGGGGAGAACAGCGCACCCACGTCCTTGGAAAGGGGTAAAAACGCGTCCAGCTCCCGGGCTTTTTCCTCGACATCCGTCAAAGCGGCGTAGTGAAATGATTCGTGCAACATAAACAATTCCCCTTGTAAAACTTCTAACAGTATGATACTATATAAAAAAATGAATAAATGGGTACTTTTCACACGAAAATATGTCATTTCAAATTGGAGGTGCAGTAAATGCCGTTCGAGATCGTATACAGCGATCAGCTGGTTTCCCACCGGATCCACACCCATATGTATTACGAGCTGATTTATGTGCTGGAAGGGGCGGTAAAACTGACCATCCGCGGGCGGAATTACCGGGCGGAGGCGGGCTCGCTGGTGTTTCTCAATCAGTTCGACGAGCATGCCACCCATTTGATTGGCAGCACCTATCGCCGCTATTATCTTCTCATTCCCCCCACCCAGCTCCAGGCCTTCCACAACGATGTGGTGCTTTTGTCCGTTTTCCGCCTGCACGGCGAAAAATTTTCCTATGTGCTTCCCACCGGCGCCGATAAGCCCCGCTTTGACCAGTATTTTGCCATGCTCAAGGACACCGCCGACCGGGGCGGCCCCTATATGGACGAGCGCATCGAGGCCCTGATGACCCTGATTTTGACGGACGCCCACGCCCTGCGGCCCGATATGTTCACATTGGCCAGCGAAGTTTCCTTCCTGCCCATGCAGGATATCCTGGACGAGCTTGACCGCAGCTACGCCAGCCCCTTTTCCCTGCAGGAGCTGGCGGAAAAGCATTATGTCAGCGCGGGCTGCCTGTCCGCCAGGTTCCGGCAATTGGTGGGCATGAGCCCCATGCAGTACGTTACCCAGAGCCGCCTGACCCACGCAAAACAGCTGCTCATCAAAACGGAATTATCCGTCATGGAAATCGCCCGGCAATGCGGTTACAGCGACGTGAGCAATTTTGTGCGGCGGTTCCGCAAGCAGTTTCAGGTATCGCCCCTTCAGTTCAGGCACCAGAACAGGGACGTGATTCCCACGCCGTCCGATTGAAAATCAGTAAAAAATTCCAGGGAATTGGTAATTTCGCATTCAAAAAAATTGCCCGCCCCGAATCGGTCCGGGACGGGCGGTTTTTCATTTCGGAAAAAAAGTTACCATCGCACCTGCCAGCGTTCGCTGTAGAGGCCGTCGGGTTTAAATTCGTTTTTGCGGGGACGATAGGAGGATGCCGCAGCCCGTTCGCCCAGCAGCCGGTCAAACAGCGCCGTGTCGAAGGGCAGGGCCACCGGCACGTTTCCCTGCCACTGGCTCAGGTAGGCGGCATTGGAAAGGGTCAGCTCGTTCAGGCCGTCCGCTCCGGGGGAAATGAGGGGCTCGCCGTGCAGGATGGCGTTGGTGAAATTCTGCAGAATTCCCGCGTGGGCGGATTCGGGGCCGTCGGGGGAAATTTCCTCGTAATCCTGCCCGATCTTCGCCATGCTCTCCTGGGAGGTGAAGCGCACCTCGGGCTCGGGTTCCCGCAGCTTCCACCAGCGGATCATGCCGTTTTCCAGCACGATTTTGCCCAGGTCACCGGCAATTTCCAGCCGGTTGGTGCCCGGGCATTCGCCGGTGGTGGTGATAAACTGACCCATGGCCCCGTTGGCATAGCGCGTCACCAGCATGGCGTCGTCTTCCACCTCGATGTGGTGGTAGCGCGCCTGGCGGCACCAGGCGGTCACCTCTACGGGCATCCCGCAGATCCACTGCCACAAATCCAGTTGGTGAGGGGCCTGATTGAGCAGCACGCCGCCGCCCTCGCCCGCCCAGGTGGCGCGCCAGGCGCCGGAATCGTAATAGTGCTGCGTCCGGTACCAGTTGGTAATGATCCAGGTAGTGCGCTTGAGTTCGCCCAGCGCGCCTTCCTGCACCATGGCCCGGGCACGGCGGAACAGGGGATTGGTCCGCTGATTGAACATGACGGCAAACACCCGGTCGTTCTGCCGGGCCGTTTCGGCCAGAGCCGCCGCCTTGGTCACCGTGATGTCGACGGGCTTTTCCACCAGAACGTGCAGCCCCCGGCGCAGGGCCATCGTCGCCAGGTCGGCGTGGAGGGGATGGGGCACGGCCACGATCACCGCGTCCGCGCAGCCGCTGTCCAGCAGCGCTTCACAATTGTCAAAGCAGGCCGCTTCCGGATGCCGTTCCCGGGCGATTTCAAGGCGCTCCGGGTCCACATCGCACACCGCCGCCAGGCTCATCCCTTCGATCCGTCCCTCGGCAATGGTTCTGGCATGCGCCGAACCCATGTGGCCGAACCCGATAATCGCGCACCTGATCCGTTCCATTTCCGCGCTCTCCTTTTTTCGCTGCCGTATCCGGGCAGTGCCCGGCAGATTCATGCTTCCGTTTTCAGAGTATACCATGATTCGCCGGAAAATCAACCCTTTTTTTCGGAATCGCCCCTCTACTCAAAGGAAAATCCCCGCTCGATGGAGGATATCCTGGATTTCTTTCATTGCCCGATCAAAATCATTTCACGGAACAAAGGCCGTTCCGCGGTCGCCGCGTCCGCCTGCATCAACGGCACGCGGATGGAAAATATCTGGGACGGCATGCTTGACTATGCCCTGCGGGAAGAAAAGGAAGAAATCCGCAGACTGGAGGTCGTCAAACGGGAACTTCTACAGGAGAAAAAATCCAGACAAATGGGGAACGATTAAAGATAACCGATGCAAAAGTATCCGGCCTTTAACCGCTTCCACGCTTGCGTTGGTTTTCGGATGACTTGCAACTTCTCCTGCCGGCCCGAAAGCCTTGATCGCCCGGGCAAATTCTTCTCCCAATAAAAACGGCCTTGCCTCATTCCGAAGCAAGACCGTTTACACCGCTGCAGATCAGTTTTGTTGTCAGCGCAATGATTTCCTCCAGGGGGATTTTCTTCCCGTCAGCGATCCATTGCTTGTAAATTTCAATGGTGCTTTGGGAAACGAAGGTCATAATGATATTCTGGACGTATGGATCGACATTCTTCTGCTTTCCGTCAGCGCCCCACGTTTCCGACATGATCTCGTTCGTGATCCGACGGCTGATATAGTGATAGCCGCCGCTGCACATCAGCCGTTCATGAAGCCGTCCCGCGCTTTCGCTTACCAGAAAGAACTCCCGTGTGATTTTGTCCATATCGCGGGGGCGTTCAAGGCCCTGGGTGCGCCGGATGAAATCCTTTGCCATTTCATTTTGCAGTTCCCGCAAAAGATCGTCCAGAGAATTGTAATGCAGATAGAAGGTTTTCCGGTTGATTCTGGCCCGCTCCGTCAGCTCCTTGACGGAAATCTGCTCATAATCCATTTCACAGATCATTTCTTCAAAGGTTTTCCGAATGGCTTCTTTTGTGCGAATCACACGCAAATTTTCTTGATCCGTGGCCTTCATCGCCATACCTCCCGCCGTTTGAATGATGTTGATCTTGATTATATACCATTCGTGTGTAAAAATCAACGCGTGTGCCGTTACGCCACAGTTCAGCGGGAAGTGTGGTGTAAACCGCTTTTGAAGCGGAAATGTTGTTGTTTACTTCAAGGAAAAACAATAGAATGGACTTGCGCGTAATAAAAGGCGCAGATGCAAAAGCGCTTTGCCATAAAACACAGGAGGTATTTGCCATGATTCTCGACAGAAACGAAAACAAAGAAGTGGTTGTCCTTTTGGGCGCGGGCAGCATGGGATGCGCCATCGTTCGTCGCATGGCCGCAGGAAAAAAGATTTTACTGGGGGACATCAGCGAAAAGGCGCTGGAGCGGGTGTCCCGTGAGTTCACCTACGGCGGGTACGACGTGGAAACGCAGATCGTGGACGCCTGCGATGAGCAGTCCATCCGGGCATTCGCGGCAAAGGCCGCGTCTCTCGGTCCGGTCATGTACTATATCCACACGGCGGGCGCGTCCCCCAGTCAGGCAAGTCCCGAACATATCATCAAGCTCGACCTGATCGGCACCTCCTATGCCATTGACGCCTTTGGCGAAGTGATGGCGCGGGGCGGCGCGGGCCTCATTGTTTCCAGCCAGACCGGGTATATGCCCCATGCGCTCACCGCCGAGGACGAGGAAGCCCTCGCCATGACAACGACAGCCCAGCTTTCCTCGCTTCCTTGCCTTGACGGAAGCAAGACGCCCAATTCCGGCGCGGCCTACATCGTCTCCAAGCGGGTAAACCAGCTTCGTGTCCGCACTGCGGCGGCCACCAACTGGGCGGATCGGGGGGCGCGGATCAACACCATCAGCCCCGGTATCATCGTGACGCCGCTGGCCTACGACGAGTTCAACGCGCCGGGCAACACTTATCAAAATATGATCGACTGTTCCGCTGTCCGCCGCGCCGGGACATCGGACGAGATCGCAGCGGCGGGCGCGTTCCTGCTGGGGCCGGACGCCGGATTTATCACGGGAACAGACCTTTTGATCGACGGCGGCGTGATCGCGTCACTGAAAAGCGGCAGGTTTGATCTTCGTGTCAGATAGGAGGAAATGAAAATGGCAAAGATATTGATCGCGTACTTTTCCCATGCGGGGCAGAACTACTCCCACGGCGGTATTCGGAATCTGCCTGTGGGCAATACCGAGGTTGTCGCAAAAAAACTCCATGTCATGCTGGGGGGCGATTTGTTCTATATCGACACAGTGCAGAAATACCCCGACGGCCACATGAAGAAAATCGAGATCGCCAAACGGGAATATGAGCAGAATGTCCGCCCGGAGCTGACGGCACGGGTGGAGAACATGGACGAATACGATACCGTCATCCTGGCGTTCCCCAACTGGTGGACGACCATGCCTATGGCGGTGTTCACCTTCCTGGAGAGCTACGATTTTTCCGGCAAGACCATCTGTCCGCTTATCACCCACGGCGGCAGCGGCTTTTCGGGTTCCCTCCGGGATATCGCACGACTCTGCCCCAACGCGAAAATGACCGAGGGGCTCGCCATCAACGGCGACAATGCCGCGACCTGCGATAAAGATCTTGAAAAATGGGCAAAGAAAATCGGGTTGAAATAAGAAAAAAGAAAAGTTCAAAACTTTATGATGATCGTGGTTCG
>CANQKI010000132.1 GCA_947624355.1 uncultured Clostridia bacterium | reverse complement strand
GTCATCCGGGTATTGGAGGAAATCGAAAACAACAAGCTGAACGACCTCGTTTTCTTCGAGGGCGCGGCCTGCCAGGGGGGCTGTATGGGCGGCCCGCTGACCTTTGAAAACAATTATGTAGCCAAAAATACATTGCGCAAGCTCATGGAAAATGAAAAGAAGGTACATCCCGCCGAAAGCGTGCCTTATTCCCTGATGACGAAATATCCCCTGTACAACGATAAGGAAATCACCGAAAACAGCGTCATGCAGCTGGATGACAACCTGGTCGTTGCCATGCAGAAGATGGAAAAAATGAACGAGATCCTGGCCGAATTGCCGGGGTACGACTGCGGCTCCTGCGGTTCCCCCACCTGCCGCACCTTTGCCGAAGATATCGTTCGGGGTTTCTGTAGCGAAATGGACTGCATTCATAAATTAAAAGATCAGCTCAAAATCATGGCGGAACAGATGGTTGCCCTGGCCCAGACAAAACGCGACTGAAACAGGAGGGAAAAGCCTTGAAAGTAGCCGAACTGAAAGAACTGCTGAGTGCCGAGAACGTGACTCCTTCCGTGGCCATGGAGGCCGATGTGACCTGCGGATATACCTGCGATCTGCTTTCCTGGGTGATGGCTCATGGGGATTCCGGCATGGCATGGGTGACGGTGCAGACGCATATGAATGTCATCGCCGTGGCCGTGCTGGCCGAAATGGCCTGCGTCATTATGCCGGAAAATATCGATATGGAAAAGGCCAGCCTGGACAAGGCGGTGGAAGAAGGACTGTGTGTGCTGAAGACCCCCCTGAGCGCCTATGAAATCTGCGGACGCATGGCCGCCGCCGGGCTGCCGGGCCGCAATCCGTAAACGCCATGGAGGAACTGTTTGCCGACCTGCACATTCACTCCTGCCTCTCCCCCTGTGGCGACGATGAAATGACGCCGGGAAATATCCTGGGTATGGCGGTGGTAAAGGGGCTGGACATGGTGGCGATTGCCGACCATAACTGCGCCCGGAATCTGCCCGCCGCCGCCGAAATCGCGGAAGCATATGGCCTTTTGCTTCTTCCCGCCATGGAAATCACCACCCGGGAAGAGGTGCATATGCTGGGTTATTTCCCCACGGTGGAAGCTGCGCTGGACGCAAGCGATATCCTCAAAAAGCACTTGCCGCCGAAAAAAAACAAGCCTTCCTTCTTCGGTCATCAATCCGTTATGGATTCGGACGACAATGTGATCGACGAAGAAGACGCTTTGCTCATCGGCGCCACCGATTTGCCCCTTACTGCCTGTGCCGCCCTGGTGCGGGAGCGCGGCGGGGTGCCCGTCCCCGCGCATATCAACCGGGGTTCCAACGGGCTGCTGGTGAATCTCGGGTTCATGCCGGAGGAACCAGTGTTTCAGACGGTGGAAGTCTGGCGGCATCTTCCCTGCCCCATGGAGCCCCTGGATCACAGACATGTGCTTCATTCCTCGGACGCCCATTACCTGGGCGACATTCAGGAAAGGGAATTCATGCTGAAGCTTCCTGAAAAGAGCGTGGCTGCCTTCCTGGACTGGATGCGCGCCCCCAAATCATAAAACGGAGGACAAAACCCATGGAAATGACATTGCGCTGGTACGGCGCGAAATTTGACAGTGTAACCCTGCAGCAGATTCGCCAGGTGCCCATGGTGAAAGGTGTCATCACAACCCTGTATGACACCACCCCCGGCGAAGTGTGGCCCATCGAACGGGTGCGGGCCATGAAGGAAGAAGTGAAGGCGGCCGGTTTGCGCCTCTCCGGCATCGAGAGCGTGAATATCCATGACGATATCAAGGTGGGCGTGCCCTCCCGTGATAAATACATCGAAAACTATATCGCCACCCTGGAAGCCCTGGGGCAAAACGACATCCACATGGTATGCTACAATTTCATGCCCGTGTTCGACTGGACCCGGAGCGACCTGAAAAAGCCCTTGCCCGACGGGTCCACCGCCCTTTCCTACGATCAGGAACTCATCGACAAAATCGACGTGGACAGCATGCTTTCCAGCATGGAGCAGAAATCCGACGGTTTTGTGCTTCCCGGCTGGGAACCGGAACGCATGGCCCGGGTCAAGGAGCTTTTCGCCATGTACCGGGATGTGGATGAAGAAAAGCTCTTCCAAAACCTGGTTTATTTTCTGAAGGCCATTATGCCCACCTGCAAGAAATATGGCATCTGCATGGCCATTCATCCGGATGATCCCGCCTGGCCGGTCTTCAATCTTCCCCGAATCATCACAAGCAAGGAAAAAATCCAGCGAATGCTGGATGCCGTACCGGATAAGGAAAATGGCCTGACGCTATGCACGGGCTCCCTGGGTTCCAACCCCAAAAACGATATTCCCGATATGATCCACGCTTTCCGGGGCCGCATCCACTTTGCCCACGTACGCAACGTGCACCACATCGCTCCCGGCAAATTCGACGAAGCCCCTCATCCCACGTCTTTGGGTTCTTTGGACATGTACGCCATTATGAAGGCGCTGTACGACACCGGCTTTGACGGCCCCATCCGCCCCGACCACGGACGCATGATCTGGGGCGAAGTGGCCATGCCGGGCTACGGCCTGTACGACCGGGCCTTGGGCGCCACCTACCTTTCCGGCCTGTGGGAGGCTATCGATCGTTCAAGCGCCCGGTAAACCAAAGATACATTCATCAAAAATGCGGCCCACGGAACGAATCCGCGGGCCGTTCTTTCGTGGATGCATCAATACCATTTGAGGCGGTATTCCATGGTTTTACCAAGGTAAGAAAGGGCGAACTGCTCCGTCTGCAGAATTTCACCTGTTCCGGCGTTGACTTCGGCTCGGAAGCATTGATCCACGAGTGGGCTGTCAAAGCCGCCCTCCAGCTGATCGATCATCAGATCGTTGGCGTCAAAGCAGAATTTCCAGCGGGGCATACCTTCATCCGTCACGTCATAGGAAACAGCGACACGGCTGAATTTTGCAAAATGATCTTCGGGCAAGCTATATGCCGCAATCAGTGCCTTTTGTGCCAGATTCAGAGCATCGACCTGAGAGAGGGCGTTTTCGTCCGGCAGACTGTACGTGAAGGTGCAGGCCGCAAGGAGCGCGTCGTCCACACTGCCGCAGTTGATGAGGGGCGAAAGGTCGCCCGTTTCCACGATGGCCTGCACCCGAAGCGTTACTTCATCCGACCACGCAGCCTTTTGCTCCAGCGTCCAATAGGGAAAATCCGTGCCTGCTTCTTCGGTATAGCGGCGCACCAGACGGTAAAGATCGGTATCCGGCCAGGCGTCGGGGTCCCGTTCCCGCCTGATTTCGGAAGCGCTTTGGGTTGGCTTTCCCGTATCGGGGTCAATGAACAGCTCGATTGCACGGAAGGGCATGTCCGGCCAGGTTTCCGCCGTATCAAAGGCCACATACCAATAGGTCTTCGCGTTTTCGTCGTGTTCCGCAAACTCGGGTACCTGGAAATTGACGATGCAGTCGTACCGATCCAGTACACTTTCATCAATATCATAGGCATTGGCGATATCCTTGCGGGCAATATTCCGGGCCGCCGCCTCGGTCATACCGCCCTCCGGCACCCGGTACACCGTTTTGTCGCTGTTATCGATGCCCACGTTTTCCGTCACCTGGGAATACCAGGCACGGTCTTCATGGCTCCAGGAATCGAATGGGCCCCACACCGCCTGCATAATGGTCAGAAAGCCGCCTTCCACGGCATCCCGGCCAAGCAGCGCGGCCACGGCATCATCGGCAATCCGGCTGATTTCTTCCTCCGTAAGTTTGCCGTCTGCCATTTTCCGCAGCACTTCTGTTTCGGGGATATACCCCTGTTCCATAAGATGGGTAACCACAATCGCTTTTCTTTCCGCAGGCCAATCGGTAAAGGCACCGTCCTCTTGTTCAAAGGCAGCGATTTCCTGGCCCACCTCCCGCATGGTCATGAGGGCCACCGCCGTGCCCATGGTCAAAAGAATCAGCAGTATGGTCAGCACCAGCCCAACCGACATTTTCTTTATCATTTTTTCGCTTCCTTTCTTCTGCGTTTCGGAAATCACCCGGCGGAAAAGCCAGGGATCCCCTTGCAGGCCGGAAAGCGTATCGTCAATGGCGGCATGGAATACCTTTCGTTCCCATTCGTTCCGTTCCGTTTCCTTCAATCCGGATTCCTCCCTTCCAGCGCCCGGCGCAGCAGCTCCCGCCCCTTTTTGAGCCGCATGGACACATTGGATGGGGCTACGCCCAGCGCTTTGGCAATTTCCGCCAGGTTCATATCCTGGTAACAGAACATTTGTCAAGGACAAAAATCTATTATTTTATACCCTGTGGAAATTGCAAAAATGCAAGACCGTAGAGCAGCAAACTGATCGGCAGCGATTGATTCTATTTCGCACCTTTCTTCTGCCGCCTCTGCCTTTCTTGACAAACAGTCTTCCATGATTTATGATAAAATTGTTGATTAACGTAGCAGGGGGGTGAGGGCTTGTGATTACCCTCAAGGAAATTGCGGCGGAGGCTGGCGTCAGCATGATGACTGTCTCCAATGTCATCAATCATAACTGGGCGCGGGTTTCGCCGGAGAAAGCGGAGCAAATTCTCGCCATTATTGATAAATACCATTACGTGCCAAACATGGCCGCCAGAAGCCTCAGCTCCAAGGCGTCGCATATCGTCGCGGTGCTGTTGCCCCTGTGGTACGAGACAGCGGACAGCTTGTTGTTGGATCCATATGCGGGACAGATGGTCGGCATGATCGAAATGCTTTTGCGCGAGAAAAATTATTATGTCATGCTGTGCTCCTTCAAGACGGTGGAGCAAGTGCTTACATTTCAGAGCAACTGGCAGATTGACGGATCAATCCTCATCCTGCCGCATGAGGACGCGATCACCCACGAGCTGACGGAAAAATCGGCGTCTCCACTCGTTGTGATCGACCGCCGTTTCGAGGATCTTCCTATGCTGTCCGTGCTGGTAGATGACGAAAAGGGAGGATACATCGCAACAAAGTATTTACTGGAACGCGGACATCGGCGAATCGGTTTTGCCGGCCCCAACTTCAAGGATTCCTCCGTCATTCAGAGCCGATACAATGGGTACGTTCGTGCGCTGGGGGAATACGGGCTTTCCCCTGATCCGGAGCTTGCTTTCAGCGGCTATTATCATCAGCCCGGCGGCGAGGAGGTCGGAAAAATAATCGTTGGGATGGAACGGCGGCCCTCGGCTGTGATCGCCACGGAAGATTCTATTGCCTGCGGTATCATAAAGATGTGTCAGAAAAAGAGCATGCGTATCCCGGAAGACTTATCCGTGATCGGTTTCGACGATTCGCTGCCGGCTCGGCTGATTTCGCCCGGTCTGACTACGGTAAGGCAGGACATCCAGCATAAAGCTGCCTGTGCTGTAAATATGTTGCTTAACGCCATTTCTGACAGCGAAAAGCGTGACGATTCCGTCACGCTGAGCGTCGAGATCGTGGAGCGCGAATCGGTTGCGTCGTGGGCGGAATGATTCCGCATTGAAAGGAATAAGCTCTGGCATACCGGGCTTTCCCGTGTTTGGCGGCATTTGCTCGTCTAAAAAGCATGACGGATATTGAGCAGGATATCAACCCTTCCTTTCCGATTTAAAGAATGGAAGGGCCTTTTTGACGTTCAAGTCACGGCAATTTGTCTTTTTTGGTGAAAATTCCAAAAATTTTTTTGGCTCATTGTAAAATGAAGTTGCAATAGAGAGAGGAGTGAAGAAAAGAATCCATCGTGATGGATCTGTGG
>CANQKI010000131.1 GCA_947624355.1 uncultured Clostridia bacterium | reverse complement strand
GCGAGCGCGCCCGATAAGAGCGCAGTAAAGAGCTTCTCAGTGCTGAAAAGCGCCGGACGTACTGTCGGCCCCGGCGCCGTGATTTGTATGTCAGACGTCGTGCTCCCGCTGGATGAAAACACCCTGGTGGTCCCGTCAAACCTGATCTGACGGGTTTTGCACGTTCCCGGATGTGAAGCGGTCGCAGCGTAATGCCCTGGTGGTTCTAATGAAATCGATAGAGAGGAGAATTGACATGATGGGATACGATAATTTAAAGAATTGCTATATTACCGCGATCCAAATAGGAATAAATTCAAACACAAAATACGATGAAATTAGATACGCGAACGAGCTGCTTCATAAATTCTGTGAGCAATTCATAGAAAACAGCAGCTACACTGATACGGATAAGCAGAATATAAAACGGGATTTGGAAATTGTCAAGGAAACGCTTTCCGGGGAAATCGAGGAGCATTGGAGAAACAGACGGTGAAAAACATCCAACGACGATAATGATCTGAAGAAGGATGGAGTGAAAATCATGGCAAACCTATCGAAAATCAAGCACGATAACAGGTAATCGGACGATAAACCCTTTATCATTTACGTTGCGAATCCTGCATACTGCGTCATATAAAGAGCATAGTATTTTCCTTTTTGTGAAAGGAGTTGGTCATGGCTGCCGCTTTCTACGATTTGCCCATGATCCATAACGACGATGATATCGGAGTCACGGATGGTTGAAAGACGATGGGCAATGACGATGCTGGTGCGGTCTTTCATCACGCGCTGCATGGCGTCCTGGATGGCTTTTTCCGTGCGTGTGTCCACATTGGAGGTGGCCTCATCCAAAATCAGGATTTTCGGGTCAGCGACAAAAGCACGGGCAATCGCCAAGAGTTGTCTCTGCCCCTGACTGATGTTTTCGCCCGAATTGACGAGAACAGATTCCAATCCATGGGGCAGCCGTCTGAGTAACTCATCGCAGCGGCTCATTTGCATGGCATTTGCAATTTGCGCATCCGAAGCCGCCTCGTTCCCATATTTCATGTTTTGTCGCAGGGTATCGGAAAAAAGGACGGTGTCCTGCAGAACAATGGCCATATTTTTTCTCAAGTCGTCCCGTGATACATGGGATATATCCTGACCGTTGATACATATTTTGCCGCTTTCAATATCGTAAAAGCGCATCAGAAGATTGACAATCGTCGTCTTGCCGCTGCCGGTTGCACCCACCAACGCCACCTTTTTTCCGGAGGGAACGGACAATGTGAAATCCTGTATGACGGGGAGCCCCGGTTCGTAGGAGAAATTTACATTTTGGAAGGTAACTTCCATCTGCTCGTTTTCCTTCAGCTTTGCACCGGATTTATCCTCATCGCTCTCGTCCAGAACCGTAAACACCCGCTCAGCTCCGGCAATGGCGGTCTGAAGCTGGCCGTAGACCTGTGCCAGTTCATTGATCGGACGGCTGAATTGCTTTGCATACACAATGAACGCGGAGATCACGCCGATCGAGATCAGTCCATGGATGGAGAAATATCCTCCGAATGCCGCGATAATCACAAATCCGATGTTTCCGATGCAGTTCATGACCGGCCCCATCACACCGCTGAAAATATCGGTTTTGATGCCGACCTTTGTAAGAGAATCGGCGGTTTGACAGAAATCCGTTGTTGTTTGATCCTGACGGTTATAAGCCACCACGGTGCGGTAACCGGAAACCATCTCTTCCACTGTGCCATTAAGCTTCCCCAATAATTGCTGGCGCTTTCGGGAGAATTTTCGTACCCTGCCCGAAAGGATTTTTGTTGCAAGCAGCGTCAACAGGACAGTAGCAAAGCTGAGGAGCGCCAACTGCCAGCAATACCACATCATGATGGCGACGGTGCCGATAATCGTAAGCACACCGGAAAAGAGAGAGGGCAGCGATTGGGAAACCGTGGTGGAAATGTTCTCAATATCATTGGTCATGCGGCTCATAACGTCGCCGTGCGAATGGGTATCCAGATAGCGCACCGGAAGATCCACGAGCTTGGCAAAGAGTTCCTCTTGCATATGTTTGACGACCCGTTGACTGAGTCGTGCACTGACGACGCCCTGTAAAAGCTGACACATAATGTACAGCAAATAGACATAAAGCATCAGAAGCACGGTTCCAAGCAGATTTCCCACCCGCACCCCCGCGATTGTGTCGATGGCCTGACTTTGCAGACTGGGCGCGTAAACGCCGCAAAGCGTTCCGAAGAGGACAACGGAAAGCATGAAAATGACCATGCCTTTTTCACGGGCAAAATAGGCGAAAACGCGTTTCAATGTGGCTCCGAGATGCTCCGCGTGCTGCACCTCCACAAAGCGTTCATGGCGATTCATACCGGGAATATTCCGATTGGCCAGTTTCTGATCTTTTGGTTCACTCATGTTTGTCATCCTCCTCTCCGATCTGAGACTGATAAATGGCCTGGTAGGCCGGACAGGAAGCTAAGAGTTCTTCATGGGGGCCGCAGGCAACGATATGACCGTTTTCCAGGACGGCGATCTTATCCGCTTGCCGTGCAGATGCAATCCGCTGTGCGACGATGATTTTTGTGCTGTGCGGGTTGGTCTTTCGGAGCGCTGCGCACAAATCCGCTTCGGTTTTCAAATCCAAAGCGCTGGTGGAATCGTCGAAAATCAGAATTTCCGCATTCTTCAGAACAGCCCGCGCAATAGAAGCACGCTGTTTCTGTCCTCCGGAAAGGCTCATACCCCGTTCCGCCACGATGGTTTGATAGCCATCCGACATCCGGGAAATAAAGCTGTCCGCTTGGGCTACTGCAGCGGCGGATTTGATTTCTTCTTCTCCGGCTTCCGGATTACCCCAGGATATATTTTCCTGAACGGAAGCGCTGAAAAGCTCGCTTTTCTGCAGCGCCATTGCGATTTTATCGCGCAAAGCGGTTTGCCGGTATTCCCGCACATTGACGCCGTCCACAAGTACAGCGCCGCCGGTAACATCATAAAAACGCGGGATGAGGCTGACAAGGGTCGTTTTGCCGCAGCCCGTCTCACCCATGAGCGCCAGCGTTTCGCCCGGGTTTACCTTCAAATCAATGTGTTCCAGCACCGTCTGGCCGCCTGGATAGGCAAAGGATACATCCTTAAATTCGATGCAGCCTCTCACGGCGGTTTCTCCGTTCTGTTCCCCGTCAACAAGCTCCGGAGCGCTGTTCAGAATGACCCGCACTCTTTTCCAAGACGCAATCCCCCGTGAAATATTCTGGAAGATCATCACCAGCATCAACATCCCGTTGAGCATCTGCGTGGTGTAGGTAATGGCCGCCATAACGCTACCAGGCGTCGTTCCACCGGCACTGACGCTGACGTTCCCTACCAGCAGGATGGCGGTTACCGCAAGATACATCAGCGCATTCACAATGGGATTCATAAACGCAAAGATAATCAATACCCGCAGCTGCGTCTTGATCAGCTCGTTATTGGCCTTTCCAAAGCGCAGTTTTTCATAGATTTCCCGAACGCAGGCTTTGATGACGCGAATACCGGCTACGTCTTCCTGCATGATGGAATTAACGGTATCCAGCTGTGCCTGCAGTTTTGTAAACAGGGAACCGGCCTTTTTCATACAAACGGCCATGACGGCGATGATCAGCGGGAAAACACAGAGCACCACATACCCGAACATTCGGTTCAACCGGAACATACAGTACATACTGCCGAAGGTAAGCATCGTCGTCCGGATCATGCCGCGCACAAACTGGGAAATGAAGTTCTGCACCTGGGTGATATCGTTCGTCATTCGGGTTACAAGGGAGCCCGTTCCAAACCGATCCATCTGCGGAAACGAAAAGGTCATGATTTTCCGGAAGCAGTCCTTGCGCATATCGTTTCCGATGTTTTGACCGGACATATGGACAAATACGTTATTCAGGGAGCCGCACAGGCCACCGAACAGCACGAGGCAGATCATTTGCAGCCCAAGCTTCCAGATGAGATTCATATTTCCAATACCGCCGGCGTTCAGTCCCAGCACGCCGTTGTCCACGATTTGGCTCATGATGCCGGGCTGGATCAGATCCATGGAAACCTCTCCGACCATAAAAGCCCCTGCCAAGATCGCATAAGGGAGATAACGGCGGATATATTTCCACATCATTCCGTTTTCCTCCAATGGCCGCCGTGTTTGTGCGGTTCGTGATGACCATTCCGCCCGTGATGTTTGTGCTCGAAATGGCTGTCCGGCGAGGGAAAGCGGCTTTTCCAATCCGATGACAGCTTCTCCAGCAAAACGAGCAATTCTTCTTTTTCCGTTTTCGTCAGACAAAGAAACATTTCTTCATGCCGCAGCGCTCGCTGCCGCTTCGCTTCTTCGGCGGCCTCCCTGCCTTTTTCCGTCAAGGTCACCTCCACGTTCCGCCGGTCGGCCTCGCTTACGGTTCTATCGATATACCCCGCGCTTTCCAATTTTCCGATTACTTCGCTCGCAGAGCCCGATTGAATTTGCAGCCGTTCTGTCAGCATTCGCTGCGTGACAGCGCCTCCCATTTCGCTTAGCACAATCAGCACACGCTGTTGGCTGCCCCGGCCTTCATACAGCCCGCGCATCATGTGGCCAATATCTCTGAGATTGATGATGAGTTTTCCATTTGTATCTGCCAATTGATAGTGCGTCTCGCGCCATGCTGCCTTATCGCTTTCGTTTTTCATGCTTCTACGCCTCCAATAATTTGCTTGGTACCTTACAATTATACACCCTCGCCTTTCAAATTGCAAGGTACCTTGAGATTATTTCATAAATTGTTTGCATTCAATATCGCGCAGGCTCAAGTAGAAACAAAGGTTGGGTATTACCGATATCGGTAGTAGCCCGGCTTAATTCAATTCCGTCGCTTTACTTAGTACATTACCGAACATAACCCCGGCGTCAAAGGCTTCAACCGCCGCGGGCTCTATCGGATGAAGCAATTCTATGAATGCCATTTCAAAATATTTTTTTCTTTCCACCCGGGAACGGCTTCCATATCAAGCATCGAAAGAGCGACATTGACCTTGTTCATTCTGACAGACGCTTTCTACTCTTTTAATAACGCATCGACTTTTCATTTCAGATACATCTGTACACGCCTCTTGAAAGATTCCTATACCGCTGTTATGCACAAAACATGAGCGAATAGTAGGCGTTTCACGCACATTTCGAGTTTGCTCCAGATAGTCGATTACCTTTTAAAGATTGTCAACCTGAAAGAGCGCCTTCCTGGATGGGTACGAGATGTAGTGTTTGCAAATGTATACGAAAAAGAAATCACGAAACGAGAACAATTGGCTCATATGTCTCTCCATCTATGAGCTTATTCAGGTTGTTAAAGACTATCCATCTATGGTATAATCCAAATGTAGCAGAGGGAATGATGGAGGGTCTGAATCCGAACTTTTTGATCCCATCACTGGCGCAGGTAGTTATGTAAATCGGCCAGCATGATACATCGTTCACATCGATGGGGTCACAGGTTCGAGTCCTGTTGTGACCACCATTATCCTAACTCGACCGAAATTATCGTGCATATAGTGACGCTGATTCTCTGTCGTTTACCTGTTATCCTGCCTATACGACCTTTCTGTAACAGGCTCTTATCGTGTTGATAACAGATTGATCGTTCGCTGTGGCGGATAGGTCGCTTTACAGTTATATAATAATATTTCAGGAAAGTACACAAGGAAAACGTTGACGTGTTTTACTGAAACAGGCTCGGATGTTCTCTTATCTGTTTTCACACAAAAAATCCGAAATATACG
>CANQKI010000130.1 GCA_947624355.1 uncultured Clostridia bacterium | reverse complement strand
CGGCTTCCTCCTCATTGTAGCTTAGGTATGAGCCAGCGCATAGAGCTTTGGACACTCTATTTACCGGACGAGTATATCCGGGCAAGCAATGAAATTCGGCCCGAATTTGCAAAAAGCTTGTTGGATGGCTCCGCCCCCAATCCCCTGAAACCAGAGCAACGCTCTGTGGTTGTGTCGTATTCCTGCGTCATGCGACATTTTGATTGATACGCTAATGAAAAAAGGAAAAGCCTCTGCGCCTGTATGCTGTTTTACCGGCATCAGACGCAGGGGCCTATTTACGTTTTGGGCATTTTTCTGGTGGGGGTTATTTTCATGAAACAGACGATCATGTTTCAGCATATGGAAATTTGATTGGATAGATTTCATGGCTGTAATTTTCGGTTTCAGTTTTTCAGGAACCATCTTGTCAAATTTTTCTGTCTTTCAAAGAATCGTATTCCGAAATTTGTTTCTTCAGTACTGGCATCATTCTGTCAACATAGGTATAGACATTTTACGCTTTCCTGTGCGTTTCAATCTCTCCCCGACGCTCATTGCAAAATTTCGGAGATCAGCCCAATTTTCCAAATTGCGTATAAACCTTTTTCGTTCTTCCGTAATTTCTCATTCCTGACGCAGACGTTTGATTGCTTTCATTCGTGTTTGCTTCTCCCGGATTGCAGCTTAAAGCGCATTTCGCTCAGAACGCATAACGTGAAATTGATTTTTCTGTTTGCTGATTGAACCGATGTTACGCTCTTTCAGAAAAATGATTGATTCAGTTTTTGCATTACTGCTGTTTTGCTCAACACACAACATCCCGATATTCATATCGCGTTTATTCAGACATCCTGCTTTTCCATCAATATCATCAGCGCATCAAAATCATTTGGCTGCATCCGCAAGTGACGTTAATCGTCATTTGCTGCAATCACGGGCAACCAACTTTGCACACTCACCCTCTCGCTGATTGCACGAAATTGTTTTGTTTTGTGGATTGCGGATAACGGAAAGTTGATGTTCACGACAAAGCTCATCGCTGATTTCAGCGACAAGACGGCTGGAATTCCACACGTTTCTGAATTTGTGAGTGCAGTCGAGTGAGGTTGCACAAAAGATGATATGATTATGAATGTGATTGCACTCCGTGTGGGTTGCAACGATGAAAGCATATTCTCCGCGAAGCAGACGATGCGCAAGTTCATAACCAATTTGGTTTGCTTCTTCAGCAGTGACTTCACCGGGAGCAAAAGATTGACGAAGTTGATAAGCAATAATTTCGTTTTTCTTTTTGCGGTCGCTTGTCATCAGATACTGATTTCTGGCAAGAACAAATTCCTGATCCGCGGTTTGCGGCGCGCAGGCAAAGGATGAAATCCATCCACCATTCTCCGTTTTGTCAGGATTCTTTACATAATCCAACCGTGCTTTCATGCACTGAGCGATCGTTTTTCCTTTGTTGATGTGCATCGGTATTATGCGTGTAGTCGCCATGATATTATTCTCCATCAAAAAAAGCGGCGATCTGTGTTTTACACAAACCGCCGCAGTAACGTTGTTTTGCATCAGGAAAGATGTCCTTCAAAGAAGCCGAGAATATGATCCAATCTATTCAGAATGAAGCTTGAAATTGCGGGAAGACCAATGGGACTGGCGAAAAATAAGCAGCGAAAATTTAAAGCTGCTGAAAATATGCTCAAAACCGACATTTTTATCAAGTACTGCTTGTAGTTTTACCTTATCCTCTGACCAGTCAATCTTCTATTCGTTTCCCCTGTCTCCCTTTTTTGGAGATGTATTGCATACGGATCGTAACCCAATATAAAACTTCAGAAACCTGCCATCGACCTTCTTGACGCAGAACAAAAAGACGTGTAAAATGATTCTGTAATTGTTACAAAATAATTACAGAATCATTGCGGTTTCGGCATCAAGTCCTTCCCGCACTATGAAAAAAACGGAAACAAGCAAATGAGGGATTTCCAGATGGCTTATGTATGCTCTTTCCCTCACTCCCACTAAAAGGAGGCGATCCCTTGGACGATGACCGGAAACGGAAAGAAGCGTTTTTTGAGGCCCTGTACCGGGCGCACTACCGGAGGCTGCTGCGGCAGGCGAACGCCTTTTTCGGGTACAAAAAGCAGTTTTTCCATTTAGCGGAAGACGCGGTGCAGGAAACATTTTTTCAGGCATTTCAGTCCTATGAAGCGTTTTCCCGGCACCCCAATCAGGGGGCGTGGCTGACCGTTGTGCTCAGGCGGCGGCTGTATCTTTACGGGAAGGAAGCGGAAAACCTGGAGCGCCTTTTGGCATTGGACGAAAATATGCTTCCACCCGCTGCGCTGCAAAATGAAAAAGACGATATGGAAGCGTTTTTGCAGTGGGAGGAAACCCAAGACCTGGTTCGGCGGCTCACGGAGCCCCTGAACGAAAAAGAAAAGCGGCTCCTTCATTTGTATTACGGCGAGCAAAAGAGCGCGGCGGAAATTGCGGCGCTTTGGGGCACCAACGACCGGGTGATTCGCACAAAACTGTACCGCATCCGAAAAAAAATAAAAAAATTTTTGAAAACGGGATTTTTTTGTTGACGTTCGCCTTGTTTTTTCACATATATATAGTGAAGGGAGGTATATGATGATACATAATCCGAACACGGAAACGAATCGGGAGGCCCTCATGAAGGCATTGACAAATCCCGAAACGGAAAGGAGGTTACCAAGTGAGAAACTTCAAGCGCTGATTGCCGAGGAGTTCGCAAAGCCCGAGGAAGAAATGGATTGCGAGTTGCTGGATGTCTGCTGCCAGGCGCTGGAGCAAAGGCAGTCCCCCTTCACGGAAGGGCAGATTGCAAGAAGTGAACGAAAAGGGCTCCGGCAATTCAGAAAACGGATGAAGCAAAAGGATACGCCTCAAAGGGGCCGTGCGTCCGTCCTGCTTCGGTTTGCTACAGCGGCCGCCGCCGTGCTGGCGCTTCTGCTGCTTCCGGCGGTTTCCCTGCGTTCTTCCTTCAAAACCGTCCTGCCGCCGGATGAACAGCAATACTTGGTTGTGGGTCTGGAGGAAGGCGATGCAGATATTGCCCGCGCCTTTGCGGACAGAAGTACGCAAGTCAGAACCGTCCATTTGGAGAACCTCGAAGAGATTCCATCCGTCCTGGGGTATCAGGTGGAGTTGCCCAAATGGCTGCCGGAGGGCTGCCTGCTTTCCGGAATCAACGTGGAACAGACCAGACAGCGGGATGAAACGGTGGTGGTGTACCGGGATGAACAGGACCCGGAAAAACGCGTCTGCGTGGACATCATGTGCTTTTCCGACCGGACGGGCGTTGCCGTGAGCTACGAACAGAACGAAGTGGGACAGACCATCATCCTCGAAAACGGCGTCCAGATCTACACGGCGCGGAACGAACAGTCTTTCTGGGGGCTGTACCAATCGGAGCATCATGATTACTACATGGAAGTAACAGGCTATGACGAGAATGTCATACCAGAACTTTTTTCTTCGATAGGAGGAAACAAAGGATATGAAGAAAATTAACAAAGCTTTGCTTGCAGTGTTCTTAATGATTTTGATGATTTGCGTGATTTCAACGGCTGCTGCTGAACGCAGAGCCAGTTCAATCATTTCAAGAACTACTGTGGAATTGTCTGGAAACAAAACGGCAATGTTCAATATCCTTGCGAAGATTGATTGCAAAAAAATCGGCGTGGTCAGTTATACCCTGTATCTTAAAAATGGCACAGCCGTAAAATCTGAAACCATCGACGATTACGGTACTGATTACCATATGTATACAACAACAGTCAATCTTTCCGATTACATCGAAGATGGAAAAACCTATTACGTTACTGCTAATTTCTATGCAGATGGGGAAACGGCAACCACAACTTCAGGCACAAGAACATTCTAAGGTCGTAATGTTTCCAATAGGTCGTAAATTTACGTGCAATGGTTCTTTACAGCCAATCTTTGCAAGACAATGTGTTCAATTTGATTAAGAGGGAGTGATTCCAATGGGTTAACAGTTCATGCTGTAACAAATGTCTTCTCAAATAGCAACTCCTATATTTCAACACTTTAGGGTGAATGTAACAGACTGAGTATGGATTAGCAATTTCTGCCATTCCATAATCCATTCAAAAATGGAATCAGGTCTGTTTCAAAATAGCGAAAGGAGATTTCACAATGGAAGCTTTCAACGGATATGTTATTGGCGGCGCATTGAATATGCGGGCTACGACCAGTACCAGCTCGGATCGACTGACCCAGATACCAAATGGGACGAACGTTACAGTTTCCCTTGTTGCAGGTGCGCCGGAATGGCTATCTACCAGTTATGGCGGATATAGCGGCTTTGTGCTGGCGCAATATATAGCTGTAACCAATTCTGGCGGGGAATGTACGGTAACAACTGAATCTGGAGGATTGAATGTACGTGAGGCCCCTCAGACAGATGCGACCCGTATCTATGTTGCCGCACGTAATTCTTCGCTCAGGCTCCTGGACTATACCAGCTACAGCGGATGGTATTGCGTTAGCAGTTCCGAGGGAACCGGCTGGGCACAATCCCAGTTTTTAACTATTATTACTACACCTCCCTTTGTACCCGATGATAATACAATTCCTGCTCCAGCAACCCAAATTTCTGGTAAACTGCAATATGATGATCGCGGCTCGATGGTAATTGCTTTACAGACCAGACTAAACCAGTTGCTGTATTACTGCGGAAACATAGATGGTGTTTTCGGAAGTGATACTGAATGGGCAGTAAAATATTTCCAGCAAAAAAATGGGTTGTCTATAGACGGTGTTGTAGGAGCTAATACCTGCGCCAAGCTTAACGCATATGGTCAAAATTGTGGAACTGTCTGGGGTGTCGATTACAGTATCCGACACTGGACAAAAGGGGTTGAGCCACAGCAATACTTTATGAATGGTGGTCAAATGTGGGCAAATACTCCTTTTGATGCGGCAAACACTTCGGGTCAGGAAACTATTGGTGATTCTGGCAACTGCCCTACTTCATTTGCAATGATTGCATCGACATTACGTGGAACAGCAATTATACCACCAATTGTTTGCAATTTTGTTATAAGTGAAGGTTATAGGGATAATTCGGGTAATACAGGCGTGACGGATAGTTTTTTCCGTGCAGCAGCGTTACAGTATAATCTCTCATATGCTGGAACAACCAGTTCAATGTCACAAGTAAGAACTGCACTTGATCAAGGGCAATTGGTTTTAATTCGAATTGTAGGGAACGAAGCGCATCATTACTGTTCCCTTTCAGGTGCAACTTACCTCGTGGTATATAAGATTCAAGATAACAATGTACTCGTCATGAATCCTAATGCAAATACTCAAAGTCAAGCTGCCTTGCCGTATTCAGTGTGGGAGAGTGCACAATGGGTCAGAGAAGGTCATAAATACGGCAGATAAAATCTTATAGGTTAATCCCATCATTCCCCTTTTGAAAAAAAGGGGAATGATGGGAGAACGCATATAAATCAACACTAAAATTGATTTGTACGTGCGCAAAATCAGCGTAAAGGAGATTCTTAAATGAAAACATTTCAGAAAATGTTCTGCACAGTATTTGCTGTTTTGTTCTGCCTGTTGACCCCAACAGCGCTGGCAGAAACGCAGGAAGAATTTGAACTCAACTGCATGAAAAAGACTGCTGCGGCCTGTACGGTCTATAAACTGATTTTCGGAGAAGAAACCGTTCATGGCTGGGAAGAACAGGAAATGGAGGCAATCGCGCAAATTCCAGCGGGAACGTATGTGAAAATTGAAAACGACATGACACGGGACGGCGGGGAATGGAGGTGTCTGTCATTTTATCTGAACGGGAAGAAAATGACAGGCTGGGCTGAAGTTGCGCTTGTGAACACAACATCCATTGTCCGGCGGGGCGGAATTGCATACGACGTCCACGAAAACGACCCGGATTACGAGGCAAAAATGGCGCAGGG
>CANQKI010000129.1 GCA_947624355.1 uncultured Clostridia bacterium | reverse complement strand
AGTTAGCTCTTTACGCAACTCCGTCCGCTTTTTCGCAGTAACAGTGTCGACCTGTTACTAACATAGATTATTGTACCAGCAAGCAATGCAACTCGGCCCGAATTTGCAAAAAGCTTGTTGGATGGCACTGCCCCCAATCCCCTGAAAACCAGAGCAAGGCTCTGTGGTTATGTCGTATTCCTGCGTCATGCGACCTTTTGCTTGATACACTAATGAAAAAAAGGAAAAGCCCCTGCGCCTGTATGTTGTTTTACCGGCATCAGACGCAGGGGCCTATTTACGTTTTGGGCATCTTTCTGGTAGGGGTTATTTTCATGGAGCGGCGGGTTGTGTCCCGGCATATCGAAATTTTATTGGATCGGTTTCATGGCCGTAATTTTCGGTTTCAGTTTTTCAGGAACCATCTTGTCAAATTTATCTGTCTTCCAAGGAATCATATTGTGCAGTTAATTCTTTTTGCGCCGGCATCTTTCTGCCAACCTGAGCGTAGACAATCTGCGCTATCTTATGCGTTTCAATCTCTCCCCAGCGCTCATTGCAAAATTTTGGAGGCCACCCCAATTTATGAAATCATGCATAAACCTTTTTCGTTTTTTCGTAATTCCTCATTCCTGACGCAGACGGTTGATTGCTTTCATTCGTGTTTGCTTCTCCCGGATTGCAGCATGAAGCGCATTTCGTTAAAAACACAGAACATGAATTTGATTTTCCGGTTCGCGGATTGAACGGATGTTACACGCTTTCAGGAAAATGACTGATTCAGTTTTTGCATTACTGCTGTTTTGCGTAGCATACAACATCCCGATATTCATACCGCGTTTATTCAGACATCCTGCTTTTCCATCCGCACCATCAGCGCATCAAAATAATTTGGCCGTATCCGCAAGAGACGTTAATCGTCATTTGCTGCAATCGCGGACGGTTAATTTTGCGCAATCACCTTCTCGCTGATTGCGCGGAATTGTTTTTGTTCTGCGGATGCAGAAGACGGAAAGCTGATATTCACGACAAAGCCCTTTGCAGATTTTTTGCAAAAGGCAACGGACGTTTTACACATTTCTGATTTTGTGAGATCAGTTCAGAACAGCCATGAAAAAATATGAGCATTTCATTATCATAAAAAGAAAAAGACCGACGCAAAACCAATACCGCATTGCAAGCGATTCTGTTTTCCGAAAAAAATACGCTGCATTAAATGCAGAACAGGAAAATCGAAAGTTTTCCAAATACTTCTTTTGACTGCTGTCGCTTTTACTAGATGTTCTTCTTTGCTCTACTTTGGGGATGTATGAAGGGGCCACAGCCCCTTCATTTGAAATCCGCAGAACCGGCTTTGCCGGTTCGAGGAGAAGTCAGGATGACTTCTACCTATATCATTTTCTGGCCGTGCGGCATAGCCGCACAAGAAAATGATGCAGCCGATGCAGGAACGTTTCCACGTTCCTGCATCGCAGGGTGTCAAAAACTTGTTTTTTGACACCCTGGAATCCAGAGGGGAAAATCCTCTGCATTCGTCGGTTGTTTTTGGCTCACTGATTTGTTCGGCACCCGTGAAATTTGAAGGCGAATCGTTCAGATGAAAATCAGTTCCGCATAGATGATTTCCTCCGCCTGGTTTCGGATGCTGTTCATCGCGCCCACCCATGCCATCTGATCCCGCGCTTTCAGTTCTTCGGTCACGTTGTTCCGTTTCGTCAAGTTGGTTCATGATGGTTTCCAGCCGTGACTGCGCTGCTGTTTCGGTTTCCTGAAGATGTTCCATCAGCTTTCCGTTCAGGATCAGTCTGGTGTACAGCCCGGGCCGGTTCTCCTTCAGGTAATGCAGCCTCATGCGCCCGTACTTGCCCAGAGGTTGACGCTCTGTTTCGGTCAGACCCATTTCCGGCAGAAAATAATCGCCGTTCTTCCTGTAAGTCAAATTGCTCATGGTTCACGCTCCTTTTGGTCGCATTGACACTTGTTTCAATCCCAGGGGACTGAAATTATCATACATCGAAGCAACCAATCCGTCCACGCTGTCGCGGCTGCCGGTTCAGGAATACGCTACCGTTCCTGCGCCCGCTGCCGCTTTCTCTGCCAGCTGTCCAGCAGCTGAAGGATGACGCTTTCCATTTGCTTCGCCGTGTAGGATTTGGGGAAATATTTTTTTAACGTATCGTGGCTCAGCGTAACGGAATTGCAGAGGGGCTTCTTTTCCTCGGAAATGACCTTGCGGACGGTATCTTCCGTCAACGTGCCGGCCCTGCTTTCCTGTTTCAGCCGCTGGGCTTGGGACAGGGAGGGCGTCTGCTGGGTTTCTTCCAGCGCGTGATCCACCCACTGCTGTTCCTGGGGCGTCAGGTAGGAAAGCTCCACAGCTGGCGTGAACGCCAGTGCACCCTGATCGACCCGCTGAAGAAGAGGCTGCTCCAGATTGTTCAGGCGGATGAAACGCTGGACTTGATTGCGGCTAGTTCCTGCGTCCCTGGCTACGATTTCATCCGCTCGTGGTAAACGTGTCCCAAGTTGGGACACATTTTCCTGAACCTCTTTTGATGGCCTTCCGCTTCTTCGGGACAGCGCTTCCAGCTTCATTTGATACGCCTTGGCCCGTTCGCTGGGCAGGATGTTCTCTCTCTGGAGATTGCTGTCTACCATGGCTAGGGTTGCCTCGTCGTCGTCCATTTCCCGGACAATGGCCGGAATCTCCTCTTGTCCTGCCAATTCACAGGCCCGCTTCCTCCGGTGCCCGGACACTATTTCATACGTGCCGTCTTCCAATGGCCGGACAATGATGGGCGCCAACACGCCGTATGCCTTGACGCTTTCCACCGTTTCTGTCATGCGCTCATCGTCTACGACCCGGAACGGATGATTCTTGAAGGGTACGAGATTGGAAAGAGGAAGACGCCGGATTTCCTCATGCCTGCCGCCGCGCCTGGTTTCCTCGGTGGAGAAGATGTCATCGAGCGAGGCCAGTTCGATGTTTTTGCCGCAGTGTTTCAAGCTTTGATACCTCCTTTGCTGGGATGTGCTATGTCCGCTGTTTTTTCCGCCCTTTGATTCAGAACGGTTTGCAGTTCCGCAACTGCGCCGGCAATTTTTCGCTTTGCCCAGCGCCGTTCATAGTGATGTATCCTTCCTACCTCGGCCAGTGATTTCCCTTGCAGAAAGTGCTCCGTCAGCAAAGCAGCGCCGGTGGGTTCAATTTGGTCAAGAATGCCATAAAGCTCACGCTTCCGGTTGATGAGCTCGGCGCTCTGCCCATCGATTTCCCGCTGCAAGTCAAGAATCAAGGCCACCGTATCCGCCATGATTTCCACATTCGGCGTGTGGGAAACCGCTTCTTTGTCCATCGGAACCGAAATGCTGGTAAGCCGCTCCTGAAGGTCTTTGACCTGCCTGATTTTTAACTGAATCCGTGCGTCCGCTTCACGGAAGGATTTAAGATATTCTTTTGCGTCCATCATGACGAACCGCCTCCTGTTGTTTGATTTGCTGAATGACGGAAAGCCATCCCTGGGTGGGATCGATGCCTTTGGAAGCGATGGCTTTCCTTTTGCGCTTACCGGCTCTTTTTTTCTTTTTGGCAACGCTGTGCCGCTTTTTCTGCTCCCATTGCTTTTGCAGCCGTTCTTCGCAGTCAATACGCGCAAGGGCAGCGCCCGCCGTCGGGTCTGCGTATCCTTCGCTATTTTGGTATTTCATGTTGTCCTCCGGTTATAGCCTTAAGTATTCAAAATCCCGGCGAACTGCTGCACTGTAATAGCTGTCACAGGTCGCCGGGGCGTTAAAGAGGGTTGCGATCAGGTATTGCTTGATATTCCGGATGTCGCTGCCGCACTTGTGCATACATTCCAGGACGTATTGGACGGTGTGATAGGTGATCTGGCTGTAACGCTGATGAACCAGTTCCGCAGGGTACTGCTTGCCGGAAATCGTAAAGTATTCGCACCGGGTTGACATCACCTCGACCATGATCGAAACGATGTTGTCGATTTCATCCCTGCGCCCGTTTTCAATCAAAACCTGATAATCAATCTGATCTCTGATCTTTTCCGTCAGTTCCTTGCAGGATAGCCGCTGACGCATACCGGGGATGGAGGACGGTTCGATCGGGTACTTCTGCTGCTCCGACAATACTCCCGTTTGCTGTCGAATGGGAATTCCGTCAGGGTCGGTTTGCGGCAATTCGTTGGCTGCTGCAATGTTCGTCTGGGCAGACTGCTCCAATGGAACCGGCACGGAAAGAACTGCTGCATCAGGAAGGGATGGATAGACATTTGATGGATGAGGATAAGATACGTCAGGTATATTTCTATCTTTCTTTGGATACGTATTTAATATATCTTTATTTAATTGCGTGCAGTTTTCCAACGTAGGGTTTTCCAACGTAGGATTATCCAACATAGGGTTTTCCAACGCAGGGTTTTCCAACGTAGGATTATCCAACGTAGGGTTTTCCAACATAGGGTTTTCCAATGCAGGGAAATTACACGCAGGCTCCGAGGGGACAGGAGCGGCCGCCGATTCCGAAGCAGACGCTTGCTGAGGAGCTTCTTCCTGCTCTTCCTCGGGCTTCTCATTTTGCGGAAACTCGTAGATCGTATAAGCCGTGTCCCCAAGCTGACCGGCCTGATTCCGAAGACGGGTGCGGATGATATACCCATTCTCCTCCAACTCCTGAACCGCCGCCCGGATCGCGCCGATGCCCTCCCTGCTGATGCAGGCAAGTCCCGCCAGGGTGAAATCCCATTCGGGCGGCAGTGAAATCATCACGGACAGCAACCCCTTCGCCTTCAAAGAAAGCCGCTTGTCCCGAAGGTGATGGTTTGCCATGACGGTATAGTTATTGTTCTTTTCAACACGCATGATTGCCATGCTCTTTTCCTCCAATCATTTTGATTTGATTACAATGGTAGGCACGGCAGTCAGCCATGCCGTTTTTCAATGTTGTTCAGGCCAAAAACTGAAAAAGGCGACCAGAATTTCCGATTGTTCTGATCGCCTTCTCAGGCTGTAAAGGCCATTACAAAAGATTATGAAATCTGAATTGAAAAAGTGACGCCCGCTCCAGAATGGGGGACGTCACCGATCGCGGTCATGTGCCGCTGGAAAACGGGAAACTTTTTTTGTCACCGGTTTTACATCATCCCTCCCTGACCGGTTCGCTGCCGCCTTCATTTTCGTGGAAAAGGAACTGAAGTTTGCAGTCTGATTCACTCAAAAGCCTTGTGCCATAAGGGTTTCCCGTTTTGTCATTATTATACCCTAATGGCACACCCACGCCACTCTGCTTCTGGCCAATAACATCGACGTGGTGGCCGTCGCCCACCGCATGGGCCACAGCGATCCATCCGTTACCCTCCGCGTATACGCCCACGCCCTGGCCCGCCGGGATGTCGATGCCGCCCACGCATTTGACCGCCTGCTGCAGCCGCCCGCTCCGTCATCCTCCGACGCCCAGGCCGATCACTGACGCCGCCCAGACTGCCAGCCGGCACGCGTGGACCGGGCGTCTGCCCGCCGATATTCCGCCGCATCCTGCCCGGCATTCCCGCCAGCCGGCACGCGCCGCTCATGCGTGCCGGCTGCACCTTTGCGGACAGCTCTCTGATCCCAATTTTCGGCATAATGATCCCAGCCCGCTCCCAATTTGTCCAATCCGGTCAAAATCTCCACCGCCGCCAAAAAAACAAAAAATGCCCGGAAGGCCTTGCACCTTCCGGGCTTCTTCATGGTCGAGGTGGCGGGATTTGAACCCACGACCTTTTGGTCCCGAACCAAACGCGCTACCAAACTGCGCTACACCTCGATACAAAAATGGAGCCAATAAAGGGACTCGAACCCTTGACCTGCTGATTACGAATCAGCCGCTCTACCAACTGAGCTATATTGGCGCATGCTGACATTGTCAGCAAAAGCTATTATAACAGGGAGAAACGGAAAAGTCAATGATTTTTGAAACTATTTTTGGCTGCTGCCTGTTGGATTACAATACATATAGGACAATGGGCAAAAAAGGAGGAAAAAGAATAGAAGGTTGACCGGCTGTGTGGTA
>CANQKI010000128.1 GCA_947624355.1 uncultured Clostridia bacterium | reverse complement strand
CCGTGGTCCACATGTCCGATCGTCCCGATGTTCACATGCGGCTTTGTGCGCTCAAATTTTTCCTTTGCCATGGGAATTCCCTCCTGTTTTGATACGGTATCGTTCCTTGATGATTTTGATTCTTATCGTTTGCCGACGACCTTTTCGGCCACGCTCTTGGGCACTTCCTCGTAGTGGTCGAACTGCATGGTGAACATGCCGCGGCCCTGGGTGCGGCTGCGCAGGTCGGTAGCGTAGCCGAACATTTCGCTGAGGGGCACGAAGCAATGGACGGACTGTTCACCGGGCCGGGTCTCGATATTGTCGATGCGGCCGCGGCGGGAATTGATATCGCCCACCACGTCGCCCAGATACTGATCGGGCACGATGGCTTCCACCTTCATCACGGGCTCCAGCAGCCGCTCGTCCGCCTTGGCCAGCGCTTCCTTGAACGCCATGGAACCGGCGATCTTGAAGGCCATTTCGGAGGAGTCCACTTCGTGGTAGGAACCGTCGATGACGGCCACCTTGAAATCGACCACTTCGAACCCGCCCAGCAGGCCCGAGCCCGCTGCCTCGCGGATACCCGCGTCGATGGGCGCGATGAAATCCTTGGGAATCACGCCGCCCACGATCTTGTTCTCGAATTCGTAACCCTTGCCGGGCTCCTGGGGCCACATCTCGATGACGCAGTGGCCGTACTGGCCGTGGCCGCCCGTCTGGCGGACGAAGCGCCCTTCGGCCTGAACGTGCTTGGTGATGGTTTCGCGGTAGGCCACCTGGGGCTTGCCCACGATAGCTTCCACCTTGAATTCCCGCATCATCCGGTCCACAATGATTTCAAGATGCAACTCGCCCATGCCGGCGATGATGGTCTGGCCCGTTTCCTGATCGGTATAGGTCTTGAAAGTGGGGTCTTCTTCCGAAAGCCTCTGCAGCGCCAGCGCCATCTTATCCTGGCCGGCCTTCGTTTTGGGCTCGATGGCCACGCGGATAACGGGTTCGGGGAATTCCATGGATTCCAGCACGATGGGCGCTTTCTCGTCGCACAGGGTGTCGCCGGTGGTGGTGTCCTTGAGGCCCACGGCCGCGGCGATTTCGCCTGCGTAAACGGTTTCCACGTCTTCCCGGTGGTTGGCGTGCATCATGACGATGCGGCTGAAGCGTTCCCGCTTCTGTTTGGTGGAGTTATAGACGTAGCTGCCGTTGTTGATGGTACCCGAATACACCCGGAAGAAAGCCAGCTTGCCCACAAAGGGGTCGGCCGCGATCTTGAAGGCCAGGGCGGAGAAAGGTTCTTCGTCGCTGGCATGGCGGATCACGTCGGCATCGGGATCGTTGGGCAGGGTACCGTGCACGGGCGGCACGTCCAGAGGGGACGGCAGATAGGCCAGCACCGCGTCCAGCAGGGGCTGCACGCCCTTGTTCCGGTACGAAGTGCCGCAAAGCACGGGGGTCAGGGAGCAATCCAGGGTGCCCTGCCGGAGCGCGGACACGATCTCTTCGTTGGTCAGCTCTTCGCCGCCCAGGAATTTCTCCATGAGATCGTCGTTCTGCTCGGCGGCGGCCTCGATCATTTCCTCCCGCAGGGTCTGGGCCTCGTCCATCAGTTCGGCGGGAATTTCTTCCTCCCGGATGTCCTTGCCCTCGTCGTCATAATAGACCTCGGCCTTCATGCGCACCAGGTCCACGATGCCCTTGAAGGTGGCTTCCTTGCCGATGGGCAGCTGAACGGGGACCGCCTTGGTGCCAAGACGCTTGCGCATCATATCCACCACCCGATGGAAATCCGCGCCGGTGATATCCATTTTATTGACGTACGCGATGCGGGGAACATGATATTTGCTGGCCTGACGCCAGACCGTTTCGCTCTGGGGCTCCACGCCGCCCTTGGCGCAGAACACGGCCACAGCGCCGTCCAATACGCGCAGGGAGCGCTCAACTTCTACCGTAAAGTCCACATGACCCGGGGTGTCGATCAGGTTGATCCGGTATCCCTTCCATTGACAGGTGGTGGCGGCCGAAGTGATGGTAATGCCGCGCTCCTGTTCCTCCTCCATCCAGTCCATGGTGGCGGCGCCTTCGTGCACCTCGCCCAGGCGGTGCGTCCTGCCGGTATAGAACAGGATGCGTTCGCTGGTGGTGGTTTTGCCGGCGTCGATGTGCGCCATGATGCCGATGTTGCGCACTTTATCAAGCGGGTGACTTCTTGGCATGAAATTAAGTTCTCCTTCAAGTTAGTTTCGTTGCGGCTTTGGGGCGAAAAAGCCCCGGGATACTTACCAGCGGTAGTGGGCAAAGGCTTTGTTGGCCTCGGCCATACGGTGCATTTCTTCCTTGCGCTTGACAGCGTTGCCGCCGTTGTTGGCGGCCTCCATCAGCTCGTTGGCCAGGCGTTCGGCCATGGTCTTTTCGCCGCGGGTGCGGGAGAAATCCACGATCCAGCGCAGGCCCAGGGTCTGCCGGCGTTCGGGCCGGATTTCCACAGGCACCTGATAGGTGGCGCCGCCCACGCGGCGGGCCTTCACTTCCAGCTGGGGCATGACGTTATTGAGCGCGGCCTGAAACACCTCGTTGGGGTCCTTGCCGGTCTTTTCCTTGATCGTCTCAAAGGCAGTGTAGCAGACCTGCTGGGCCACGCCGCGCTTGCCGTCGAGCATGATCTGGTTGATAAGCTTGGTTACGACCACGGTCCCATACACAGGATCGGGCAGCACTTCGCGCTTGGGGATAAATCCACGACGGGGCATGATATTCCCTCCTCAAAATTCGTTGCGTACCTCATCGGGCCGTCCGCGGCATGTCAGCATCATGCCGCTCCGCATTTCCGGTGCGCGGGGCAAAGGAAAGGCGGCCTTGCCGCGGGTGTTCCTTCCCGCGGGCGGTTCCGCGTATTCCCTGCGCCTGGGCAGCGGCCCATGCGATGAATACGTTCCTTACTTCTTGGGGCGCTTGGCGCCGTAGAGCGAGCGGCCCTGGTTGCGCTTGGCAACGCCGGCCGTATCCAGCGCGCCGCGAATGATGTGGTAACGGACGCCGGGCAGATCGCGCACACGGCCGCCGCGGATCAGCACGACGGAGTGCTCCTGCAGATTGTGGCCGATTCCGGGAATGTAGCACGTACCTTCGATGGAATTGGTCAGGCGGATCCTGGCGATTTTGCGCAGAGCCGAATTGGGCTTCTTGGGCGTCGTGGTCTTGACGCTCAGGCAGACGCCGCGTTTTTGCGGACATCCCTGCAGGATGGGCGCGGTTGACTTGTTGACAACCTTTTCTCTTCCTTTGCGGATCAATTGATTGATCGTCGGCATGGAAGCACCTCCATAATCTTGATCGGAGCCGGTTTACGGTCTCCTCCTATAAAACCCCCGCAACCCTCGGAGGTATATAGTCACTGTTTTCGAAAAAGTGGTGAAACCACTTTTTAGCCCCGCGGACGGCTTATACAGCCGTTTTTCCACAGGCTTCGCGCTTTCAACCTTGCAGCGCGTTTGCCGCCGCGTTGCTGCTGCTCATGTGTCCCGCAAAACGGCCGCCGCGGCAGAGGGCACGTCCATGTGGCACATCTGCCCCAGCTCCTCCATGGTGGCGACGGTGTGCAGGGGAACCTTCGCGGCCTTCGCCGCTTCCTCCACCTGCCTGCGCAGATGCGCATCCGCGTCCAAGGCCACCACGGCGCATGAAACCGCGCCGTTTTTCAGCCCCCGCAGCACCTGCCGGACGCCCGCCACGCGCCGGGCGGAGACCTTCAGCTCTTCCATCGCGTCTCTGCCCTCCCGCGCTTTTTGTCCGCAAGAACACAGCTGCCCGCATTACAGGCAACTATATCATATTATCATTGTCAACCACTAAAGTCAATGCCTTTTGAGACAAAAATTTTCAAAAAAACCGTCAGAAAGCGCATCTTTTCTTTTTCGGCTTTTTCCCTGCCCGATTATACAAGTCTTCCGCCTCCGGATACGGGAAATCGCCTGATTTTATATTTCTTCCTCCCGGTCCGCCGCCCAGTACCGGGCGCACCGGACGGCCCGTTTCCAGCCCTTCAGCTTTTCCTCCCGCTCCCCGGCGGGCATCTGCGGCGTGAAGGTGTCGCCGGGCTGCCAGGTCTTTGCGGTGTCCGCAAGGTCGGTATACGCCCCCACCGCCAGGCCCGCCAGCAGCGCGGCCCCCAGGGCCGTGGTTTCCAGCACTTTGGGCCGCTGCACCGGCATGTCCGTCAGGTCGCTCTGGAACTGCATCAGGTAACGGTTGGCACTGGCCCCGCCATCCACCCGGAGGGCGGCGCATTCGATGTCCCCGTCCGCCTTCATGGCGGCCAGCAGGTCCCGGCTCTGGTAAGCGATGGATTCCAGGGCCGCCCGCACGATGTGCGCCCGGCCGGTGCCCCGGGTCATGCCCACCAATGTGCCCCGGGCGTACATATCCCAGTAGGGCGCCCCCATCCCCGTAAAGGCGGGCACCAGGTACACCCCGCCCGCGTCGGGCACCGACAAAGCGACCTCCTCGCTCTCGGCGGCGCTTCCGATCAGCTTTAATTCGTCCCGCAGCCACTGGACGGCCGCCCCGCCCACGAACACGCTGCCCTCAAAGGCATAGGTGGGCTTCCCCTTCAGCCGCCAGGCCAGGGTGGTAATCAGCCCGCTTTGGGACAGGCGGAATTCCCCGCCCGCGTTCATCAGCATGAAGCAGCCCGTGCCGTAGGTGTGCTTGACCATGCCCCGCTCAAAGCAGGCCTGGCCGAACAGCGCCGCGTGCTGATCCCCCGCCAGGGCAGCCACGGGCACGGGCGCCCCCAGAATATCCGCCCGCAGGTTACCCACCACCTGGGCGGTGTCGATCACCCGGGGCAATATGGCCCGCGGAATCTCCAGCATGGAAAGCAGATCGTCGTCCCAGTCCTGGGTGTGGAGGTTAAAGAGCATGGTGCGGCCCGCGTTGGTGGCGTCGGTCATGTGGGGATGGCCCTCCACCAGATGCCAGCAAAGGAAGGAATCCACCGTGCCGAAGCAGATTTCGCCATTTTTCGCCCGCTCCCGCAGGTTCATTTCGTCCAGCAGCCATTTGATTTTCGTGCCCGAAAAATACGCGTCCGGCAGCAGCCCGGTCTTTTCCCGGATCATGGGGCCAAGGCCCTGCTCCTTGAGCGCCTCGGCCATATCCGCCGTGCGGCGGCACTGCCACACGATGGCGTTGTGGACGCACTCCCCCGTCTTCCTGTCCCACAGCAGGGTGGTTTCCCGCTGGTTGGTGATGCCGATGGCGGCGATCTGTTCGGGCAGAATCCCCGCCCGCTTCACCGCCTCCCGCAGGGCGTAAACCTGCGTGTCCAGAATGTCCCCGGGGTCATGCTCCACCCAGCCGGGTTTGGGATAAATCTGCCGGAATTCCCGGCCCGCCGAGGCCACGATTTCCCCCGCCAGCGTGAATATCACTGCCCGGGAGCTGGTGGTTCCCTGGTCCAGCGCCGCCAAATAGGTTTTCTTCATGCCAATACCCTCGTTTCCGTCCGTATTTCATCCATATTTGCTATGCACAGTGTACCATATTCCGGGCAGACAGCGCAAGGGGAGGCGGAGAAAATAAACGGATTTTCGCGCCGTTTTGAAAGCATAAAAAAGGGCCGGGCCTATTGACATAGACCCGACCGATATAGTATAATGCAGTCAGAGGGTGATGCCTCGCACGGTGACAAGACCCGCAAACGCGGATTCAGTCAAACCTACGCAAGTACCGCCGTATAGTTCCAGCTACACGGCGGCGTTTTTATTTCCGTAAACCGAAATAAACGGTCATGATGATGGAAAGAACCGTGAGAAATGCGAAAAACAATTCCACGTTGCTCATGAGCCATCACCTCCCTCTTTCGTATGGCGAAAGCGGGAGCGTCGCCGTGCAAGCCTCTGGCAGCACAATACGACATTTAGTATGATAGCATTGATAAGCCGAACCGTCAAGGCTGGCAAAGCATCCTGGTTAGAAAGACGGGAAAAGAAAATATAAATCATTGCCGCTGCCCGCGGCAAATTTAATTCTTGACATTCTCATTTCTACCCGATATAATGGCCCCATGGCGATGACGGGATCAA
>CANQKI010000127.1 GCA_947624355.1 uncultured Clostridia bacterium | reverse complement strand
GAGCAGGACGCGGCGCTGATTCTGCAGTTAGCGCAGGAGGCCGCCGGAACCGACGCCGAAAATATCCGGATTTCCGGCTATTGATTTTTCAGGAAATGTGCTATAATATTACAGAAATCACTTGGTGAGCGGGGGGTGCAGTATGATAAGGACGGGGAAGGTGGTATCCGGCGGCGGGGGCCGGGTGGAGGTCTGCTTTGACCGGCCCGAGGCCTGCGCCCGCTGCGGGGCCTGCGCCGGGCAGAAGCACCACACCCTGACGGAAATCCGAGGGGACGCGCCGGTGGGCGCGTTTGTGGACGTGGAAATGCCAGACAGTCAGGTGGTGAAGGCCACGGCCCTGGCCTATGTGCTGCCCATGGGGGCGCTGCTGGCGGGGGTGTGGCTGGGCACGCTGGTTTCGGAAACGGAATGGATCTGGGCGGCCTGCGGCTTCGCCTGCATGGGCGTCGCCTGGCTGGCCCTGCGCTTTATCGACCGGCGGATGCGGAAAAAGCAGGTTTGGGAGCCCCGCATCGTGGCCGTGCATGAGAAAGGAGATACGCAAAATGGAACTGACACTGACGGAACAGAACTTTGAAGACCTCGTCCTGAAGGCGGACAAGCCCGTGCTGGTGGATTTCTGGGCCCCCTGGTGCATGCCCTGCCGGATGGTGGCCCCCGTGGTGGAGGAGCTGGCCGAGGACATGAAGGACGAAATTGCCGTGGGCAAGGTGAACGTGGATGAGCAGCCCGGCCTGGCCGAGCGCTACCGGGTGCACTCCATCCCCACCCTCATCCGCTTTGACGGGGGGCAGGAGCAGGAGCGCCTGGTTGGCGTGCAGAGCAGGGAACGGCTGGAGCTGTTGATGAAATAACGGCGCAAAAGACGGAGGAACGGCATCATGCGGGAAGCGGCGCTGGGAAACGTCATGGTCGACTGCGACGACGAAAGGAAACTGCAAAGCTTTTACGGCAGCCTGCTGGGCTGGGAGCAGTGCGAATTGTATGGAAGGCCGGCCGTCCGCAGTTCGGCGGGCGTTGTGTTTCTGTTCATGGAAGAACCCGATTACGTCCGCCCCGTATGGCCGGAGGAACCGGAAAAGCAGCAGAAACAGATGCACTTTGATTTTCAGGTGGACGATCTGCCGGCATGGGTGAAAAAGGCGGAGGCCCTGGGCGCTGTAAAAGCGAAGGCCCAGTTCGGCGGCGACCATTTCGTCACCCTGCTGGATCCTGCCGGGCACCCCTTCTGCCTGTGTCGGGCATAATAAACTGCAAAAAAACGGACGGGCAAACCGCGAAAGTTTGTCCGTCCCTTTGCTTTTGTAACGTTTTGCCGTTTGCCTTACTTTTTGATGAACCCGGCCCCGCTGTGCCATGCCTGGCCGATTTTTTCGCCCACGGCATAATAGCCGAACTGCATCTGGTCAAACAGGAAGGCCTGCAGCCTGCCCGCGTCGATGCGGCCCTTTTCGTCCAGCACGCTTTCGTCGGCCAATACGTTTTCAATCCGGCCCAGGATCCGCAAACCGTAAGGCTCTTCCTCGATTTTTTCCACCGTGCATTCCAGGGTGACGGGGTATTCCTCGATGACAGGCGCGTCCACCCGGGTGCTGTGCACGGCGTGGAGGCCCGTGCGGGCAAACTTATCGGGCTCCTTGTTGGCGCTGACGATGCCCAGGTAATCCGATTCCTTCATCGTGTCCGCCCCGGGAACGGCCAGGGTGAAGGCCTGCCGGGCTTTCAGGTTGGCCACGGTCTTGTGGTCGGCCTCCAGGTTCAGGGCCACCCGGTCCTCCGCGCAGATGCCGCCCCAGGCCATCATCATTTCGTCCACGGAGCCGTCCTCGTTGTAGGTGCCGATCATGTACGTGGGCATGGGAAAGAGAAAGGGCTTCACGCCAAGATCCTTTTTCATGGTGATTTCCTCCTTTTTGCAAAACGGAAATGCATTTCAGTTGAAAAAACACCGGCAATGCCGGTGTTTTGGCGGAGAAGGAGGGATTTGAACCCTCGCTACGATTCACTCGTACTACTCCCTTAGCAGGGGAGCCCCTTCGGCCTCTTGGGTACTTCTCCATGAGCCTCTGTCAAGCCTCGGAAACGGGAAAATGGCGGAGAGAGAGGGATTCGAACCCCCGGTGCCTTGCGGCATCACTGGTTTTCAAGACCAGCGCCATCAACCCCTCGGCCATCCCTCCGCGAATGCGATCGGCGGCCTTGCCGGAAGCGCCCTATTATTATAGCAAAGGGCGGGCGCTCTTGTCAATCCCCCGGGTGGATAAAATTTCGGTTTCCGGGCGGACGGAAAAATTTCCGATAAGCATGGGCAAAGATCGCAAAATCTGTTATAATATAGACAGCTGAGAACGAACGTGCAGGCAGATATGGGGAAAGGAGGCAGCGGCATGGAAAAGAAACCGTGGGAAAAGGGCGATTGGTTCGGGAACCGGCGGGCTGTGCGGCTGATGGTGCTGGCGGCCCTGCTGGTGCTGGCCATTATTTATTTCCCCAATATCTGCCGGTACCTGGGTTTTCTGTGGCAGGTGTGCCAGCCCCTGGTGCTGGGCGCGGCCATGGCGTACGTGCTGGACATTGTGGTTAAGTACCTGGAAGCCTGGTATTTCCCCAATTCGAAAAAAACCGTTGTGCTGAAAACCCGCCGGCTGGTGTGCATCCTGCTGGCGGCGGTGATTGTGGTATCGGTGATCACCCTGGTCATCCGCATGGTCATCCCCGGCTTGATGGACGCCGTCACCCTGCTTGCCCGGGAACTGCCCGTATACGCGGAGCGGGCGCGGCTGTGGGTGGTGGAGCACACGGAGGACGATCTGCCCGCCGTGGCCGAGGCCCTGCGGGAAGTGCAGTTCGATTGGGCCACCATCCAGCAGAAGGTGATGGACTACCTGATGAACGGCCTGGGCGGCATCCTCACCTCCACGGTGTCCATCATTGGCACGGTGGCGGGGGGCGTGGCCAGCTTCTTCATGTCCCTGATTTTCGCGGTGTTCCTGCTGCTGGGCAAGCGAAAGCTGCATAACCAGAGCCAACGGCTCATGGCGGTCACCATGAAGCCCCGGTATATTCGGACAATTAATCATGTGTTCCATGTGGCCCACCGGTGCTTTTCGGGCTTTATCGTGGGGCAGACGCTGGATTCCATGCTGCTGGGGGCGCTTACCGCCCTTGGCATGACCATCCTTGGGATGCCCTACCCCGTGATGATCGGCGTGCTGAACGGCACCATGGGCATGATTCCCATCATCGGCGGTTACATCGGCGGCATCGTGGGCGCGTTCCTGGTGTTCACGGTGAGCCCGGTAACGGCCATCTGGTATCTGGTGTTCATCATTATCCTGCAGCAGATTTCGGGTAACCTGATCTATCCCCGGCTGGTGGGCTCCTCCATCGGGCTGCCGGGGCTGTGGGTCATCATGGCGGTGACGGTGGGCGGCGGCCTGGGCGGCATCGGCGGCATGCTGGTGGGCGTGCCCCTCATGGCCACGGTGTACCGCCTCGTCCGGGAATGGGTGGCCGAACGGGAAAAAACGCAGACGGAAACGTAAAAACCCGGGCGTCGGAAAATCGGCGCCCGTTTATTTTATTCCTCGTTCATGTCCAGCAGCATGGGATAGCTCTGGAACCGGGCGGGGGGCAGCTGGTCCACGGTGATATAGCCCGCCGGGGCGCGGAGCACATCGGGAATGCGGTTCACGATGGCGGCGCAGGTGTGGGCCACGGTGTCGGGGGCCTGGAGGGAAAAGCGCATGTCCGGCTCGCCCCGCACGGTGAAATCACACAGGTCGCCTTCCCCGGGAGCGTACACCTTGCCGATGCACTGGATTTCCACCACCACGCCCTGCCGGGTGATGGTGGTCACCTTGGCGCTCATGCCGATGACTCGGCCCTTTTTCACCGTCTGCCCCAGGGTTTTGCATTCGGTATCCTCCTGGGCGATGACGGGCAGGGCCTGCTGCCTGGTCTGCGCCACGCTCCAGCCCATGCGCTGGCAGAGGGCTTCGTTGCTGTTGACCACGTAGGAGGGCACATCAAAGGACTGGGCGATGGTGCGCTCAAACTCGGCCTTGGTCAGCCCCACGCCGTGGGCCTTTGCCAGGGCGATGCCGTAATCCTCCACGTTGTAGCTTACCTCGCCCTCCACCTGGCTCACCCGGTGCGCGCCGCCCAGCATCAGGGCGGGAAAATGCACCCAGTAGGGGTCCTGCATGCCACTGCCAACGACGGTGCAGCCGTGCTCCCGGCACAGGGCGTCCAGATTGGCCGTCATTTCGGGGCTGGTGGGCCAGGAAAACAAAAGCTCCTCGGCAGTGGTAATTACGTTGATGCCCCGGGTTACGCATTCCAGGATGGGCTTATGCATGTCCGTCAGATAGCTTTGCAGCGCCAGCACGGCGATATCCGGAGCGCAGTTGTCCAGCACGGTGTCCGCGTCCGTTCTTACCTGCACCCCCGTGCGGCCCGTGCCCATGAGCTCGCCAATGTCCTTTCCCGCCAGGCTTTCGTCCCGGTCGATGGCGCCCACGATCCGCGCGCCCTTTTCGGTAAGGTAGCGCATGATGACGCGGCCCATTTTGCCGCAGCCGTACTGCACCACCCGCATCTGATCCCACGTTCCCTGATTCATCATCAAAAACGACCTCCTTTTCTGCTTTAGCTTGCGCGAAAGACGGCTGGTTTACCCACGCCTTGTAAAATTTCCGTGACCGGGGCGAAGAACGGAGGAAAATGTGCTATACTGAAAAAGAACAAACCGAAGGGAGTGTGTGTGACATGCGCAGGCTTCTCAAAATGACGGCGCTTTTTTGCGCGGCGCTGTGCGCGCTGCCCCTGTTTCCCGCGGGCAGGGCGCAGGATGGCGCGGCGCTCACCTGCCTCAATATCGGCAAGGCGGACTGCATGCTGCTGCAGTACCGGGGTAAAAATTATCTGATCGATACGGGCTATGAGCAGACCTACGCCGCCCTGGAAACCATGCTTCGGGCCATGAACGTTTCCTCCCTGGACGGCGTGTTCCTCACCCACACCCACAAGGACCACGCGGGAGGCCTGGAAAAGCTGGCGGAAAGCGCCGTTCCCGTGGCCGCCTGGTACGCGTCCGAAATTTATTATGACGTAAAGCCCGAAAAGCACCCGATGTACAAGGCCGCAAAGACCCGGGGGCAGGACGTGACCTGGCTCCGGGTGGGGGACACGGTGCCCCTCGACGAGGAAAGCGGATTTCGGGTGCTGGGCCCCGTTTCCGTCAATGAGGACAACGAAAACAACAATTCCCTGGTGCTGCAATTCTATTCCCTCGACGGTAATATGCTGCTGGCGGGGGATATGAAAGAGGAAGAAGAGGGCGAGCTGCTGGCGGCGGGGGCCATTCCTCCCTGCGCCGTGCTGAAGGTCGGCCATCACGGGGACAACAAGGCCACCACCGACGCCCTTTTGCGGGCCGTCCGGCCCCAGTGCGCCGTGATCCTTACCGCCTCTTTTGAGGAGCCCGATACCCCCGCCCCCGAAACCCTGGCCCGGCTGCGTTCCGCCGGGGCACAGGTTTATGTATCCCAGGACATGCAGGACGCCCTGCGGGTGACCCTTTCCGGCGGGCAAGCCGCCGTGGAGGACGTCCGCTTTCCCGGCGTGCCTGAGCGGCAGACGGGCCTCACATTGACCATCGATATGCAGGACGACCTGCTGACGCTGCAAAACGCGTCCGGGGAAACGGTCGCCCTGTCCGGCTGCGCCCTCTATTCTTCCAAAGGAGACGACATGCTGCCTCTTCCCGATTTTACGCTGGCCCCCGGGCAAACTTATCGGGTGGGCTCCCGGGCAACAGACGGCGCTTTCGACCTGAAATGGGACAAAAAACGCGTCTGGCACGAAACCAAACGCGATCTGGCCATTCTGTATGACGCTTACGGCCGCCCCGTTGCCTGGACGGACAACGGCAAAACGGAGGAATGAAAAGGCGGCTTTGGGGAGCTTCTTGAGGACCTCTCCAGCCCTCAACCTTCCGGCCAGAGACCCCCGGGAGGCTCCGCGCCTCCCGGACCCACCCGCCAGGGTACTGAGTACCCTGGACCCGC
>CANQKI010000126.1 GCA_947624355.1 uncultured Clostridia bacterium | reverse complement strand
ACCACACAGCCGGTCAACCTTCTATTCTTTTTCCTCCTTTTTTGCCCATTGTCCTATATGTATTGTAATCCAACAGCTGATCGGGTGGAAAATGCCCTGTGCGAATTGACGGAGGCGCTCAAAACATGGTATGATGATGATTGCTGATCGACACGCAGGGCAGATGCAGGGAGGCTTTCCGATGAAACCTGAAAATGCGTTTGAAAACCCAGGAAAGGCATACCGTGCCATTCCGTTTTGGTCCTGGAACTGCCGGGTGACCCGGAATCTGATTGACGGTGACCTGGATACTTTCTTACGGATGGGCTTTGGCGGCGTCTGCATTCATCCCCGCGCAGGGCTGGACGTGCCTTATCTGAGCGATGAATTCATGAATCTTGTGGCGTATGCCGTGGAGGGATGTGAAAAACGGGGGTTGATCTGCTGGCTTTACGATGACGACCGGTTTCCCAGCGGCGCGGCGGACGGAACCGTGACGAAAGAGTACCCGGAATACCGGGGAAAATACCTGCTGATGAGCGAGCAGTACCGGGCGGATTATCTGGCCGCCTGGTCGCTGGTTTTTGAGGGCGGCGTTCTTGCCTCTTACCGGCGGCTGACGTCTGACAGCGAAATTGCCGCGGCCCTGGCGGAACGGAGCGAAAGCCGCCGCGTCCGTTTCGGATACCTGGCGGAACTGCCGGATCAACCCTGGTTTGAGGGCGCCGCCTATATCGACACCACGGACCCCATGGCGGTGCGGGCGTTTATAAACACCACGCATGAACGGTATTTCCGGAGGATTGGCAGCCATTTTGGAAAAACGGTTCAGGCTTTTTTTACCGACGAACCCCGGATGGAGCCCCGGCTGCAGGGGAAACTGCAAATGCATGCTCCCCTGACCCACGGGGATTTTGCCGTGCCCTATACCCCCGCGTTCGCCCGGATGTTCACCGAAAAATACGGTTTTGATCCCCTGGAAACCGTGCCGTCTTTCGTTTGGCCGTACATGAAGCCGGAAGCGGCTGAGGACTGCCGCAGATACCGGGAAGCCCTTTCGGCGTGCTTCACCGGCGCTTTTATGGATCAGCTTGGCGATTGGTGCCATCGGCATCATATCTGTTTTACCGGCCATGTGCTGGGGGAAGATACTTTGGCGAGCCAGACCCGGACGGTGGGGGAGGCCATGCGGTGCTACCGGGAGATGGATATGCCCGGGTTTGACGTGCTGGCAGATGAACAGACGTGGCTGGCGGCGGTTCAGGCGGCGTCCGTGAAGGAACAAATGGGGAAGACGGGCGTCATGAGCGAGCTATACGGCGCTACAGATTGGGATTGTTCCTTCCTCACCTATAAACTCCAGGGGGACTGGCAGGCGGCATTGGGCGTGACGCACCGTGTTCCCCACCTGGCTCACATGTCCCTGGAAGGGGAAGCCAAGCGGGATTGGCCCGCCTCCATCTTTTTCCAATCCCCCTGGTTTGAACGGTACAGGCTGCTGGAAGATCACTTTGCCTGGCTGAACACCGTTCTTCGCCGGGGAAAGCGCGTAACCCGGGTCGCCCTGCTCCACCCAGTCGAGCGGATGTGGGAGCGGCCTATGGGCGCGGATACAAAAGAAGAAAGCGATCAATTCGATATTCTTTTGAAGAGAATCCTTACTTCGCTGATTGACGTGCAGACGGTTTCCGAATCCATGCTCCGGGAGGGCCTGGTGTCCCTGGAGGACTTTGACGCGGTGCTGAAACCGGAAGAAGTAAACCTTGCGGAACTGGAACAATACAGGGATGTATCTGTTGCCTGCCGGACACCCCAAATTCATCCGGAATTTCTTTATCAGCTCCGACAGGAGGGAGAGAAACGGTGGCTGTTCCTGTGCCACACCCGGAACAATGTTCACGACTGCCGGGAGGACAACGAAATCATCCTTCGGGGCGCCTGGTCAGCCCGCCTTTGGGATACCTGGAACGGGCAGGTGCGGGATGTGCCTGCCTGGGTTCAGAATGGGGCAACCCACATTCTTTGGCAGGCGTACCGGGACGAGAGCCTGCTTCTGGAGCTGCGGCCCGGCTATCATGCCGAATGCGCATTTCCGGAAATCAAACCGTGCGGAATTACGGAAATCATGACGCTGGAGCCTCAGTCCGTCTGCCTGACGGAACCCAACGCGTTCATTCTGGATTTTGCCAGGTACGCCCTGAACGGCGGCGCTATGTCGGAGAAGATGGAAATTCTGAAGCTGGATAATGCGGTGCGTGCGGAATTGGGCCTGCCGCCGCGGTGTGAAAATATGCGGCAGCCTTGGGCCATGGAGCCGGGGCCTGCCCATGACCTGACGATTCTTTACGAATTTGCATCCGAAACGCCTTTTGATTCCCTGACGCTGATTCTGGAGCGGCCCGAGGAGCAGCAGGTCACCCTGAACGGCGTTGGGGCAGAGCCGCTGGACGGGTATTTTATCGATCGTTCCTTTCAAAAGCTCCGCCTTTCCGGGATTCAGCGCGGCCGAAACAAACTGGTTATCTGCCGGAAATTCACGGAAAAGACCAAGCTGGAGCCCATGTACCTGCTGGGGGACTTCCGGGTCGAAAATGGTCGATTGGCCCCGGCCCGTTCCGTGACGCTGGGAGACTTGACAAAGCAGGGGCTTCCGCACTATACCGGGAATGCGGTTTACACGTTTCCGTTACACATCCGGTCAGCCGGGCTGTATTCCGTCCGGGTTCCGTCCTTTGCCGGGCCGCTGGCGGATGTGAGCATGGACGACGGCGGGCCGACGCTCCTTCTGACGACCCGGCCTGTGCCTTTGGGAAAACTGACTGCCGGGACGCATACCCTGACCCTGACGGTCTACGGCAGCCGGTATAACCTGCTCAGTGCCCTGCACCACGCATTCCCGGATCATTACTGGCATGGCCCGGACTCCTGGCGCACCGTGGGAAAGGAATGGACGGACGAATATCTTGTCAAGCCCGCCGGAATGCTGGGTCCCATTGAAATTCTGGAAGAAGACGCGCCGTAAAAACGCCCCGCTGTCTTCCCTCATTAATAAGGAAGAAAGCGGGGCAATTTTATCTTATGATTCCGCCCTTGTTGGCGGGTTTATCCGCAGTGCGGCAGGAAAATCACGGCTGTTTGCCGATGTAGGCCAGGATGCCGCCGTCCACATAGAGGATGTGGCCGTTGACGAAATTGCTGGCGTCGGAGGCCAGGAACACCGCCGGGCCCTGCAGGTCGCTTGTTTCGCCCCAGCGGGCCGCGGGGGTCTTGGACACGATGAACTGATCGAAGGGATGGCGGCTGCCGTCGGCCTGGCGTTCCCGAAGGGGCGCGGTCTGGGGCGTGGCAATGTAGCCCGGGCCGATGCCGTTGCACTGGATGTTGTATTCCCCGTACTCCGAGCAGATGTTCCGCGTCAGCATCTTCAGGCCGCCCTTGGCCGCCGCGTAGGCGGACACCGTTTCCCGGCCCAGCTCGCTCATCATGGAGCAGATGTTGATGATTTTGCCGTGGCCCTTCTTGATCATGGCGGGAATCACGGCCTTGGCGCAGATGAAGGGCGCGTTCAGGTCCACGTCCACCACCTTACGGAATTCCTGGGCGCTCATTTCCAGCATGGGGATGCGGCGGATGATGCCCGCGTTGTTTACCAGAATGTCGATGACGCCCACTTCGGCCTCGATCCTTTTGACAAGCGCCTGTACGGCCTCTTCGTCCGTCACGTCGCAGACATAGCCGTGGGCCGGGATGCCCTTTTCTTTGTAGGCGGCCAGGCCCTTATCTACCAGCTCCTGGTTGATGTCGTTGAACACGATCACGGCCCCTGCCGCCGCATAGGCTTCCGCGATGGCGAAGCCGATGCCGTAGGACGCGCCGGTAATCCACGCGATTTTGCCTTCCAGGCTGAAATCCTTCATGTTCATGTTCATGCACTCCTTCTTATTTTTTATTTCAATTCGGTGGTGGGAATATTGTCCATATCGTCGAAGGCCTGGTTTTCGCCCCCCATGGCCCAGATGAAGGTGTAATTGCTGGTGCCCGCCCCGGCGTGAATGCTCCAGGAGGGGGAGATGACGGCCTGCTCGTTCTGCATGACGATGTGGCGGGTTTCCTGGCCTTCGCCCATCATGTGGAACACCACGTTGTCCTTGGGCACTTCAAAGTAGAAGTAAATTTCCATCCGGCGTTCGTGGGTGTGGGCGGGCATGGTGTTCCACACCGAGCCGGGCTCCAGCACCGTCATACCCATGGAGAGCTGGCAGGTTTTGAGCACGGAGGGATGAATGAACTGGTTGATGACCCGCTTGTTGCTGGTTTCCAGGGCGCCCAGGGGCCGCTTGGCCGCGTCCTCGATTTTGATCAGCTTGTTTTCATAGCTGCAATGGGCGGGGGCGGACACGATATAGAACTTGGCGGGGTGAGCGGGATCATCGCTTTGGAACGTGACCTTTTTTGCGCCCCGGGTGAGGTACAGGCAGTCCTTGTAACCAAGGGCGTACACGTTTTCGTCGGCGGTCACTTTGCCCGGGCCGCCCACGTTGAACATGCCGCACTCCCGGCGTTCCAGGAAATATTCCGTGCCGAAATTCTTCCACACGTCGATGCCCTTGTCGATGGAAACGGTTTCGCTGATGGGCATAATGCCCAGCGTCACCATCCGGTCCACATGGCTGTATACGGCGGTGGTCTCATCGGGAACGAACAGATTTTCAATCAGGAATTCCTTCCGGGTTTCTTCGGTGGTATAGCGTTTGAAATCGCGCTGATTGCAGGAATAACGAATGTCCATGGGAAAAACCCTCCTTTTTTTGACCGGATTCATCATCGTTCAGTATAGCAGATTTTTTTGGAAAAAGCTATACAAAAAATCTATGTTTTTTCCGAAAAAAGGGCAGAAATGCGCCGCCCCTTGACAGAAAAGCGGGCCGATGGCTATAATAAACCGAAAGCGGGTGACAAAATGAATTGGCTGGATAAGATCGAACGGAAGATGGGGCGGCATTATATCCCGAACCTCATGAAATATCTGTGCATTATTATGGCGGGTCTGTTCATCCTGGAATACCTGCCGGGGCTGAACAGCGCTTATTCCCTTCTGCGCTTTGACCGGGCGCGGATTCTGCAGGGCGAATTTTGGCGGGTAATCACCTTTATTTTCCTGCCGCCCGATTATTCCCTGATCGGCGTCATCCTGAGCCTGTATTTTTACTATTTCCTGGGCACAGCCCTGGAAAGCCGGTGGGGCAGCGCACGGTTCAATCTGTACTATCTGCTGGGCGTGATTGGCAACATCGTGTCCGGGTTCATCCTGGGCTATGCCACCAATACGTACCTGAACACCTCGCTGCTTCTGGCCTTTGCCATCTATTATCCCGATTTCCAGTTCCTGCTCTTTTTCTTCCTGCCAATCAAAGTCAAGTGGATCGGCTGGCTGGCCGCCGCGGGGCTGATTTATGAACTGATCGTAGGCACCTGGCCCATGCGGGCGGCGCTGCTCTTTTCCCTGCTTCCCGTGGCCGTGTTTTTTGGCAAGCAGGGCTGGCTCCAGCTTAAAATGGATATCCGCAAGCTGCAGTTCCGCATGAAAATGCGGAAGTGACCGGGCAATTCAACAAATCGGGACGGAAGTATGGATTACAGCAGAGAAATCGGTTCGATTCCAGCCCTTATGTGTGACGGCAGGAGGCGCGGCTATGGCGAATGAAGCAAAAAAGGATTTCAACGCGATGCTGCATGACAGCAAGGATATGCCGAAGTTCCAGACCATCACGGACGAAAAGAGCATCCAAAAATACGGCGGGAGCAGGATGTATTTTGCCCCGCCGATCGCCTATGACGAAATTATGAAACGCGTTCCCTTTGGGAGCGTGACCACCGTCGGAAAAATCCGGGAGTACTTTGCAAAATCAAGCGGCGCGGATTTTACCGAGCCGGTTACCGCCGGGATTTTCGTATCCATTGCGGCGTGGGCAAGCAATCAGCGTTCCGAAGATCAGACGCCTTACTGGAGAACGCTGAAAGCGAACGGGGAACTGAACGAAAAATATCCCGACGGCGTCAAAGCGCAAAAAGCAATGCTGGAGGCGGAAGGGCATACG
>CANQKI010000125.1 GCA_947624355.1 uncultured Clostridia bacterium | reverse complement strand
ACCACACAGCCGGTCAACCTTCTATTCTTTTTCCTCCTTTTCTTGCTTGGTGTCCTATATGTATTGTAATCCAACAGGCACTCTGTCCGTTTTCTTTTTGTATTTCCTTTCCATTTGACATAAAATTCGCTATAATAGCAAACGGCATTTGCAGGATTTTTTACGAAAGCTGGGTTCCGAATGACGGTAAGATTCAAACACGGCGCTGCTTTCCGGGAAGGCATGCGGGACGGCGTGCCCATTGCCCTGGGGTACTTTGCCGTGGCCTTTTCTTTGGGGATTGCGGCCCGGAATGTGGGCCTGACGGTGTTTCAGGGATTCCTGGCAAGCTTGCTGAACAATGCATCGGCAGGCGAATATGCAGGCTTTACGCAAATCGCCGCCCAGGCGGCCTATTGGGAAATTGCACTCATTACCCTGGTTGCCAATGCCCGCTATCTGCTCATGAGCTGCGCCCTGAGCCAGCGGATTGACCCGGCCACAGCCCTTCCCCATCGGCTGCTGATCGGCTTTGATATTACCGACGAGCTTTTCGGCATCGCCATTGCCCGTCCCGGGTTTTTGGATCCATACTACTATTATGGCGCTATGGCGCTGTCCATTCCCGCCTGGGCCAGCGGCACAGCCCTTGGCATTCTGATGGGCACAATTCTGCCGGCAAGAATTGTAAGCGCCCTGGGCGTGGCGCTGTACGGGATGTTTCTGGCTACGATTATTCCGCCCGCACGAAAAAGCCGGGTCATTTTCGGCGTTGTGGCATGCAGCTTTGGGCTCAGTTTTCTTTTTTCCGTCTTGCCGGGCCTTTCCGCTTTGTCCGAAGGAAGCCGCACCATCGTGCTGACGCTGGTAATCGCCGCTGCTGCCGCGCTGCTTTTCCCCGTGCCTGAAAAGGAGGAAAACAGCCGTGCATAACAACTATATCTATATTCTGATTATGGCCGCCGTTTCGTTCCTGATTCGGGCGCTTCCGCTGACGCTGCTCCGCAGGCAGATCAAAAACCGTTTTCTACGTTCGTTTTTGTATTATGTGCCTTATGTTACCCTGTCCGTCATGACCTTTCCTGCCATTCTGAACGCCACGCAATCGCCCATTGCAGGGGCGGCGGCGTTGATTGCCGGCATGATATCAGCGTTCTGCGGCGCCGGCCTTTTCAAAGTGGCGTGCTGCTGCTGTGCCGTAGTGCTCGCATTGGAATTTATTCTGTAGATGATTTACCAGGTCAGTATCCCTGCCTGAATTTTCACGCCCAGGATACGGGCCACGCTTTCGTCAATCCGCTCCTCGGCAATTTCCCCGTTCTGTACGGCGTGAAGGATGGAATCGGCAACGGATTTCATGTTTTGCGGCAGCAAAATCATATCGACTCCCGCCTGGAGCATACGGACAGCCGCGGTTGTTTCCTTATAATCCTGCATAACGGCATTCATGCGCAATGCATCGCAAATAACAAGGCCGTCATATCCCATTTGTTCCCGAAGAAGGGAACCGACCACCTTCGGCGACATGGACGCAGGCACCTCGTCCCCCATCCCTTGAGCAACCAGGTGAGATACCATGATTGCCTCTGTGCCGTCCATGACAGCCCGCTCAAAGGGAATCAATTCGCATTCCAACATCTCAGCTAAAGTTCGCCGGGAGGTAACCGAACGCTTATGGCTGTTGCCCGATACCGCGCCGTGACCCGGAAAGTGTTTAAAGCACGGAATCACGCCGCCCTGCCGAAGGGCTTCCGCCATGGAACTGGCGCAATCTGTCACGGTCTGCACGTCGCTGCCATAACTCCGCCCTGCCAATTCTTCCACGTTTTTGACCAGCACATCCGCCACAGGCGCAAAATCCATGTTGATACCCAGCGGCGTAAGATATTCGGCAATCACTTCGCCTGCCGCATAAGCTGCCGAAACTGCATCCTGCCTTTGCCCGATTTCTTCCGGCGAATAAGCTAAAGGGTACCCAAGCTTGTTTGCAATGCGGGATACGCTTCCCCCTTCTTCGTCCACGGCAATAAAGGGCTGAATGCCTCCGTATTTTTCCCCGCCCAGCCGCAATGCCGCCGTAAGCGCTTTCAATTGTGCTTCACTGACAATATTCTGGCCGAACAGCACCACGCCGCCGACGGGATAGCGCTGCATCACGGAAATATCCGGAATTTCAAACGTACTGGTTTCACCCGTCAGGGATTCCGGAGCAACAAACAGCAGCTGATAAACCTTCTGTTCCAGCGACATCTCCCGGATCAGGAAACGCGCCTGCTGCTGCGGGTCAGGCGCCAATGCCTCTTCGTCTCCCCCAACCGTCCAATTCATCGCCCACGCGCTGTGCGTCAAAAGGAAGCACAGCGCCGCACATATCAGGGTAAATCCCATCATTCTTCTGAAACCTGTCATAATCATACTCCATTTCATGGATTTCATCGGTTCCATTTTATCACGTCCGGCAGGCCGGACGCAAGCAGTGGGCCGGGAGAAATGACGGGAAATCGCCGATGAAATCATCATTTTTTATATTCCGTCGGAAAATTGAAAAGTTTTGGAGAAAATGGCTTGAATTTTGCCCGATTATCTGATAAAATATTATTTGCGTGTGATTACCTGCGTTGATCATAATAAACTTTAGGGGGAAACAAAATGGCAGACTATCAGACTGAGAACATCCGTAATATTGCTTTGATCGGCCATGGCTCCGAAGGCAAAACGACCCTGACCGAGGCAATGCTCTTTGCCGCCGGCCATGTGGACCGTCAAGGCAAAGTAGAAGACGGCTCCGCTTCGACCGATTTTGACCCGGAGGAAGTAAAACGCCATATTTCCATCAGCGCCGCCGTTGCGCCTATCGAATGGAAAAATGTCAAAATCAACGTGATCGACGTTCCCGGTTATTTTGACTTTATCGGGGAAATGATGGGCCCCCTGCGCGTGGTGGAAACCGCGGGCATCGTGGTGGGCGCCGTCAGCGGCCTGACGGTCGGCGCCGAAAAAGCCTGGGACTATTCCAAAAAGAACAACGTATGCCGGATGTTCATCGTGAACCGCATGGACACCGAAAACGCCAACTACCAGAAGGTCGTGGAGCAGCTGCGCGGCAAGTTCGGTACCTCCGTGGTGCCCATGCTGCTCCCCATCGGCGCGGGCGCGTCCTTCAAGGGCGTCGTCAACGTGCTGGAAAACAAGGCCTATGAAGGCTCCGGCAAGGGGCTCAAGGAAGTGCCTGTTCCCGGCGATATGGCTGCCGCCATTTCCTCCGCCATGGAAGAAATTACCGAAGCCGCTGCTGGCGCGGACGACGAACTGATGATGAAGTACCTGGAAGGCGAAGATCTGACGCACGACGAAATTCTTTCCGGTTTCCGTGCCGGCATGCAAAACGGCACCATCGTGCCTGTGGTTGCCTGCTCCGCCATTACCGGCGTCGGCATTGCCAAGATGCTGGATGTGATGAGCGTCTACCTCCATTCCCCCAAGGGCGCCAAGGCCGTGGGCGAAAATCCCAAGACCGGCGACAAGGTGGAGCGTATCTGCGACAACGGGGAGCCCTTCTCCGCCCTGGTATACAAAACCATCGCCGACCCCTTCGTGGGCAAGCTGAGCCTGTTCCGGGTATGCTCGGGCGTCATTACCCCCGCCACGCCGCTGTACAACGCCACCTCCGATAAAGCCGAAAAGGCCGGCGGCCTGTTCATGATGCGCGGCAAAAAGCAAACCAACGTGAACCAGCTGAACGCCGGCGACTTGGGCGCTTTGGCCAAGCTGCAGTTTACCAATTCGGGCGATACCCTGTGTGACGCCAACAGCCCCGTCAAGTTTGCCCCCATTGCATTCCCGGCGCCGTCGCTTTCCAAGGCCGTTTCGGCCGCCAAACAAGGCGAGGAAGACAAGGTATTCTCCGGCCTGGCAAGGCTGCAGGAGGAAGACCCCTCCATTAAGGTGGAAAAGAACGCTGAAACCACCGAAACCCTGCTTTCCGGCCAGGGCGAGCTGCATCTGGATGTGATCCGCAATAAGCTGCAGACCAAGTTCGGCGCTTCCGCCGTGCTGGCCGATCCCAAGATTCCCTACCGCGAAACCATCCGCAAAACGGTTTCCTGCCAGGGCCGGCACAAGAAGCAGACCGGCGGTCACGGCCAGTTCGGTGATGTGTGGATTGAGTTCTCCCCCATCGGCGACACCAACGTGGAATTCGAATTTGTGGATGCTGTGGTCGGCGGCGCGGTGCCCCGCAACTTTATCCCGTCTGTGGAAAAGGGACTGCGGGAAAACATCCGTAAGGGCGTATTGGCTGGTTATCCCATGGTAGGCCTCCGCGCCAAGCTGTACGACGGTTCTTATCACCCGGTGGACTCCTCCGAAATGGCCTTCAAGACAGCTGCCCGCATTGCTTACAAGAAGGGCTGCATGGAAGCCAGCCCCGTCCTGCTGGAGCCTATCATGCATGTGGAAGTGTTCGTCCCTGATGAGTACATGGGCGATATCATGGGCGATATGAACAAGCGGCGCGGCCGCATCATGGGCATGGATCAGGTGGATGGCCTGCAGCGCGTCACCGCCGAGGCGCCCATGGGTGAAATGTTCAAATATGCCACGGATCTTCGGTCCATGACCCAGGCACGCGGATCCTTTACTATGACCTTTGAGCGCTATGAAGAAATGCCCGCCGATGCCGCCAAGAAGATCATCGACAGCGCCCAGAAGGACGAGGACGAAGAAGAATAATTCAATTGTTTGCCGCCCGGCCATGCCGGGCGGTCTTTCTATCTTTTGATAGCCGCGTATCGACAAAAGCGGCATTTGTGCCGTCAAAAATAAAATGAGGAGGAAACAGCATGAAAAAAACAATCTGGATCGTATGCGCCGCTGCACTGGTCATCGTAATCGTTCTCTTTGCGTTTACAAATCAACGCAACACACTGCAGGATCAAATTTCTGCCCTTGAAACCGAAAACACCTCCCTTGCCGAAAAGCTGCATGCAGCCGAAGAAAGCCTGAAGACCACGGAAAATGAATTGGAAACCATCCGTCAGGAAAGCGAAACCGCCGCAACGGCCGCTGAACAGCAGTTGGCCGACAAAGCAAAGGAAATGGAGGATGCGCTGGCAGCAGCTGCACTTGAAAAAGAGACCGCGGTAAACGATGCCGTTGCGGCTGCCGCTCTTGAGAAAGACACAGCAGTAAACGACGCTCTGGCTGCTGCCGCTCTTGAAAAAGAAACGGCGGTAAATGATGCCGTAACTGCTGCCGAAGCCGCAAAAGATCTGGTTATTGCCGATCTGAAGACGCAGGCGGAGGCTTCGTCTGCCGAGTTGGAAGCAATGAAAGCGGAAATCGCCGCCAAGGATGCCCAGATCACGACGCTTAATGCGGAAATTGAGCAGGCAAAAACCGATGCGGAAACGGAAAAACAAACGGCTATTAATGAAGCTGTGGAAAAGGCTGTTGCCGCTGCCAAGGAAGGCATGGTGACCGTAGAGGAAAAGGCCGCCGCCGTAGCGGACGCCGTCAAAGAGGCCGTGGCCGACATGATTCCGACCGAGGAGCACAAGGCACAGGTCAAAGCCGAAGTCGAGAAGGCCGTTGAAGATGCCAAGGCAAAATTTGAAGAAGAAAAGCAGGCCATTGTAGAAAAAGCGCAGGAAGGGCTTTATACCCTGGAGCAGGTCAAGGAACAGGTAACCAAGGGAATAGAGGATGCACTGCGGCAGCACGGTATCCTGAAAGACGATGAAAGCGTGACACCCGCCGTTCCTTCATTGGCATCCTACACAGAACAGATTGTGCTGGAAGACGGACAAAGCGCCGTACAGGATCAGGTCCTGTGTGCACTGTCGTACATGATGGACGTGCTTCCTCAATATGGTTTCAGCGCAATCTCCCCGGATGAGCTTGAGCCGAAAGACGGCGTGCTTGCGTTAACCTGCGAAGCTGATAGCAACTCCGTGACCTGCACCGTGACCGTTTCCGGCGAAAACGCCGAAATCGAAATTCAGTACGGCGACGGGCTGGATATACAGCCCTATGAAGGAGATGTGCCTGACCTTGCAGCGCTTCGTGAAAAGTATGCTGCCACTCTTTCCGAGCTGTTTCCGGAAGCTTCAAACGGATAATCCGAAAATTCAGGTTTGATTCAAGGCAGGGAGAGCCGGCCGCTCTCCCTGTTTTTTGCGACAGATTTTGCACTGGCCGTATGTTTGCCGTGAAACTTTTTTGCAATCATTCCAAAGCTTTTCCGACATGGATGCGCACCCGGCTTTTCCGTTTTGAATCGACGGCATGTAAGTTTGTCAAACAAATAGGACAGTAAAGTAATTCCGGAGGAAAGAACGCGGAGATAACCAGCCAAGTGGTCTG
>CANQKI010000124.1 GCA_947624355.1 uncultured Clostridia bacterium | reverse complement strand
TGTAAAGCGTTTCGGATAATGAAAACAAAGCAGCTTGCCGCGTGCGAAACTTGGACAGCGATTAAGCAGCGCAACACGAGCGAAATGAAGAACACCCGCGCAGGCCCAGGGCACGGCGGCGGAACGCCGCCAGCCCGGACAGGCTTGCCTGTCCGGGGAAAAGCCGGGAACAACCGATCAGGAAGAGCTTGCTCTTCCCTGGCGGTTTTCCCGGCTTTTCATTGTGCCCTGGGTCGTCTAACCATCGCGTATCCAACGCTCCAGCGGCACATTGTTTGAATTACGTGCCAACCATATTCCGCAAATGCAGGGTCCAGGGGGATCATCCCCCTGGTAGGGTCTGGGGCAAAGCCCCAAGAAGTCTCCGAAATTTCCGATTAAAGCGGCCTACTCTCCCCGGGCCTGGGCCACGGCGGGGTCTTCTTCCAACACGCAGTACATTTCGGCGGCGTTTTCCTTGCGCACGACCTCGCGCACATCGGTGATTTCGTAGCGTCCCACACGGTTGCCGAAGCGGATTTCCATCACATCGCCGGCCTTGACCTCGGCCCCGGCCTTGGCGATTTTTCCGTTGACGGTGACGCGGCCGCCGTCGCAGGCCTCCTTGGCCACGGTGCGGCGCTTGATGATACGGGAAACCTTGAGAAATTTATCCAGGCGCATATGCAGACTCCTTTATTCCTATAAAGAAAAAAAGCGGTGATATTTCACCGCTTTTGCAAAAAAATTATTCGTTCACGGCATCCTTAAGAGCCTTGCCGACCTTGAAGGAAACGGCCTTGCTGGCGGCGATAGTAATCTGAGCGCCGGTCTGGGGATTGCGGGCGGCGCGGGCGGGACGCTGCTTGCTTTCGAAGGTACCGAAGCCAACCAGCTGCACCTTGTCATTGGCCTTCAGCGCATCGGTCACAACATCCACAAAACCGGCAACGGCCTTTTCGGCGTCTTTCTTGGACAGGCCGGTCTTTTCAGCCAGCGCGCTCACGAGTTCAGACTTGTTCATAGTAAATCCCTCCATTTTTTTTTACAAGCGCGGAGCCTTACGGCCCCGGGCATTGCTTGCTACCATTCCAGTATACATCCATTTCGGATAATGTCAAGTCCTCAAAGCGTTTTCCAGCCCGAAAAATCGCATTTTCCATCAAAATAAACCGGGAAATGAACTTTTCGGTGGCTTTTTGAAGGGCTGTTTCGGCCTCCACGCCGCCCAGACGGCTGACATTGACGCAGGCAAAGAGCAAATCGCCCAGTTCCTCCTCAATGTGGGCGGGATCCTTTTGCCGGATGGCCTCGGCCACCTCGTCGGCCTCTTCGTGGACTTTGGGCAGGGCGGCGAGGGGGTCGTCCCAGTCAAAGCCCACGTCCCGGGCGCGCTTTTGCACCTTGCCCGCCCGCATGAGGGGCGGCAGGCCCTTGGACACCCCGACAAGCGCCTGGGAAGGGGCGGTATAGCCCCGTTCCTTCCGCTTGATGGCCTCCCAGTTCCGGGATACGTCCTCGGCGGTCTCGCAGGAATCGCCGCCGAAAATGTGGCTGTGGCGGGCCATGAGTTTTTGGCAGATATCCGTAGTAATATCCGAAAGGGCGAAGGTGCCGTACTGCCGGGCGATGTCCGCCTGAAAGACGATCTGCAGCAGCACGTCGCCCAGTTCGTCGGCCACATGGTCCCAATCCTCCTCGTCGATGGCGGCGGCGGTTTCGTAGGCTTCCTCGATGAGGTAGGGGCGCAGGGACTGGTGGGTCTGCTCCTTGTCCCAGGGGCAGCCGTTGTCCCCCCGCAGGATGCGCAGCAAGCGCACCAGATCGTAAAAATCGAAGCGCTTTTTTTCGTTCAGGGGCAGGGCGGGCACCAGCACGGCGCAGGTGTGATCGTACTTTTTCTGCCGGTCGATTTCCTCCAGGGGCATGGGCACGGCCTTCCGAGGGCCGGACGCCGGGGGAAAGAACAGCACAGGGTGGGTGGGATCGTACCAGTCCAGGAGCTGCAGCTTGCACTGCCCGGCCAGAATGCGGGAATCCGTTTCCAGGATCAAAAGGGAATTCTGGGTGGAGGTCACGTCCAGGGACGTGGCCGTCTGGATTTCGATGCGGGCAGGCGCGTCGGCGGCGGCCAGAATGGGCGCTTCCAGGGGCACGCCGGGCAACATGGTAATTCCCGCCTGTTCCCGGATGCGCCGCACGGTTTCGTCCCGAGCGGCGTCCAGCACGGCATAGCAGACGGGCGTTTTTTCAGCCAGGGCCAGAATGCGCGCTGCCGCCGCGTCGATGAGCGCGTCAAAATCCTCGCAGGATTCGTGGAGAGCGTCCAGGGTCTCGAATGCGATGTCCTGCTCCCGCAGGTAATCCGCCGCGTCGCACAGCCCCGTGCGCAGCACTAAGCGGGGGGCTTTCCGAAGGGCGTCCAGCGTGCCCAGGGTCAGGTAATCCCGGCTGCCCGGGCCCAGGGACGCCACGGTGATTTTCTTCATTTGTTCTTCCTCCTGAAGCGGGCGGGCAGGTCGGCCGCCGAAACGACGCCCATCTTCCACGCCGCGCCGAAGTATATGCAAATTCCCAGAACCACGCACAGCCCGACGCCCAGCAGGTTTCCCGCCCGGGACAGTTCCGCCGCGTCCCCAAAGCCCAGGGCCCACAGGCCGCCCACCGCCGCGCCCATCAGCAGGGAACACAGCAGGGGCTTTATCAGGATGCCCATAAAGTCGAACCGGTACCCCGTGTGGCGGCAGACAAAATACAGATTGGGAACCATACTGGCCGTGTAGCAGAGCAGCGACGCCCAGGGCGCGCCGTGGATATCCACGCCGGGGATGCCAACCAGGGTGTAATTGAGGGCAATTTTCAGGGCTACGCCCACCAGCAGGGTGCACATGGGGATCTTCTGCCGTCCCATGCCCTGCAGAATGCCGCTGGTAGCCTGCACCATGGTGAAAAGCCCGATGGTGAGGGCGCTGATTTGCAAAAGCTCCGCGGCCACGTCCAATTGCGGTCCGGAATAGCTGCCCGCATAGCACAGATACAGAATGGGCCGGGCCAGAATGCTCATGCCCACGGAACAGGGCAGGCCGATGACCGCCGCCATGCGCAGGCCCATGCCCGCCTCCCGGCGCACATAGTCCGCGTCCCTTCGGGCCATACCGGAGGCAATGTCGGGCACCAGATTGGTGCTCATGGCCATGGCCAGGGCAGTGGGCACGTTGATGAGGGTGAGCACGGGGCCGGAGTACGCGCCGTAGCGGATCATGGCGTCCTCATAGGCCATGCCTGCGCCCTCCATGAGGCCGGTGAGCATCACGCTGTCAATGAACCCGGCTAGGGGCACGATGCAGGCCCCCAGGGTAATGGGGATGGCAATCCGGGTGAGTCGCTTGGCGATGAAGGAGGGGTTCAGCACGTCGGCGTGGGGATTGGGGGCGATTTCGGCCATTTCGCTCCGGCTGCGCCGCTCCTGAATCATCATGTAAAGCAGGGCGGCGGCCTCTCCGAGGGTACTGCCCAGCAGCGCTCCTGCCGCGCCCCAGCTGACGCCGCCCCGGGCCATGCCCAGGTACGCCAGGGGCAGGGCCACGGCCACCTTGCCCACTTGCTCGATAAGCTGGGAAATAGCCGTGGGCATCATGTGCCGCCGCCCCTGCATATAGCCGCGATAGGCGCTCATGGCGCACACCAGGAACAGGCTGGGCCCGATGCAAAGATAGCCCGCCGCCGCGTCCGGGGCCCCCTGGAGGGAAGCCACGCTGTCCGAAAAGGCCATGAGCAGGACGGTGGCAACCAGGCCCAGAACGCTCAGCAGCAGCAGCGCCACCTTGAAAATGCGCCGGGCATTGCCAACGTCCTCCCGGGTCACGTAATGGGACACCATCCGGGAAATGGCCACCGGAATGCCCGCCGAGGAAATCGTCAAAAGCAGGTTGTAGGCGGGGAACACCTTGTGGTACAGGGCCATGCCCATGGGGTCGATGAGGTGGGCCAGGGGGATGCGGTACAAAACCCCCACCACCTTGCAGATCAGCCCGGCGGCCCCTAAAATGGATACCCCGCCCAGCAGGGATTTCTGTTTCTGCGTCATGCGGTTCCTCTCCGAATGGAATGATCGGAAAATATTCCAACGCTTAGTATATCACAATCCGCGCAATAAATCTACCAATAAAAAAGGGGCCCACAGGGCCCAGAGGCAATTAAAGGAGTAATATTCTACTCCGGGGATGTATGAAGGGGCCGCAGCCCCTTCATACGTAATCCGCACCGCCGGCTTTGCCGGCGGGAGGAGAAGTCAGAATGACTTCTACCTATATCATTTTCCGGCCGTGAGCGTAGCGAACTGAGCGTCGCCCGTCAGGGCGACCGAGGGCGTGCAATTCTTGAATTGCCGCCCGAAGCCCGCGCTTCCACGTAGTGGAGTAGCGCGGGGCGTGGTAAGGGTCGTTTACGCTCCGAAAGAAAATTTTCCTTCCTTGCAGATTTTCTGGCCGTGCGGCGAAGCACACTGAGCGTCATCCGCCAGGGTGACCGAGCACATGCGATTCTTGAATCGCCGTGCGATGCCCGCGCTTCCACGTAGTGGAGTAGCGCGGGGCGAAATGAAAATCTGTAGGTCAACAAAATGAGGTTTACCTCATTTTGTTGATGGGCGTCAGCCCTCTAATCCTCTTGACTGGCGTTCCATATCCTCCACCACAATGTCGTAGATTTCTCCCAGGGACGCGCAGTACTCCAGCACCTCCCAGGGCTTGTTGGTGTGGAAATGAATCTTGATCAGTTCGTCGTCGCCCACGGCCAGCAGGCAGTCGCCCTCAAAATGCTCCCGGAAATAGTCGTTGATGGCGTCTTCGTCCAGGCCCTTGCCCTCAATGAGCAGTTGGGTATCATATCGGAATTCCAGCATGTTTTTGCCTCCCTCGTCTTGTTTGGAGCGCGGCCGCTTTTCGGGCGGCCAACGATATTGATATTATACCACACATTCGGAAAGAAGGCAAATTCCGGTAGTTATTCTTCCTTGAGGGCGTTCCAGCGAAGCTGGGCGAGGGAGGGGGCCTGGGCCACTTCGTCTGCGCGGACGTAGCCGTAAACGCCGTTCACGTCCATGGCCCAGCCGATTTCATCCCGGGGTACGCATACGTAAAGCCAGCCGCTCTTTTCCAGGAGCACATGCATTTCGGTCCCTTCGGGCAGTTCCGTCACCGAGGGGCTGAAGAGGCCGGTGTTCTGCCGGAGGAAAATATCCTGCTCAGCCCGGGCCACGGGCAGGGGCGGATAGGATTGAAGGTCGCCGGGCGCCCAGTTCACGTATCCGGATGCCGCATAGCCCTCGATGCGGCCGCACTTCACCCGGTACCAGGGCCAGGGGTCGCCGGGCAACGTCTCCTCGATCTGCACCAGGGCGGAGGGCTTGAATGTGCCAAGGTCATTGGAACGGGAGGAGGTTTTGGCCCGCAGGTGCACTTCGTGGGTCACGGCGAAGCCCTCGGGGACGGGCGTGCCCTTCCAGGCGCGGATTGCCTCCGCGGTCAGGGGAAAATCGTCCATGCTGATCTGGTCCAGGCCGGAGGGGACGGCAGGCGCGTCGTTTATCCGCGCCTGGGTGCCGTCCGCATGGTATTCGGTCAGCAGGCTGATCTCCCAGAGCCAGCCCGTTCCCGCTTCCCGGTCGTACATCACGCAGCCGGCCAGGGCGCACCGGCAGGTTTCTCCGGAGGGGTTTTGGATGGGGGTCACAAGAAAGGTATAGGAGGGCTGGCCGGGATCGTCGTAGCAGAGGGCGAAGCTCCGGTCGAACCGATCCCAGCAGCGAATCTTGGGCGTGCGGCCGGGCAGCAGGCACCCCACGTCCACCGACTGCAGCGTCCAGGGGTCCTCCGGATTCTGATAGGCCAGGAGCAGCAGTCGTTCCCCCTCCTTTTCATAGAGGGTCATGGCCTCGTACGTAGAACCCGGCCGCCCTTCCATCAAGCCCGAAACGAGGGTCCAGCCCTTCAGCCGGCTGTCCTCCAGCGCGTCCCGAAGGGCCAGGGGCGGCACTCCGGCAAAATACACGATTTCGTCTTCCTGGTGCCAAAGGTTCGTCGGGGTGGCGATGGGCAGCACTTTTTCCAGGAAAATCCCGTCCGGGCTGCTGGAGGCCGGAGCCAGACGGATATCGGATGGGTCCAGGCCGTTTTCGGCAAGGGTTTCGTTTCGCCACTGCCAGAGGGCGGGGGACCAGAGAAATTCCTCATCGTAGGCCGAAACGAAGAACAGGTGCACGGCCTGGGCGGCATTGGCGGCTTCCTGGAGGGCGGGGGAAGGGTAAATTTCCTTTTCCTCCATGGCGATCAGCAGGGCCTGGCGGTTTGCCTTGTTCCAGTCCCGGAACCAGCCTTTTTCCCCGGCCTCCCGCAGCAGCTGCCGCACCGGTTTTTCATCC
>CANQKI010000123.1 GCA_947624355.1 uncultured Clostridia bacterium | reverse complement strand
TTGTTGATGCTGGTGAGGGAATGGAGGATGAGGTTGATGATCAGGTCCCCCGCCAGCGTCACCAGAATGCCCATGGCCCCGGCGGCAAAGCCCACGATGAGGGTTTCGGCGTTGAACACCCGGGAAATATCCCGCTTGGACGCACCGATGGCCCGCAGAATGCCGATTTCCTTGGTGCGCTCCAGCACGGAAATGTAGGTAATGATGCCGATCATAATGGAAGACACCACCAGGGAAATGGCCACAAAGGCAATGAGCACATAGCTGATGGCGTTGATGATGGTGGTGACGGAGGACATCATGATCCCCACATAATCGGTGTACTGGATGCGGCTTTCGTCGGGCACGGAAGCATTGTAATCCTCGATGATGGCCGTCAGCGCTTCCTTGGATTCAAAGTCCTTGGGGAAGAGGTTGATGGCCGTGGGGTCGTCCGGGTCGCTGACGCCCAGGAGGGTCAGATTATCCTCCAAAGAGCCGTTGGACTGGGCGGGGGCGTACTGCTGCATGATGGCGGCCCGCTGTTCCTCGGTCATATTGGCCAGCATGGCCTGCTGCTCGGGGGGCAGAGTGGAAAGATCCATGACGGGGGCTGCCGCCGTGTCCCCGCCCGCGAAGGGCAGGCCGGTGAACACATCCACGTCGGGATTGGCCAGCTGTTCCTTCACGATCTCGCTTTCGCTCACCTGCTCCAGCAGGTACGTCATCAGGCCGTTGCGGTAGCCCACTCCGCCGCTGACCGAGGTGGCCACGGCGTCCTCCTTGGGCTTCAAAATGCCCACCACCTTGATTTCATAGGCGTTTTCCAGCACGGAGCGGATGTAAAGGGCGTCGCCGCTGCGGTCCACCCACTGGTCCCCCTGCTTTTCGTAATAATCGGTGTTGAGCAGCAGGCGGAATTTCAGGTTCAGCAGTTCGTCATAGGAATAGCTGGTGGTGGTCACCTCGATGGGCTCCCCCGCCATGAGCAGCTGCATCTGCCCTTTCAGTTCGCCCTGATCCTTGAGGCCCAGGGAATAGAGGTTGAAATCGCTGATTTCGTTGCGCTCGTTGACGATGAAGACAATTTCGTTGTCCTTTTCCGGCATGCGGCCGGCCAGCACGTCGTATTGGGAATCCAGCAGGTCTTTGTTGTCGATGAGGGGCTGGAAAACGTTCATGCGGCTCATGGAGGCAGCCATCATATCGTTGCCGCTGGTCATGGCCGCGCCCAGCATATCCCCCATGCCCGTGGCCTCGATGGTGGTGGAGGGGTTCACCTGCATGGCCGTGCCGTCGTCCAGGATGCGGTACACGGTGAGGGGCGTATTGTATTCGTACTGGATGCCGCTGACCAGTTCTTCGATTCCCGAATCGCCCCCGTCAATGTATTTTTTGAAATCGGCCAGGTTGTTTTCGCTGATTTCGCTCATCATGTTGGACATCATTTTGGACATGACGTTGCCCGAATACACCTTGTCCATATCGTGCTGCCCGGCCTCCCCCGCGGCCCCCATCATGGCCGTCATCATGGAGGACATATCCACCGTCTGCTTCTGCAGCATGAGGGGATAAGAGGACAGGGTATCCTGCTCCACCCGGCCGATGTAATCGTTGATGCCGGCGGACAGGGACAGAATCAGCGCGATGCCGATGATGCCGATGGAGCCCGCAAAGGCCGTCAGGATGGTGCGGCCCTTCTTGGTCATCAGGTTGTTTAAGGACAGGCTCAGGGCCGTGATAAAGCTCATGGAGGGCTTTTTCTGCTTGGGGTGGTTCTGCCGCGCCTCTTCCTTGGCGTCGCAGGGGGCGGTGTCCGAAATCACCTTGCCGTCCAGCAGGCGGATGGTGCGGGTGGCGTATTTTTCGGCCAGCTCGGGGTTATGGGTCACGGTGATGACCAGCTTTTCCCGGCTGATTTCCTTCAGAATTTCCATCACCTGCACGCTGGTTTCGCTGTCCAGGGCGCCGGTGGGCTCGTCGGCCAACAGAATATCCGGGTCGTTCACCAGGGCCCGGGCGATGGCCACCCGCTGCATCTGGCCCCCCGACATCTGGTTGGGCTTTTTCCGGAGCTGATCCCCCAGGCCCACCTTTTCCAAGGCCTCGATGGCCCGCTTCCGCCGCTCCTTCTTGCCCACGCCGGACAGGGTCAGGGCCAATTCCACGTTGCTCAGCACTGTCTGGTGGGGAATCAGGTTATAACTCTGGAACACAAAGCCGATGGAATGATTGCGGTAGGTATCCCAGTCCCCGTCCTTGTACTGGCGGGTGGAGCGGCCGTTGATGATCAGGTCGCCGCTGGTATAATGATCCAGGCCGCCGATAATGTTCAGCAGCGTCGTTTTCCCGCAGCCCGACGGCCCCAGAATGGCGGCAAATTCCTGCTCCCGGAAGGCAATATCCACCCCCCGCAGGGCCTCCACCTTGGTATCGCCCGTCTGATAATCCTTCACGATCTGTTTGAGTACCAGCATAATTTGCTCCTTTCACCCGCGTCCACGCGGGGCTCCGGAATTTAGTATAGCAGGAATTTGTAAACAAATTATGAATAAACGGGTACGGTGCGGGGGCAAGGCACGCCGCGGAAAAGCCCGGGAAAGGAAATACGTATTTTCATGGGCAATCAAAAAGCCGGGGCAAAACGGACTTTGCTCCGGCCTGGCGCGCCTGGCGCGATTCGAACGCGCGGCGTTCCGCTTAGGAGGCGGACCCTCTATCCTGCTGAGGTACAGGCGCATCAATTGCATTATAGCATAACCGGCGCAAAAGCGCAACGGAAAAAGCATGCTTTCCTGTCCCTTTTGTCAGCCCCGCACCCACACGTCCGCTTCCGCCGAATCGGGCATTTCAAAGCGGGCGGCAAATTTGGCGGCCAGGTTGTCGTCCACATAATAATCCTCCGTTTCCCCCGCCAGCACGGCGGCGTTGCGTTTTTTTACCCGGGCGCGCCAGGTTTCGTCGTCCACGTCCAGGTAATGCAGGACGCAGGGAATGCCCCGGTTTTGGAAAAAAGTCCGGGCTTCCCGGCGGCCCTCCTTCGTCCAGAACCCCCAGTCCAGCACGGTATTTACCCCCAGGGCATCCAGCTCGGCGGCCTTGTGCAACAGATACTGCCGGACGCCGGCGGCGTATTCGTCGTGCCGTTCGCCCGCGTACGGGCCGAATACGCTCAGCATAATTTCGTCCGCCGAAAGCAGCGCCGCCTTCTCTTCCCGGCAGAGCCGCCGGGCATATGTGGTTTTGCCGCAGCAGATTTTGCCGCAGATCAGAATCACCATCTGTTCTTTCCCCCGCTTTCATCGCTTTTCATCATACCACTTTCTTCCGCCAAAATCCACCGGCGGATGCATGTTTTTCCTTTTTCCGCCGCATACTGGAAATAAACCGTGTAAAAGGAGGAAACGTCATGCCCACATTGGAACAGCGCCTCTGGGACGCCTTCGCCGCCGAGTGCGGGGCGTACATGAAATACAGCTTTTTCGCCGACGCGGCCCGGAAGGAAGGGTACGGCCGGATCGGGGAAATCTTCGACAAAACAGCGGCCAACGAAAAGGCCCACGCCCGCCTCTGGTTCGGGCGGCTACAGATGCTCCATGACGGCGCGCAACCCGGGGACACCCTGCAGAATCTTCACGCCGCCGCCCACACCGAGCACATGGAATGGGAAACCCAGTACAAGGAATGCGCCGAGGCCGCCCGGCAGGAGAATCGGCCCGACCTGGCCCGGGAATTCGACCTGGTGGCCGCTATCGAAGCGGATCACGAGAAAATCTTCCTGAAAGCAGCGGGGGAACTGGAAAACAATACCGAGTTTGAAAAGCCGGGGCAGATGACCTTCGTGTGGCGGTGCCGCCACTGCGGCCACCTCTACATCGGCCCCGCCGCCCCCGATTCGTGCCCCGTATGCAATCACCCCAGGGCGTACTTTGAACCGGCAAACACCTAAACAAAAAGCCCCGCCCGGTTTTCCCAGGCAGGGCCTTTTTGTATGATGGAATTATTCGGCCTTCACGACCGCGTCCAGGGTGCAGCCGGCGTCGAATTCGATGGTACCCTTGTAGTTCTTCAGGGTGCCGGTGACGGTGATGGTGTCGCCCACGGCCACGGTGTCCGCGCCTTCGCCGGCCAGGCGGTAGCACTGGATGGCGTTATCGGCCAGGCCGCCCGCCACGACGGTGACGGTGACGTTGCCGTACTTCTCGTCAAAGGGCGTGTTGATTTCGGAAACCACGCCGGTGAGGGTGCGGGCTTCATCCTTGGAAACATTCTCTTCCAGGGCATAGGCCACATACACCAGGCGCACGTCCTTCACGCTGTCGGCGGGAACGATGGTGCATCCCTGGTCAAATTCGATGGTGCCTTTGTAGTTCTTGATGGTGCCGGCCACGCCGATGACGTCGCCCACGGCCACGGTATCCGCGCCCTCGCCCTTGAGGCGGTAGCACTGGATGGCCTTATCCTCCGCGCCTTCCACGGCGATGGTGACGGTGACGTTGCCGTACTTCTCGTCAAAGGGCGTGTTGATTTCGGTGACGGCGCCCTTGAGGGCGGTGGCCACGGGCATCGCGGCGTCCTGATCCAGTTCATAGGCCTTGACGGCGATTTCCGCGTCGGTCATGGTGTCCAGCAGCAGGGCGGCGGGCACCTTGCGGGGCTTGAACTCCAGCGTCACGGCATTGCCGGCGTCGTCCTTGATGGTGGCGGTCATGGTGTAGAAGGTTTCGTCGGGGTTCTTTTCGTCCACGTCCACGGTGACCATGCCGTCATCCTTGGTGACGAACTTCACGGTCTCGTTATCCGAGGTCCATTCGATGGGATAGATGACGCCGCCGATGTTCAGGCCGCCCACCACGTCGTAATCCTTGGGGGTGGTGGCTTCCTTGTTGGACTTGTACATTTCACGGAGCAGCAGCTTGGCATTGTCCAGATCGGGATTGCCCGCTTCTTCGGCGAACACGCAGCACACGCACAGGGACAGGCAAAGCGCCAGCAGCAGCGCAACAAACTTTTTCATGTGAATGACTCCCTTTCTTTGTCGTTCATGGACGGACGGTTATCCCGTCCGCCAGGAAAACCTTGATCTGATAGTTTCCGCCGAAGGAATCCACGATGCCCTTCACGTCGACGGTTTTTCCAAGAAAATCCTCGGCGGTGAAGAAAGCGCCGTCTTCCTTCTGCAAGGCGGCCAAACGCACCTGGATTTCCGTTTCGTCCGCCACGCAGCGCAGGGTCATTTCCCCGGTGGGATCCCCCGCGTCATCCCGGGAAACGGTCACGTTCTGCACCGTGAGCCCTTCCATGGAAACGGAAGTGCCCAGGGCCAGCATAGCGTAATCAAATTCCCGGCTTTGCCCTTCTTCATCTTCAATCGTTACCTTGCCGTTAGCAAAGGTTTCGGGATCGGTGGGGGTGTAGGCGGCGGTGTGGCCTTCGCTGACCAGCTGGATGTTGTCCGGGTCGTTCTTCTTCATCATCTTGTAGGTGAGCCCGGCCACCTGGTAGGCGTCGCCCGCCTCGTAATACTGCACCGTGCCCACAATGCGGCTTTCGTTCCCCACCCGCAGAATCCGCAGGCCGGGGCCGCTGAGGCCGTAGCCGTAGAAGATGGGAATGCCGAAGTACAGGCCCGTTTCCGCGTCGTAGCTTTCCACATAGACGCCGCTGGCGCCCGTATTGACGGAAATGACGCCGGTGAAGGCCACCTTCTTGCCCACGTATTCCTCCATATCGCAGCGCAGCTCTTTGAGCGTCAGCTCAATGGCGTCACCGTAGAAGAAATCGGGGTCGGGCTGGCCGGAGTACAGATTCAGCTTCATGGCCCTGGCCTGCTCGATGGCCGCCACGCAGGTTTCGCCGTAGCGGTTCTGGGCAGAGGAATTGGCGTTGGCCAGGCCGTTTTGCAAAAGCTCGATGTTCAGGTTGCGGTAAGGCGCGTCTTCTGTGGGCTTATACCACACCCACACCAGCAGCCGCCCGCCGGTGGCGTCCACGTTCCATTCCCCGGTATCCGATTCCACCAGGATGGCCGCCGCGTTTTCCAGCTTTTCCCGGGTGAAATTGGAGGCGGCCTTGCCGTATTCCTGCACCATGCCGGTGGATTCGGGGGTGTTGATGCCCAGGTACCGGGCCTTGAGCACTCCGTCCGGCGACACGGATTCGGGCACATGGAAATGGGTGGTGTCCCCATCCACGAAGGTCTTGACCGTTACTTCCTGCTTGACCGTTTCGGAGGCCATATCCAGGATGATGCTCCCGGCATAGTCCACCGCTTCCGCCCCGCCCTCGCCCAGGGCAATGCCCGGGCAGAGGGTCAGGGCCAAAAGCAGGGCCAGCAGGAAAGAAGAGATTTTTTCAGCCTGCTTCATGGCAAGATCAGTCGCCGTATTCGCACTCGTCGATGGCATCCTGGAAGGCCTGGGTGATCATGCTGTCGATGTCGCCTTCGCCGGCCAGGCACTTGGTCATCAGGGAGCCCACCTGGTCACGGGC
>CANQKI010000122.1 GCA_947624355.1 uncultured Clostridia bacterium | reverse complement strand
TCCGGAACAAATGCGACACCCCCACACACCGCTCCAGCGGCACCCAAGTTTGAAGAAAAGTCCCCGATGTTCCGCAGAAGTGGGTCCAGGGTACTCAGTACCCTGGTTCAGGGGTCCGGGGGCTGAAGAAGCCCCCGGGGGTCCCAAAAAGAGAAGAAGGAGTTTCTGTAAAACCATGAACGACAATTTTGCGGTGCTGAACCTGCCGGACGAAATGCTGCACATTTCCCTGGGCGGCGGGCAGGCCCGGGCGCTGCTTTGCCGCACCACGGCCATGGCCCGGGCGGCGGCGGACATTCACCGCCCGTCCTCCACGGCGCTGGCGGCCATGAGCCGGCTGATGACGGCGACGGCCATGCTGGGCGTGATGATGAAGGAAGAGGACTCCTCGGTAACGGTGACGGTGGCCGGGGACGGGCCGCTGGGCAAAATGACGGCGGTGGCCCACGGCGGGCAGGTCAAGGTTTCGGCCGCGCATCCGGAGGCCGATCTGCCGCTGAAAAAGGACGGGCACCTGGACGTGGGCGGCCTGGTGGGGCATCACGGGCGGCTGACGGTGATCAAAGACCTGGGGCTGCGGGAGCCGTACATCGGCCAGAGCGCCCTGGTGTCCGGCGAGCTGGGCGAGGATTTCGCCCAGTACTTCACCGTCAGCGAGCAGCAGCCCTCCCTGGTGGCGCTGGGGGCGCTGGTGCACGAAAGGTACTGCCTGTCGGCGGGAGGCGCGCTGGTGCAGCCCCTGCCCGGGTGCACAGAAGAAATGCTGGAGCAATTGGAAATGCGTTCGGTGTTCTTTTCCGCCATCAGCCGGGAAGTGGCCGATATGGCGCTGGAAGACCTGGCCAAGGGCTGGTTTGACGGGCTGGACATGAAGATTCTGGCCCGGGAGAATGTCGCGTATCGTTGCGACTGCAGCCGGGAAAAAATGGAGCGCGCGCTGATCGCCATGGGGCGGCAGGAGCTCCGCGCCCTCATCGACGAGGACGGCGGGGCGGAGCTGACGTGCCATTTCTGCCGGGCGGCCCATCATTTTTCCAGGGCCGACCTGGAAGCGCTGCTGGAAAGGGCGACGCGATGAGCGAGAAACGCCGCACCGTCGTGCCTTTTGAACGGTCCGCCGCCTATTGGGCCACCCGCGCCCGGCGGCATTACGCCCCCAGCCGGCTGCCGGACGCAGCGCGGCTCATGCGCAAAGCCCTGGAAAAGAGCGGCGACGGGAACATGGCCCTGGAGCTGTCGCAGATTTACGGGGGCATGGGCTGCTTCACGGCGGCGGAACGGGCGCTGGTCAAGGCGGTGTTCCAGAATGGGCTCACGGGCGGGGCGTGCTACCTGATCGCCTGCTGCGCCCTGAACCGGGACGAGGAAGAGCTGGGCGAGCGCGCGCTGGAAATGAGCCTGCGCCTGGACCCGGACGGCCCCTATGCCGACCAGGCCCAGGATATGCTGGAAGAATACCCCTGGCAGGACTGGAACGATCCGCCCCGGGGCGCCCGGAGCCGGACGCTGTGCTTCTACGCCCGGCAATCGCTCATGGAAAACAATCCCCGGCGTGCCCTGGCCCTGGCGCGAAAGGCCTGGGCCCGGGGCAAAAGCCCGGACGCGGCGCTGCTGATAGGCGTGCTGCTGAATACCCCGCAGGCGTCCCTCCCCTACCTTACTTACGCGGCGCATCACATGCCCGGCCGGGTCAAGCCCCATCTGCTGCTGGCGCTGAATTACGCCCGGGCGGGGCGCAGGGAAGACGCCCGCCGGCAGCTGCTGCTGGCCCGGCTCCTGTGCAGTTCGGTTTCCCAGGCGGAGCAGTACTGCGAAACGGCCTGGCAGGCGGGTTTCCCCGACCTGGCGGTGGACCTTTCCCGGGCGCTGCTGGCCCAAAGCCCGGCCAGCGCGGATTACCTGCGGCTCAAGTATCTTTCCCTGCTGCACGCGGGGGACGACGCGGGCGCCCGGCGCGCCCTGGCCACGCTGCTGGAAATCGACCCGGACGACGCTTCCGCCCTGTGGTACAGCCGCCATCCCGACGACCGCCGCCTGTTTCCCGGCCGCCTGCTGCACCTGGGCATTCTGGCCGCCCGGATGGGTCCGCTCCCCGAACGGCTGCGCCCCGGGCCCCTGAACCGGCTGCTGCATCTGCTGGTCATGGCCCTGCGGGACCGGGTGGACACGGAGACCATTTACCATCTGGCCCCGTCCCTGTGGCGGCGGCTCTCCCCGGCGGAAAAGCGCGCCTGCGACAACCGGACCTCCCCCGCGCCCCTGGCCATCGCCCTGTGCCTGCTGCTGCGCACGGGGCAAGGGGCGGAGGCCCGGCGGCTGTACGCCGCTTCCCCGAACAAAAAAAGAATCGGCCGTCTATTGCGAAAGCTGAACGCGCCCAAGGAGTGACACCTATGCGATGCATCGATTTTGACAAGGAATTTGAGCGGTACCTGACATCCTACGTCCGGGAGCACGGCAGGGAATACCGCAATTACGACGCCATGGAGGCGGCCGTTCCCGAAATTTACGAAAAATTTCTGGATACGCCGGTCAACTGGCTGGGCGGGGCCAAGCCCGGGGAATACTTTTCCCAGTTCGACCAGCCAAGGCAGCTGGTCAACTGGCTGGAAGACTACATGAAGCAGCGCATCCCGGTGCCCGATATGCTGATGAACCGCATTTCGGAACTGGGTCTGGCGGCCGAGGAAGCGCTGATGAACCTGCTGCACAAGGAACGCGCCTCCCAGGAGGCCCGGATGTCGGCCATCACGCTGCTGCAGGAAATCGGCTCCCGGGCGCCCATGGCGGAATTTATCGAGCTGCAGGTGACCCGGGCGGACACGGAAGAAAACGAGCTGGCCGACCACGCGCTGGAAAGCCTGTCCGCCATGGGCAAGGACGCCATCGGCCCCATGCGGGAGGCCCTTTCCCGGGCCACGCCCGAGGGGCAGCAGGCGCTGCTGACCCTGCTTTGCGACGTGCCGGGGGACGAAAACGTATTCCAGACGGCCATGAATCTTTTTGAAAAGCGCCGGGAATGGGCCGCCGTGCTGGCGGACTGCCTGGGCCGGCTGAACGATCAAAGGGCGTTGCCCCTGCTGATTGCCCGGGCGGCCAGCGAGGAAACGCCCTACCTGGATTACATCGAGCTTCGCAACGCCATCGAAATGCTGGGGGGCGACGCGCCGGAAAGGCAGTTCGACGCCGAAGACCCCGATTACGAAGCCCTGCGTTCCATGCAATAAGGAAAGCTGGAAAGGAGGCTGCGGCCCATGATTTGCAAACAGTGCGGCAGTATTCTGCGGGAGGGCGCCGCAGTCTGCGACCAGTGCGGCGCGGAAATCGTGACGCCCCGGACGGGGACAGGCACGGCGGCCCGCCGGCAGGGCCGGGCTCCCCAGCCCGAAACGGAACATATCGGCAGCGCCGCCCCGGAATGGACGCCCGTTCTGCGGGACACCCCCGTATCCAGGGGGCAGCACCGGCGGCGGGCCGAGGGCGCGGGCCGGCCTTCCGCCCGCCGGGGAATGCCCCCCGCCCCCACCACGGGCAAAAAAATGGCCCGGCGGCCCCGGGAAAAAGTTCATCCCGTTCACCGGATGATGGTCAACTGGACGCTGGTGTGCACGGTGCTGGCCGTGCTGCTGGTGCTGGCCCTGGCCGGCGGCTTCCTGTTTCTTAAATTTACCGATCAGGGGCAATTGATCCTGGCGCGGATGGGAAAGGAAGCCAACGCCCTGGCCATGTGGAACTACGGCCAGGAGCTGCTGGATCAGGGGTATGTTGACCGTTCCATCAGCACCTTTGAGCAGGCCTATGAAATGGAGCCCGAGCGGGAGGATATTTATGACCGCCTCCAGCAGCTGGCCGACGCCTACGAGGCGGGGGACCGCATGGCCGATGCCGAGCGCACGTACATGACCCTCATCGACCTGGAGCCCGAAAACCCCACCGCTTACCTGGCCGTGATCCGCATGATGCAGAACCAGAGCAGGCAGCTGGAGCTTTCCTCTTTCCTGCTCACGGCCTACCAGAATACGGGGGAGGTTTCCTTCCTCCGCCAGCGGGAGGACCTGATTCCCTCCACCCCCACTGCCAGCATCGACGCGGGCACGCTGCTGCGGGAGCGGGACGTGGAACTGCTCTCCGCCGAGGATTACGAAATTTACTATATGCTGGACGGCGAGGAAGAGCTGCCCGAAAACGGCGTCCTCTACACCGAGCCCATTCACCTGAACGAAGGCACCCATGTTCTTCGGGCCGTGGCCGTATCCAACGACCTGATCAGCGACGAACTGAACATCAAGTATACCATTACCCTGCCCAAGCCCGCCGCCCCCGTCACCACGCTGCAGCCGGGGGAATATGAATCGCGCCGGAAGGTGGGCCTGCGGTACGTGGAAACGGATGACGAAAAGCTGAGCGAGGACCCGAAACAAAAAGAAATCACCATTTACTACACCATCGACGGCCAGACGCCCAACTCCAATTCCCCCATTTATCACGAGGGCGAGCCCTTCCTGCTGCCCCTGGGCCGGTGCACGGTGAAGGCCGTGGCGGTGAACGGGTACGGCAAGGTGAGCAACGTGATGGAGCGCACCTTCAAGGTAACGAAAGGCCGCTTTGAAAGCTATTTCAACAACGAGGACGAATTTTCCGAATTCACCATTCTCAAAACCACCCGGGACGATTTCGTCAAAAAATTCGGCAACCCGCTGAAAGAGGAAGAAATCTCCGAATCTTTCATGAAGGGAATCTGCGTGAAGCTCACCTACGCCTGGGGCGAAGCCCGGTTCACCATGATGACCAACGGCTACACCCTCTATTCCGTGGACACCACCCTCTCCTCCGTCACGGGCCCCCGGAAGACCAAAATCGGCATGGACGAAAAGGACGTGACCGCCAAATTCCGGGATATGGAGCAGGCATACGACCAAAACGGCGACCGCAGCATCTACTGGGACAAGGACGCGGGCGTTTCCGGCAAGCTCTATCACCTGGACGATACCCACGACCGCATCGATTACATCTACACCCGGCAGGACAACGGCGTGGTGACGCTGAGCTACTACCTGGAAAACGGCAAGGTGAACCGGCTGGCGATTCAGTGCACATACTAATCAAAAGCGCGTTTTGCGAAGGAGATAAACAGTGCATATTGCGAACAACATTCTGAAGCACTATCTGAAGAATGTATACTTTATAACAGGCACGGCCTATGCCGGAAAGTCCACAACGGTCAAAATGCTTGCCGACAGATTTGACATGATTTTTTGCGGAGAGAACTATCACAGCGCGGTATCCGATATAGTAGCCGAGCCCGATTTTCAGCCGGATATCTGTTACCTCAATCATCTGACCGATTGGAAGGATTTTGTCACCCGCTCTCCGGAAGAGTATGAGCGATGGGTGTTCAGCGTGGGGCGGGAAGCCGCGGAATTTGAAGTGACCGAGCTGATTTCCATATCAAGAGACAAAAAGGTGATCGTGGATACCAATATTCCCATCGACATCCTGAAAGAAATCTCCGATTATCGCCGCGTTGCCGTTATGCTCTGCCCGCAGGCCATGAGCGTCGACCGCTTCTTTGACCGGGACGATCCTGAAAAGCAATTTATCCTCAATGTGATAAAAAGCTGTGACAATCCCGAAGCCGTCATGGAAAACTACCGGCGCGGCCTTGCCCTGATCAACAGCAAAAAGCACTATGACGAACTGGCGAACAGCGGTTTTTTCACGGTCGTCCGGGAAGATAACGGGGCCGATACCAAAGAAGAAGTCTGTGACGCCATCGCAAAACATTTTGGACTATACAAATAAAATTCTTTATATCCAAGAAAGCGTACAGAAAGAAGGCTTTTCCATGACGAAAGAAAAAAAGGCCGAAATTTTCCGGGCCGTCAAGTTCACGCTCTTTTCCGCTTCGGCGGGCATCATTCAGATTCTGTCCTTTACCCTCTTCAAGGAGCTGCTGGGCCTGATCTACTGGCAGAGCTACCTTATTTCCCTGATTCTGAGCGTGCTTTGGAATTTTACCTTCAACCGCCGCTACACCTTCCACTCCGCCGCCAACATTCCCAAGGCCATGGCGCTGGTGGCGCTGTATTACTGCGTGTTCACGCCCCTGTCCACCTGGGCGGGCGACGCCCTGGCAAAGGGCGGCGCAAACGAATACCTGATCGAAATCGGCACCATGCTGGTGAATTTCGTCACGGAATTCCTCTACCAGCGCTTCTTCGTTTTCCGCAAGACGTTGGAAACCAACGACCTGGCGAAATAAATGCGGCATGCGTCCCCGGCAGCAGCCAAAAATAGTTTCAAAATGTAAGTTTGTCAAACAAATAGGACAGTAAAGTAATTCCGGAGGAAAGAACGCGGAGATAACCAGCCAAGTGGTCTGGAGGGGAGGGAGTTGGCGTAGTATTGGTGAGCAGCGAGCTGCTCACCAAAGTCGGCGAGGGAGAAGAAACTGTGGGTATTATAGAAACGTTTCTGGTCTTCCCGGTGGCTGCGCTCG
>CANQKI010000121.1 GCA_947624355.1 uncultured Clostridia bacterium | reverse complement strand
TTGTTCACCGATGAGCACAGCCTTCCAGTGCTGTCAAGAGCACCGAAGGCGCGGCGCAGCCGTTTACTCTTGACAACGATGGAAGGGCTGTGCTGCCGTATGTCTGCAAAAATTATCTTGCTGCTGGCTTGTTTGCTGTACGTCTTCTTCATTAATATATGTTTCGTAATTTTTTCTTGTTTCCCTCTTGAAACTTATTTGCAGGTTTGCCAGAATGTGTTTGCGTTCTGCAGGACTCGGTCTGTTTCAGGGAAATCCGTTTTTACACTGGGGGCCGGGAAACAAAAATGTATTGCTCGGAGCAGGAAAAAAGTATTTCGATACGCTTGAATGTGTGTATATCTGATAATTGAGTGGGAAGTTCCGTCAGCGTTTTTGACGGAACAGCCGGCCCATCATATCTTCATCATAGGCGAACAGTCCGCCGCCGCCATGCTGATTGTTGACGCCGCGTTCAGAAAAGTATTCTGCGTCTTTCACATCCAGGACGGCCAATGCGTCGATTTCCGTTTCCGTCAACCCTTGCTGACGATAGAGATTGCAAAGCTTTGCATACGCTTTCCGTGTCGGCTCGGAACCGTAGTATTCGTCGTTTTCGCCAACGGCCAGATAAACGGGCGTATGGCTTTCCGCCAATACCGCCAAATCGCCGTCCCATTGGGAACTGCAATGCAGATAGCCCGCGAAAAGCTCCGGACGCAAGCCCATCACTTGCGACATGGTTTCTCCGCCGCCTGAATATCCGTTTGCATAAACGCGCGTTTCGTCGATGTTGTAAGCGTCCAGCAGGTATTCCGTCAGGGCGATTGTCTGCCGGGCTGAAGGCAGCCCCCAGTCATTCAGCTGCGGCGCGGCAATGATCATATCCGGGATATATTGCTGCGCTTCAAAAGCAAAGGCTTCCGCCTGCAGATTGACGCCCACCCCTTGAAAGTAAAGCCCTTCATAACCTGGCAGCGTCAGGAAAAGCGCAAAAGGCTGTGTGCCGTCATAGGATACGGGAACATAGAGATGATAGTGAATATCGCCTTCCGTTTCGGAATGCAATACGTTATCCATCTGAAAACCGCGCCATGTTTCCTCGCCCGGCGTGACGCGCTCATCCGCAGACGCTGCCGGGCAGGCTATCAGCGCCATCAGCAGCCATGCAAGCAAATATTTTTTCATTGCGAAATCCCTCCGTTTTTCTTGTCTGTGCAGAAAATCCTGCGAAAATTTTTTCATGATGATTTTACAATTTGTTTGCTTGTGCGGGAAGAGCAAATTTGTTATGATAGTATTATCCTGATGGTAAAAACTGAAAGGAGGCGAACGTCATGGTGGACAGGCACGTAGAAACCTTCCTGTGCGTGGCCGATGCGGGCAGCTTCAACAAAGCGGCAAACGAGCTTTTCATCACGCCGGCGGCGGTCATCAAGCAGATCAACGCGCTGGAAGCCGACCTGGGTGTGCCGCTGTTTGTGCGCGGCCATCGCGGGCTGGTGCTGACCAAAGCGGGCGAATCCCTGTGCAAAGATGCGCGGTTTATGCTGGAATACAGCCGCAAAGCGGTGCAGCGGGCTAAAAACGCCCTGCGTGAAGAGCAAAACGTGGTGCGCATCGGCACGTCCCCCATGACCCCGGCACAGCTTTTGACCGACCTGTGGCCGCAGATTCACGAGCATTGCTCGGACATCAGCTTTCGCCTCGTGCCCTTTGACAATACGCCGCAAAACGCGCAGGAGATTTTGCGCAGCCTGGGCGAACATATCGACGTGGTGACCGGGCCCTTTGACGAAACATTGCTTCGTCTGCGGCAATGCGCAGGCTTTGAGATCAGTCGGGAACCCATCTGCTGCGCCGTGTCGATTTATCATCCGTTGGCGGCGAAAAACGAACTGACGGCTGAGGATTTGGCGGGCGAAGCGTTGATGATGATTCACCGGGGCTGGAGCGCGTCCATGGACGCTGTGCGGGATGAACTGTCCGGCCGGCCGGACATTCAGATCGAAGATTTTGATTTTTACGACGTGGACGTTTTTAACCAGTGCGAACAGCAGCGAAAGGTCATGCTGGTGATTGAAAAATGGTCCTGCGTTCACCCCATGATGAAGGTTCTGCCCGTCAACTGGAACCACGTTTTCCCTTTCGGTGTGCTCTACTCTCCTGAACCCTCGCCGCTGGTGAAGCGGTTTCTGGCCGCAGTGCGGCAGGTGAAACAGGAGACGAAGCAGGGGGCTTCTTCAGCCCCCTAAACCCCTGAACAAGGGGCATTGCCCCTTGACCCATTCACCGAATAGATAAGACTTTGCTGCAAACAATGTGCAAGGTCGTGAGCGTCACATTTTGACGGCGCACCAGGGCACAGCGGCCTCCGGCCGCGGTCCCGAATGAGCAGGATGCTCATTCGGGAGAAAAATCGCAAAAAAGGCCAGGGAAAAGCTCGTTTTCCCCTGGCCTTTTTCTGACGATTTTTCGGGTGCCCTGGCGCTAAAGCCTGTTGGTTTCAGTCCCACCCCAATTTGCCCATCGAAGGCGCTTGCTCTGCACCCCTAATGGGTCAAGGGAGGAACTCCCTTGCGAGGAGGGTACAGGGAGGGCGAGCAGCCCTCCCTGCCTCGTCGTTCTCGCCCATCAGTTGATACCAGCGGTATCTGCTGCTTAACCAATCGGGACTTCTCAAACGGCGCTATGCGCACTACAATCAAAAATGTACACAACGGGCAATATCATAACCGACAGCGCAGCATCAAAGAGAGGGATCAAGATGAAAAGACTGACATTTCTGTTTTTCACCGGGGCATTTCTGATGACGATGGCAATGTGTTCGGGCGCGGCGGCGCAGCAAACGGACAAACCTGCTGCGCTTCCGCAATCAGGCTTTACGACGGCCGTGCCGGCGGCATATTTTGATGCGTCCGGCCATCCCGGCAGCGTGGTGCGGGTGGATTACGATTCGTTCGATTATGCCGGGAATAACGCGCCCATCACCAAGACGGCCTATGTTTACCTCCCCAGCGGATACGACGAGAACGACGCGGAAACAAAATACAATATTCTTTACCTGATGCACGGCTGGGGCGGCCATGCGGGCGAATACTTTGAGGACGCCTCCGGCAAAAATCTCTTTGACAACATGATCGAAAAAGGGGATATTCCGCCCCTCATCATTGTTTCCGCGACATTTTACAACGAAAACAGCGACAGGGGTTTCTCCGGTTCCATCCGTGAGTTCCGGGAATTTTACCGGGATTTTGAGGAAAATCTGATGCCGACGGTGGAGGGCCGGTTCCACACGTATGCCGCGGGCACTTCCCCGGAAGACTTTGCGGCGTCGCGGGATCATCGGGCCTTCGGCGGGTTCTCGCTGGGCTCGGTCACGACGTGGCTGGCGTTCTGCCATGATTATGACGCCATCCGATATTTTCTGCCCATGAGCGGCTCTTGCTGGTATTACGGCACTTATGGCGATTTCCAGACAGAAAAGAATGTGGATTTCATCGAACAGCTTGCGGCGGAAAACGGCCTGGACGAACGCGGCTATTTTATTTATCACACCACCGGCACCCTGGACGCTGTCAAGAGCCAATCGCTGATGCAGGCGGAAGAAATGCTGAAAAGAGCGGCGTTTTCCCCGGATCACTATGTGTTCTATCAGAAGGACGGCGGTTATCATGATTTCAACGCGGTACGGGAGTACCTGTATAACGCACTGCCGTTGTTTTTTCAATGATTCCGTGTGTTGCCGTCTTTCTGACACGCTGACGACGGATGACCTGAACATGACGGGAGGCAGAACATGAAACCGTTCCTTTATTTGCTGATCACCTTTTTTCTGATGACGGCCTGTTGTTTTCCCGCTCTGGCGGAAGAAGCGGACGGACGGGTGACCGAACCGGACGAATTGTCTTTTCCTCTTGGCATGGCCATGCGGGGCGGTTCCTTCACCGGCACCGCGTACATTGCGCCGATGATCGCCTATGACAGCGTGTATCATTTTCCGCAGACGAACTGCATCACCTTTGAGCCGGGGGCGCGCAGCGGCTGGCACACCCATGGCGGCATGATGATCCTGGCGGTAGACGGCGTGGGCTATTACCAGGAGGAAGGACAGCCCGCGCAGATTCTGCGCAAGGGCGATGTAGTGGCGTGTGCGTCGGGGGTCCGGCATTGGCATGGGGCCGCGCCGGACAGCTGGTTTTCCCAGATTGTGATTTATGACACCAATTTCAGCAGTGCGGCCGGCGGCGAAACGCCCGTAACGGACGCGGAATATGAAAGCCTGGACGCTGTTGCGTATGCAGGGCACGTCAGCCATGATCCCGCGCTGACGTTTGCTCCGGCAGCCCAGGCCATGAACAGCCCGACTTTCAGCGGCCCCGTTTATGTTTCGGGTTTGGTGGACGGAAACAACGCGGCGGGCGCGCCTGCGCTTCATTACGTTGTGTTTGAACCCGGCATCGTCAACAACTGGCACACCCATGAGGGCGGCCAAATCCTGATTGCCACGGACGGCGTCGGTTTCCATCAGATCGAAGGGGAGCCAGTGCAGGTGCTTTATCCGGGTGACGTGGCCTACTGTCCGCCCGGCGTGAAACATTGGCACGGCGGAAGCCTGAACGGCACATTTGCCCATATCGCGGCGAACACCAATCCCGATCGTCCGGGGGTTCAATGGTTTGACCGGATCAGCGAGGAAGAACTGGCTGCCATCGAAGCGGAAATCCAGGATAACGGAAGGGAATAAGCATGGATGCATACCTGCGGTAAATACTGCACAACCAATCGGGACTTCTCAAAGGAAACCGCGTGTTTTATGATAGGAAATGAAAGGAGGGCGGCAGGATGAAGTACGCGCTGGTTTGCTGGATGGCGCTGCTGCTGATGGGCCTTCCCGCCGCAAACGCCGAGGCAGGCGGGCAAAGCTATACTGCGGAAACGTCCATTGCCGAGGTGATGAACGACCCGGTTTTCGGGGAAGCGGGGCGGCTTCTTTTTCCGGTGGATGCGGGCTATTTTCACGGGGACACGCTGGGCAGCCTGTCCATGACCTGGTACAATGGCATCGACCCGGACAAAACCGTGGAAATCTGCAATTTCCTTCATGACCGCGCCGCCGCCGGGGAAACGATTTTCTACGATATTTATACCGATGCGGAAAAAGCCGCCGACCCCGGCAAGGCGGATACGGGCCTGTTCTTTTTCAAAGGCAATCCCGGCGAGAAATTCGCCGTTTGCAATGCGGGCGGGGGCTTTGCCTACGTGGGCGCGATGCACGACAGCTTTCCCCACGCGCTGGAGCTTTCCAAAATGGGCTATAACGCCTTTGCCCTGATCTACCGCCCCGGCTGGGACACGGCCATGGAGGATTTGGCGCGGGCTATCAGCTTCATTTTTGAACACGCGGAAGAATTGGAGGTGGACACCGATTGCTATTCCCTGTGGGGCGGCAGTGCGGGCGCACGGATGGCGGCCGACGTCGGTTCTTACGGCACGGCAGCTTTCGGCGGCGACGATCTGCCCCAGGCGGGCTGCGTCGTCATGCAGTACACGGGCCACAGCGATTGGCAGGAAACCGACCCGCCCACCTACGTCTGCGTCGGAACGAGGGACGGCATTGCCAACTGGCGCACGATGCAAAGGCGAATCGAGGCCATGTCCGCCGCTGGGATTCCCACAGAATTTCACGCATATGAGGGCCTGCCCCACGGCTTCGGCCTGGGCACGGGCACCGCTGCAGAAGGATGGATCAACGATGCGGTCGCTTTCTGGCGGGCGCAGATGCAATAACGACCAACATTCAAGGAGGTAATTGTCATGAAAAAAGCGTTCTCTCTGCTGCTGACCCTGGCGCTGCTGCTGAGCCTGGCGGGCGGCGCGGCCCAGGCCGAAGGGACGGGCAAGACCCTGATCGTCTACTATTCCGCCACGAACCATACGGAGAACGTGGCCAACGTCATCGCGGCGCAGACGGGCGGCGACCTGTTTGAACTGACGCCTGTGGAGCCCTACACGGACGACGACCTGGACTGGACGAACCCGGACAGCCGCGTCTGCCGGGAACACAACGACCCCAACCGGGCCGTGGCGCTGGTGAGCGCCGTGCCGGACAACTGGAACGATTACGACACGGTGTTTGTGGGCTATCCCATTTGGTGGCAGGCCGCGTCCTGGGTGCTGGATGCATTCATTGAGGCCAATGATTTCACGGGCAAGACGGTGATTCCCTTCTGCACGTCCTCTTCGTCGGGTCTGGGCGAAAGCGGCAATCTGCTGGCGGAAGCGGCGGGCGAGGGCAACTGGCTGGAGGGCAGACGTTTTTCCTCCTATGCCGATGAAAACGAAGTGGCCGATTGGGTGAGCAGCCTGCCGCTTCCCGCCGCAGAGGATGCGGCTGCGGAGAACAGCGACGCGCCGGTAGTGTACTTTACCACGGATATTTCCCCCGAAGGCATGATGCGGGCCTTTGAGGCCCTGGGCTGGACGCCCACCGGGAATGTGGCCGTCAAGCTGTCCACCGGCGAGCCTCCTGCCAGCAACTACCTGCGGCCCGAACTCATCAAGGACGTGGTGCA
>CANQKI010000120.1 GCA_947624355.1 uncultured Clostridia bacterium | reverse complement strand
AATAAATCTACATACAATAAGTCACATTTTGTCGAAACGGCCTTCCCCGCATGACGCATTATTTTCCGGGGCATCCTGCGTAAAAAAGGAGGAAGGTCAAATGGAAAATGAAAAGGACATGAATAAAAACAAAAAAGGGGACATGGCGGGCATCCTGCATTTTTCCGTACCCGTGCGGGTTCGGCGGATGCGGCGGAGCCGGAATGCGAAGAACTGAAAGATATCCCGCATTTGCGCAATTTACCCCTTGATGATTGGAAAAAATATGATACAATGATTGTAGCTGACCGGGCCGCGAACGCGAGCACGGCGACAAACAGAAGAAGGAGGAAAAGATCATGGCTGAATTGCTGAAAGCGGGCATCATCGGCTGCGGCGGCATTGCCAACGGCAAGCATATGCCCGCCACCAAGGCGGTGGGCCTGGCGGAATTGGTTGCATTCTGTGACATCATCCCCGAGCGGGCCGAGAAGGCGCGCCAGGAATACGGCACGAAGGACGCCAAGGTGTTTGTGGATTACAGGGAGCTGCTGAAGGAGGACCTGGACGTGGTGTTCGTCTGCACCCCCAACCGCAGCCATTCCGAAATCACCGTGGCGGCCCTGGAAAGCGGCAAGCATGTGCTGTGCGAAAAGCCCATGGCCATCAATTACGGGGAAGCCCTCAAGATGATCGAGGCCCAGAAGAAGTCCGGCAAGCTTCTGTCCATCGGCTATCAGAGCCGTTACCGGGCCAACAGCATGTGCCTCAAGGAAATGTGCGAGCGGGGCGACCTGGGGGAGATTTACCTGGGCCGAGCCAACGCCGTCCGCCGCCGGGCCGTGCCCACCTGGGGCGTGTTCCTCAATGAATACGAGCAGGGCGGCGGTCCCCTCATCGACATCGGTACCCACGCCCTGGACCTGACCCTCTGGATGATGAACAACTACAGGCCCAAGTACGCCGTGGGCACCACGTACCATAAGCTCAACAACGACAAGCGGCCCGGCAATTCCTGGGGAGACTGGGACCCCGCGAAGTTTACGGTGGAGGACAGCGCTTTCGGCTTTGTCGTCATGGAAAACGGGGCAACCGTGCAGATCAACGCTTCCTGGGCGCTGAACACCCTGGATGTGGAAGAGGCCACCACCACCCTTTCCGGCACCAAGGCCGGAGCCGATATGCACGACGGCCTCACCATCAACGGCGTCACCTGCGGCCGGCAGTACACCCTTAAACCCGATTTCCGGGCCGGCGGCGCGGCCTTCTACAGCGGCCATGGCGCGGGCAAGCCGGAGGATATCGAAAACCGCATTTTCCTGAAGGCCGTTAAGGGGGAGGGCGAACTGTGCGTGCTGCCTGAGCAGGCGGCCACTGTCACCCGCATTCTGGACGCCATTTACGAATCCGCCCGGACGGGCAAGCCGGTGTATTTCGACTGATTGGTTCCTCAACTGCACAATATCATAACAAACACGGCGGCCGGATTTCTCCGGCCGCCGTTCAATTTATTCTTTTCTTGTCAGGCGGGAATCAGCAGGTATACCGCGTTTTCGTCCATTTCAAAGGTGAGCACGCCATCTTCATAGCTGAATTCCACATCGGTGAGCGCGCCGTCTTCCGCGCCGTCCACCCGAACCACCTTGAACTGCTCGGTAGGCACGGTCAGGCCTTCGCCATCGCCCACAGCGATCTTCATGCTGATCGTGACGGGGGCGCCGCTGGAAGCGCCGTTCTCGCGGCTCACGGTGAAGGCCGTATAGGCGTCCACCTTGGCGGCAGCGGGCAATTCGGAAATTTCGGCAGCCAGGAGCACGACCTGACCATCAGCCGCATCGCTGCTTACGACAGCGGCGTCGGCGACCGGCTTAAAGTCGAGCGTTACATCTTCAGGCAGCGCCAGGGCGGCAGCCACAGTACGGGAGCTTTCTTCCGCTTTGTTTTCCGGAGCATCGGTGGGCTGTACAGCGGGTACGGCCGTCGGCGCAGCGGAAGGAGTCACTGTAGCAGTAGGCGTAGGCGTCGGTGTCGGGGCTTCCGTTTTGGCGGCTTCCGGCGTCGCGCTTTCGGCAGGCACGGGCGCTTCGGTTACCGTTGCTTCGGGCGCTTCGGTCACCGTGGCTTTGGGCGTCGCAGTAGCGGTTGCCTTGGGCGTCGCAGTAGCGGTTGCCTTGGGCGTCGCGGTAGCGGTTGCCTTGGGCGTCGCAGTAGCGGTCGCCTTGGGCGTCGCGGTAGCGGTCGCTTTGGGCGTCGCGGTGGCGGTTGCCTTGGGTGTCGCGGTAGCGGTCGCTTTGGGTGTCGCGGTAGCGGTCGCTTTGGGGGTCGCGGTAGCGGTCGCTTTGGGGGCCGCGGTGGCGGTTGCTTTAGGAGCCGTGGTAGCGGTTGCTTTAGGAGCCGTGGTAGCGGTCACCTTGGGCGTCGCAGTTGGGGCCTTGGTAGGCGTTGCGGTGGGCGCCTTCGTCGGCGTCGCGGTGGGGGCCGGGGTAGGCGTGATGACATTCTTGCTGGACCGGCTCTGGCTTACAGCGCAGACAGAGCAGCTGCGGGATTCGCTGTGATCCGCCACCAGCCGCCATTCCGTCCACTGATGGGACGCCGATTCGCTGTAATTGCAGCCGCTGTTCTGGCACTTGCGGGTGTGGTTTGCATCGTCGCCGTATTTCCAGGGGCCCATGTTGTGGCTGCTCTGGGCGGGCACGCTCTTGCCGCAGACGGAGCAGGTTTTTGCCTGCGTGCAGTCGCCGCTGCTGCTGAACTTATGCAGCTCGGTGCTGCCGGTGGCGCCGCAGATGGTGCACTTCATGATGTGCACCAGGTCGGTGCTGTCCACCCACTTGAAATCGTGGGCTGTGCCGGTCTTCATGCCGTAGCCGCACACGGTGCACCTTACCGTTTCATTGCATTTCGCGCTGGAAATGTCGCGGTCGCCGGTATGGGCGGAAACTTCGCCCCATTCGCCGCAGACGGCGCACTTTCTGCCATGGGAGGCGGCGTCCTTCTTGGTGACGCTGCCCCACACATGGTCCTTCTGGGGAATCGTGACGCTATAGTTGGAATCAACCACGCCGCATTTGGAGCAGCGCTGCTTTTCCACGCCGGCGTGCTGGCAGTTGGCGTTGGTTTCAACGTACTTTACCCAGACGTGCAGGCTGTCGTTCCGGGGGAGGGTTTCGGTCTTTTCCTGCGTATGGCACACGGAGCATTCCTTGTACTTATACCCGGCGGAGGCGCAGGTGGCGGGCACAGTCTGTTCGCTTCCGAACTGGTGCGCCGACTTTTTGATGGGCATGTTAATGGTCGTAGCGCCGCAGTCGCACGTCTGGCTGGTCGCGCCTTCCTCGGTGCAGGTGGCCGGCTTGATAGTCACCGGGGAGTTAATAGTATAGGTGTGCGTGTACAGCGAGGTCGTATAAACTTCATTACGCTTCGCGCCGCACTTGGTGCATTCTTCCCAGGAGCCGGACTTTTCGTTGCAACGCTGGGCCTCACGGGTCATGGTTACCCAATTGTGCCCCGAAGGCGCCTCCGAGGACTGCACGGTATTGCAGCGCGTGCAATAGGTTTCCTGACCGGACGAATCGCCGGCGCATTCGCTGGCGATGGTGCGGGTGGACCATTCGTGGCCCAAAGCGCCTCCCTCAGTATCCTGACGGTATTCGCCCATATAAGCGCCGCACAGTTTGCATGTGAACTCGGCAATCTGGTAACCGGGAGAGGTGCAGGTGGCAGGCTCGATACGCACGAGACGGTCCAGAACCATGCCGCCGTTGTGCGCGCACGGGGCCTGTGATTCCGCGGGCGCAGCCGTCTCTACGGGTGCGGCCGTTTCCTCGGGTACGGTCGTTTCCTCAGGGGCGGCCGATTCCGCGGGGGCGGGTTCTTCCGCGCCGTCCTCCATGAGGGCGGTCGTGGTCAGCACGGAAGCGAGAACCAGGATTACCAGGAATACCAGGACCTTTTTCAAACTGTTTTTCATCGCAGTCTGAACTCCTTTCGCTTGTTCACGGGGTTCGGGCCCAATCAATGAACATCTTATGCGGCAGGAAAATGAAATTTCCGGCAGCGTCAGTATAGCATGGAAAACATGGGTTTGTCAAATGTTTTGCGGTCAATTCAGAACCTGTTTTTCGGTTTGCGGACAATAATCAAACAGCATAATTTTTGGACGATTATTTCCGGATTTATTGTGGGATTTGCACAAGTGACTTTAATTGGTTACATATCTATCGGCATATATGTAACCAAAATGTAACCGAAATCAGAAAAAATTTTTTCGGAAATATAAAAAACGGACCGGAAAACAGCTTCCGGCCCGTTTGTAAGGAGAAATTTAAGCTTGACGTCCGATGGTGGCCTTGATCCGGCGCACGCCGGCGGAGGAGGACTCCTCCTTCTGAATCTTGAAGGAAACCAGGTCGCCCGTGTTGGAAGCGTGGGGTCCGCCGCAGATTTCCTTGGAATACTGCCCCATGGTGTACACCTTCACCCGCTCGCCGTACTTGCTTTCAAACAGGCCCATGGCTCCCTGCGCCTTGGCCTCGGCCACGGTCATTTCTTCCAGGGTGACGGGCACCTTGGCCTGGATGGCAACGTTCACCAGCCGTTCCACCTCGGCCAGCTCTTCCGGGGTCATCTTGCGGCCGAAGGTGAAGTCAAACCGCAGGCGTTCGGCGGTGATGTTGCTGCCCTTCTGATGCACTTCGTCCCCCAGCACCTTGCGCAGGGCTGCCTGGAGCAGGTGGGTGGCGGTGTGGAGGCAGGCCGTCTGCTCGCTGTGGTCGGCCAAGCCGCCCTTGAAGCGCTGCTCGGCTCCGGCGTGACTGGTCTCCTGGTGCTGGCGGAAGCGCTGGGCGAAGTCCTCCCGGTCCACGGTGAGGCCCTTTTCGGCGGCCAGCTCCACCGTCATTTCAATGGGGAAGCCGTAGGTGTCGTACAGCTTGAAGGCGCTGCGGCCGTCCATGACGGACAGGCTGCCCAGCCGCGCATTCACCGCGGCCTTGAGGGCGGCCTCGTCCCCGTTCTTCGCGGCCTCGATAATGGGCATCATGTCGGGGGAGGGACGGAGCTTTTTGCAGTCGGCCATTTCGCAGGCGAACCTGACGGGATCCTGATGGTTCAGGATTTCTTCCAGCAGCGTTTTCGCGTTGCAGATGTTGGTGTAGACCTTTTCAAACTCCTTTTCGCCCTGCCGCAGGGTGCGGGCAAAGCGGTCCTCTTCCAGCTTCAGCTGCTCCAGCACAAAGGCGCTGTTTTCCTCCAGCTCGGGGTAAACCTCCTTGTACTGGTCGATGACGACCTTGGCGATTTCGCAGGTGAAGCCCGCTTCCAGCCCCAGCTCCATGCCGAAACGCACGGCCCGGCGGATCAGGCGGCGCAGGATGTACCCCTGGTCCACGTTGGAGGGGGACACGCCCCGGGGGTCGCCCAGGATGAAGACGGAGGTGCGCATATGGTCGGCCACGATGCGGAAAGCCTTTGTGTTCTCGTCGTCGGGATTGTATTTTTTGCCGGACAGCGCCTCGATCTTGCCCAGGATGCCGGCGAACACGTCCGTTTCATACACGCTCTTTTTGCCCGTCAGCACGCACACCGTGCGCTCCAGGCCCATGCCGGTGTCCACGTTCTTTTGTTTCAGGGGCAGGAAGGTGCCGTCCGCCTGCTTGTTGTACTGCATGAACACGTCGTTCCAGATTTCCAGGTACGCGCCGCACTTGCAGTCCGGGCCGCAGTGGGGGCCGCAGGGCTCCTTGACGATGATGAACATTTCGGTGTCCGGGCCGCAGGGGCCGGTGATGCCGGCGGGGCCCCACCAGTTGTGCTCCTTGGGCAGGTAGAAAAGATGATCGTCCTTCACGCCGCAGCTGCGCCACAGGTTGGCTGCCTCTTCGTCCCGGGGGCAGTCATCGTCCCCGGCGAAAACGGTGAAGGCCAGCTTGTCCGGGTCAATGCCCAGCCATTTTTCGCTGGTCAGGAATTCCCAGCTCCAGGGAATCATTTCCTTCTTGAAATAATCGCCCAGGCTCCAGTTGCCCAGCATTTCAAAGAAGGTCAGGTGGCTCATGTCGCCCACGTCGTCAATGTCCCCCGTGCGGATGCACTTCTGCACGTCGGTCAGCCGGTTGCCCGCCGGGTGCTTTTCCCCCAGCAGGTAGGGGACCAGAGGATGCATGCCCGCCGTGGTGAAGAGCACGGTGGGGTCGTTTTCGGGAATCAGGGAAGCGGAGGAGATGACGTGATGGCCCTTTTCCTGGAAAAACTGCAGGAACAGGGTGCGCAGCTCCTTGGAAGTCAGCGATTTCATGGATAATCCACTCCTTCAAAAAAATAACGTGCGCCCTTTTTCATCCTTGAAGACGAACAAGACGCACTTGCGTTCGCGGTACCACTTCAATTGGCGTGTCGCCACGCCCACCTCGATGGGGATAACGGGGTGCCCCCGACCGGCCTTACTTGCTGTTCCCTTTTCGGGCCGGTGGCTCGGCAGCGGCCATCCTTCCATCCCCGCGCCGGACTTGCACCCGTTTCCGGCTCGCTTGGCGGGCATGCGGCGAAGGAATCTTCTGCGTCACAGCCTGTTATTCAATTGGAAAAAGTATAGCGCGGTTTTTTCGGAATGTCAAGGGCGGCGCTTTGCATTTTTTGCCGTCCCTGTTGGATTACAATACATATGGGACACCAAGCAAGAAAAGGAGGAAAAAGAATAGAAGGTTGACCGGCTGTGTGGT
>CANQKI010000119.1 GCA_947624355.1 uncultured Clostridia bacterium | reverse complement strand
GATCAACGGAACCGGCACTGTGTACGGCGGCGATACAGGCGATCATCGCTGGGACGTGGTGGCCGAGCACACGGCGGAATTCTACCTGAAGGACGAGGAAGGCCTCCTGTTCAACGGCATCAATTACGAGGGCAGAACCGAAAGCGGCGCGACCAGCAACGATTACCGCGTCACCGAGTGCCTCGAAAAAGATACCGCCGATTATGAGCTGCGCCAGGTGACCCATATCCAGCAGTACAATTCCACCACCTACGTTACCAAGGGCGAAGGCAGCGTAAAGAGCAATGACGGAAGCGCGTACGTGGAGGATGCGTACCGCCAGCCGAACGGCAAGGGCGAAAAGCTGTACGCTGTAAAGGACGGCGAGCCGGGAACAGATGCCGCAAGCAACTATTCCTGGTACGCCCACTTTGGCGAGGGCGCGGAGGGCACGGATTCGGCGGGCCTGCCCTATTACTCCGTCACCGGCGATACGGACACGGTGGAAGAGGCGGTGCACTTCGTGAACTTCGCCCCCGTCACCCTGAAGGTGGAAACCGATCCCGGCGAAGGGGAAAACGTGCGCATCGGCCAGCACATCAAATACGAAATCTACTGGCAGAACGACGAGCAGACCACCGACGGCGCTTCCCTGGCCGCCAAAGTGAAGATCGTGGACGTGTTGGACAAGGGCGTCAATTTCGTGAGCGCTTCCTACGATACCGAAACGGACGTGAAGGTGGTGGAAGCGGCGGAAATTGCCACGATTGCCCTGGAGGCGGTGGAGCTTCCCCCCAACCAGACGGTGCTCATCGCGCCCGAAAACCTGAGCGAGCCGAAAGAGGAGACCAAACTCGCCCAGGACAAGGACGGCAACCCAATTTACTATTATGAAGAAAATGACCCGACAGACAGGCAGCAACAAATCACAATAAAATATGACCCTGACAAGGACGGCACGACGGGCGGCACCGTCACCTGGACCATCAACAAGGCATACGCCAATCAGGTGGGCAAGGTGATGCTGGAGGTGGAGGTGAACGCCGACGCCGCCAAACGGTGGCATTACGGCGCGGAAACCACCGATCCTGGTGCGGCAGAGAGTCTCCCCACGACCAGCGACGAAGCCGATAACCAGGTGGAAAACCGGGGCTACGTGCAGGTGGGCAACAATTCCAAGATTTACACCAACACCGTGCACAACCCCGTGGGCGGCCCGGACAAGACCGAAACCAATATCTACCACGACAACGAGGAATGGGCGGCTGACAACAATAAGAATGTAGACGTCCACGAAGACGTTGGCGATGACGGTTCCGACCCCAACCTGAACCCCAAGGGCGGCAGCGAATCCGTCTACGAGGGCCCCATGGTGCGCCCGGGCGACGTGATCACCTATAAGATTAACTGGGAAAACAGCCGTACCCAGATGATCACCGACGGAAGCGAACGCAACGGCCAGACGGTCTACGTGGAATCGGATATCTATATCCGCGATCCCCTGGATCCCAATGTGGAGCTGGTCGGGGCTTATTACACGACGGATGGAATGCCCAACGGCCCCAAAGAGTGGGTGCTGGGCAACGGAACCGACGTCATTACAGCCCCTGTGGAAGATGTGGATACCTCTGGCTATACCTACGAAAAGATCAATGATACAGCCGGGAGCAACGAACAGCAAACGAACGGCATCATCACGGCCACCTACGGCCGGTTGCCGGGCTGGATGACATCCGATTTTAGCGGCAACTATCCCCACCATTCAAATTCGGGCGACGACGAGCACGAATTCCCCGCGAACGGCGAGCATACCGTGTTCTGGAAGATCAGCGGTCCGGAAGGCCCCAGCGAAGTTGACCCGGCTGTGTCCGTCCCCGGCGTGGAGCCCCACTCCTTTGGCGAAATTTACCTGGTGGTGCGGGTGAAGGACAGCGCCGAGGTGCCGGGTTATGTGGATAACCAGGCCTATGTGCAGGTGGAAAACGAGGAAGAGCTGCATACCCGTATCGTGGAGAACCCCGTGCCCACCAGGGACAAGGAAGAACGGACCCCCGGCGCGGGCAGGCCTGTCACCACGGGCGAACCGATCACTTACGATATCGCCTGGCGGAACACCGAAACCGAAACCGCCACCGTGACCGTGCGGGATAAGCTGGACCCCGGCGTGGACTTCATCATGGCCAGCTACCCCTATGCCTTGGGCACCGGCACGCTGGAGCTGATAAACGGCGCAGAGGACGTGACAACCGATCCGGAAACGGGCGCGCAGTCCGTCACCAGTCCCAACGGATCGATCACCATTACCTATTACCCGCCCCTGGAAGAGGGAGCCGAGCCGGTGGAGGGCCGCCTGTATCACACCGTGGTGTGGGAGATGCAGGACCGCGCTCCCAGGCAGAACGGCGTGCTGACCCTGCAAACCGCGGCGAACGAAAACGCCAGGTGGAAGTGGGACTATCTGCCGGAGGACTTCAAGGGGACGGCTGAAGAAGAGCTCCAGTACTGGCAGGAACTGAAGGATCAGCTTGAAAAGAACGGCCTCGACATGCAGGTGCTCAACCGCGCCAGCGTGCAGGTGGCCGATCATCCCGAACAGCTGACCAAGATCATCCCCAACTATGTGGAGGAAAAGGATGAGCTGACCCCCGGCCCCGATAACGCCGTGCAGGTGGGCGACGAGATAACCTATGAAATCAGGTGGATCGCGCCCTCCGTGGATGAGTACGGCAATCCCATCGACCCGACCGACGGTGGCATTGACGTAACAGTGGCCGACCAGCTGGACAAGGGCGCCACCTTCCTGCGGGCCAAATTCGGCGGCAGGGACGAGGAAGGCGAATGGTTCGAAGGCGGCAGCGACGGGACGTTCGACCTTGGCACAATCGCATACACAGCAACCCCGAGCGGAGATGACGGCGGCGAAGTCACCTGGCGCTATACGGCCAAGGTGAAGCCCGGCGATTCCGGCATCGTGACGCTGGTGGTGCGGGTGAACGACGAGGCCAAGGATTATTGGGCGTATGCTGATGCGGGCGTTGACCCGTCGGCTGACCCGGATAACCAGCTGATGAACGAAGCGAGAATCACGTTCAATAATGCCGTAATCAACACCAACATCGTGAAGAACCCCACCGGCGAACCCGATAAGGAAGAAACCGACCCGGGCGACGGGGTGAAGGTGGCCATCGGCGACGAAATCACGTACTCGGTGTCCTGGACCAATTACAAGGACGTGGCCGCGGACGTGGTCATTACCGATAAGCTGGATCCCGGCGGAGACTTCGTGAGCGCCAGCGCGCCCTTCGCCGTGGATGATATGGTCACCGACGCGGAACTGACGAAGGACGGAACGTATAACAGCGCCGGACGTTACTACGGTATGTCCGGCGAAGTGACCGTGACCCTGGCCGACGGCACGACGCAGAAGGTGGCCGCGGAGATTCGGTACTATCCCGCCGATTACGTCAACCAGGGCGAAAAGGATGTGCGCCATCCCCACAGCGTGGTATGGATTCTGAAGGATGTGCCCGGCCGCGCCTATGGCATGGTGGAGCTGCATACCCAGGTGAACGACAAAGCGCCCTATGACTGGCAGTACGGGGACAAGGCGAACTGGGGCAATGTGGGCCCCGACACGCTGGACGAAACCAAGACGGATCAGCTGGTGCGCAACCGCGCGGGCGTGAAGGTAGGCAACGACGCCGAACTGGTCACCAAAGTGGTGGAGAACCCTGTCGAAGGCAAGACGGAGACCACACCGGGCGCGGACGAATCGGTGGATATCGGGGACACGGTGTCCTATTCCATCTACTGGGTGAACGACGCGACCCGGGAAGAGAACGGCGTGCCCGTTCCCGCCGAAGCGAATGTGCAGGTGGCGGACAAGCTGGACCCCGGCGTGACGTTCGCGCAGGCCTCGGTGCAGCTGTCCGAAACGGATACGCTGACGTTGACCCCGGACGCGGCGCCCGACGAAAACGGCGTCATCAGGGTGGTCCGGACGGATGAGGGCGGAAACGAAATTGCTTCCATCGCCTATTATCCGCCGGCCTATACGGCCAGCGCCGACCGCACGGATATGGCGGGCGTGGTCATCCAGCCCAACACCATCGTGTGGAACCTGGGCAAGCAGGCGGCAAACGCCGGCGGCCATGTGGACTTCAGTGTGACCGTGAACGAGGACGCGCTGTACCACTACGATTACAGCGAAGACAGCGAAGACCCGAACGCGCCCTATGGCAGCGGCAACGAAGTGGACGACAGCCGGAAGGACAACCGCATCGTGAACCGGGGCCAGATCATCATCGACAACGCAAGCCGCAGCACCAACAAGGTGGAGAACCCTGTGGGCGGCCCCAGCAAGAGCGAAGTGACGCCGGGCGAAGGGGTGATGGTGGATGTAGGGAAGGAAATCGTCTACGAAATCACCTGGACCAACGACGAGGATCAGGACGATACCCTGGTAACCATAACGGATCCGCTGGATCCGGGCGTGGACTATGTGGAGGCCTGGTTCGGCACGGCGGAAGCGCGGACGGAAGCCAAGGAAGGCGTGATATCCTACAGTGCGGAGACCCGTACGGTAACCTGGACGCTGAAAGCCGGCAAGGCGGGCAGCGAAACGGGGAAGGGTACGGTGACGCTGAAGGTCAGGGTGAACGAAAAGGCCCACTATGAATGGCAGTACACGGAGGATGATTTCTCCGGACAGACGCCGCGGTCCGACGTGAACGGGGAAGTACAGGATCATAAGGTGTATAACCAGGCGGCGGTGAGCGTGGACAACAAGCCGGCTGTGAAGACCAAGATCGTGGAGAACCCGCTGCCGGAAAAGACCGAGGTAAAGCCTGGCGCGGGGGAGACCGTGCATGTGGGCGAAGAAGTGGTGTATGAGATCAAGTGGTACAGCGGCGTGCGCAACGAAAAGGGCGAACGGGTGCCGGCCACGATCACGGTAACGGACCGGCTGGATATCGGGGCGGACTTTGTGAAGGCGAAGTTCGGCCGGGCAGAGGACGAAAGCAACGAATGGTATGAGAACGGGAAGGAAAAGCCCGCGGGCGTGGACATCACGTACGACGAAGCGACGCGGACGGTGACCTGGAAGGTGCCGGGGGAACAGCCCTTCGGAACGGAAGGGTATGTGACGCTGGTGGTGAAGGTCAATGCGGATGTGGAGCTGAAGTGGAGCTATGACGCGCCGGACGCCGTGCCCGATCCCAATGACCCGGACCGGCTGCTGCTGAACAAAGCGCACATTGACATGAACAATACCTACGGCATCGACACGAACATTGTGGAGAATCCCACCGGGAAGCCGAAGAAGACCGAGACGAACCCCGGGGACGGGATGATGGTGGACGTGGGGAAGGAAATCACGTACGAAGTCACCTGGGAGAACTACAAGGACGAAACGGCGGACATCACCGTCCGGGATAAGCTGGATCCGGGGGTGGACTTCACGGCGGCGTCGTACAAAGAAGTGACGCTGGATATGAAGGCCGAGCCCGCGCCTGTCCTGACGGAAAATGGGTATTACGAAGCCGCGGGCCAGGTGGACGGCAAGGACGTGGTTGTGCGCTACTACCCGGCGGACTATACGCAGAAGACAAAGACGGACGAAACGGGCGCGGAGGTGCCGGACCCGGAGGACCCCGGCCGGCCGCATACGGTGGTGTGGATCCTGAAGGAACAGGGGGCGCGCACGGACGGCGCGGTGACGCTGACGGTGACGGTGAACGACAAGGCGCACTTTGCCTGGAGCTATGCGGATCCGGAAGCGGACGTGAACACGGCGGCAGAGGACCACATGGTGTACAACCGCGCCAGCGTGCAGGTGGGGAACGACGATGAAGTGTATACGAACATCGTGGAGAACCCGCTGCCGGAAAAGACCGAGGTAAAGCCTGGGGCGGGGGAGACCGTGCATGTGGGCGAAGAAGTGGTGTATGAGATCAAGTGGTACAGCGGCGTGCGCAACGAAAAGGGCGAACGGGTGCCGGCCACGATCACGGTAACGGACCGGCTGGATATCGGGGCGGACTTTGTGAAGGCGAAGTTCGGCCGGGCAGAGGACGAAAGCAACGAATGGTATGAGAACGGGAAGGAAAAGCCCGCGGGCGTGGACATCACGTACGACGAAGCGACGCGGACGGTGACCTGGAAGGTGCCGGGGGAACAGCCCTTCGGAACGGAAGGGTATGTGACGCTGGTGGTGAAGGTCAATGCGGATGTGGAGCTGAAGTGGAGCTATGACGCGCCGGACGCCGTGCCCGATCCCAATGACCCGGACCGGCTGCTGCTGAACAAAGCGCACATTGACATGAACAATACCTACGGCATCGACACGAACATTGTGGAGAATCCCACCGGGAAGCCGAAGAAGACCGAGACGAACCCCGGGGACGGGATGATGGTGGACGTGGGGAAGGAAATCACGTACGAAGTCACCTGGGAGAACTACAAGGACGAAACGGCGGACATCACCGTCCGGGATAAGCTGGATCCGGGGGTGGACTTCACGGCGGCGTCGTACAAAGAAGTGACGCTGGATATGAAGGCCGAGCCCGCGCCTGTCCTGACGGAAAATGGGTATTACGAAGCCGCGGGCCAGGTGGACGGCAAGGACGTGGTTGTGCGCTACTACCCGGCGGACTATACGCAGAAGACAAAGACGGACGAAACGGGCGCGGAGGTGCCGGACCCGGAGGACCCCGGCCGGCCGCATACGGTGGTGTGGATCCTGAAGGAACAGGGGGCGCGCACGGACGG
>CANQKI010000118.1 GCA_947624355.1 uncultured Clostridia bacterium | reverse complement strand
ATCCCGGCGTTTGACCTCAGCATCCCCCTGCAGCCCGGCGACAACGTGATCCGCTTCACCCCGGAACAGGAAGGCACGATTCCCTACACCTGCTGGATGGGCATGATCCGGAGCACAATTTACGTGACCGGGGACGGTTGAGCGGGCACGGACGCGGCGTGGAGCAAAGAACCATGATTTCCGGGAGAGCGTCACGCTCGACGGTTTCATCCAGCGGAAACCATGAGATCATGGGGCAGCGTTTTCGTCTTCCCAAGGGAGGCAGAACATGGAAGAAAAAGTACGGCTTTCGGATATTGCCTCGGAACTGGGGCTCAGTACGGCGACGGTGTCCTATGTGCTCCACGGCAAGATCGGCATGGTGTCGGAGCGAACGGCTGTCAGGGTGCGCCGCGCCTTAGAGGAGCGGGGGTATCTGCCGCGGGCAGCGGAGGTGCTATTGGCGGAAAACCCTGCGAAAATCGTGGGAGTGGTCATCAATGCCCATGAGAAATATGAATCTCATGTTCTGGAGGACGCCTTCATTGCTTCGGCGCTCAACGCCTTGAGCGCGGAGACGGTCCGATGCGGATTGCAGATGATGGTGAAAACCGCGAATGACCTGGACGAGATTGTCTCCTTCGCCACCATGTGGAATCTGGAAGGGCTGGTGCTGATCGGCTTTTGCAGCGCGGATTACAGGTACCTGCGGGAAAATGTCCGCATTCCCTTCGCGGTCTATGACGCCTGTGGCGTCACAACGGAGCGCGTCTGCGCCGTGAACATTGACGACCGGCACGGGGGATTTCAAGTGGGCGAGTATTTCCGCCTTTGCGGGCACCAGCGCGCTCTTTGCCTCGCGGACAACGATACGGACATGGATCTGGAACGCTGGAAGGGATTTCGGGAGGGTTTCGGGAGCGGCGCGGAATTTATGATGATCCCGATGGTCAAGACGGAACGGATGGCTTTCTACCGGGAGAAGCTGCCGCAACTCAGAAGCTTCTCCGCTGTTTTTGCCGTATCGGACTATTACGCTGTTGACCTCATCCATTTTTTGCAAAGCAGCGGTATCGATATACCGGGCGAAATCTCCGTCGCCGGATTTGACGATACACCCCTTTGCGGGTTGGTTTACCCGTCTCTGACCTCTGTCCGTCAGGACAACGCGGAACGTGCCAGGACGGCGCTGGACGCCATCGCAAAAATGCGGGCCGGTGAGATCGTGGCACCCGTCGTGACCCTCTCCACGTCTCTGGTGATTCGGAACAGCACGAGGAACCGCTGACTGAATCGTTCAGACATTTTATGGTCATTTTCAATGAAACCGACGTGTGATTTTCTCCATACGACTTACGTATTTAAGCTTTGAAAGTACACCTTCTGATCGGTTATCATCAACCTGTCAGGAGGTGTTTCCATGAAAAAGCAGTCCTTTTTCCGTTCCGTCTGTGCGCTGGCCATTCCCGTAGCATTGCAGTCCCTCCTTCAGGCGTCCTTCGGTGTGGTCGATCAGGTCATGATTGGCCAACTTGGAGGTGTGGAAGTGGCTGCGGTGGGACTGGCCGGGAAATTCACGGGGATATTCCATGTGGTGGTCTCCGCTGTGGGCGCTGTGGCGGGAATCATGATCTCCCAATATATGGGCCAGAAGAATGTTGCCGAAACGCGGCGGAGCATAGCCCTCAATCTGCGGGTATGCTTCATCCTTGCCGCGCTGTTCATGTTGGCCGGCGTTGCTGCTCCGGAGCGGATCATGAGCCTTTATATCAACGACGGCACGACTGCGGCAGTGGCGGGGCGGTATCTGTCGATCGTCTCCGGCACGTTCTTCCCCGCAGCGGGGATCACCATCCTGTCCACTTCCCTGCGGTGCAGGGAAAAGGCGTCCCTTCCTCTGTACGCCGGAATCGCTTCGGCGGCGGTCAACACCGGCCTCAACTGGATACTGATCTTTGGCAAGCTGGGTGCACCGGCGCTGGGTGTCACGGGCGCGGCACTGGCCACGCTGCTCTCACAGTTTGTTTACTTCATGGTTATTCTTGGAATGTACGGTAAATACCACCAGCGGGTGGAAAATGCCGCAACCCGTCCCTTCGACTGGAAGCAATACCTTTCCATGCTGCTGCCGCTGCTGGTCAGCGAATGCATGTGGGTTCTGGGCGAGAATGTGTATGCGGGCATTTACGGACACCTGGGCACCGACGCCACCGCCGCTATGACGCTGACGAATCCCGTGCAGTCCCTGGCAATTGGGGCCTTGTGCGGCTTGAGCCAGGCGGCGGCAATCCTCATCGGCAAGCGCCTTGGGGAGGGGGACAAGGAAATGGCCTACCGGGAGGCGAAAAAGCTCCTCCTCTACGGCCTGGCGGGTTCCCTGCTGCTGTCTGTGATGATTTTCTTTGTAAGCCCCTGGTATGTACGCATTTTCAATGTGGAAGCCGGCATCCGGGAATTGACGATCCAGATTCTCGCCGCCTACGCCGCAGTCATGCCTTTCAAGGTGCTGAACATGATCATCGGCAGCGGCATCCTGCGCAGCGGCGGGAAGACAACCTACGTCATGGTCATCGACGTGATGGGTACATGGCTTTTCGGCGTCCCTCTGGGCATCCTCTCAGCTTTCGTATGCCACTGGCCCATCCCGATGGTTTACCTCACCCTGTCCCTGGAGGAATGCATCCGCTTTGCCGTCTCCCTTGTCGTTTTCAAGCGCCGCAGGTGGATGAACCGGTTGAAAGTGTGAGGGTGAAAAATGTCTGTAGCATAAAAATCTCGCTTGGCGGAAAGCGAAAATCGGGATTTAGGAGGACAACGCGCATGGTAAAACTTCGATATGGGAATACAAATACTTTTTTGCTATCCGGGGAGGTAGCCAATCTACTGATCGATACAGATTATGCCGGAACACTTCCAGCATTTTACAGAAAAATCAAAAAGCATGGCATAGATGTGCGGGATATAACGTATGTGATGGCTACACATTATCACCCAGACCATATCGGCCTTATTAGTGAGCTGATGGAACACGGCGTAAAACTGCTGTTGATAGATACGCAAACCGAGTATGTTCATTTTTCTGATGATATCTTCAGCCGGGAAAAGCGGTTCAAATATATTCCAATCAACGAAAGTCGCGCTACGGTCATAAGCTGCGCTGGCAGTCGTGAATTTCTGTCCTCAATGGGAATCAAAGGAGAAATCATCAGCACACCAAGCCATAGTGCGGACAGCGTTTCCATCATTTTAGACAATGGGAATTGCATTGTTGGCGATTTGGAACCTGTCGAATTTTTGGACGCTTATGAAGCTCATCCAGGGCTTGAAAAAGACTGGTGCCGCGTTATGAGCTATCAACCAAAGAAAATTTTTTATGCCCATGCAAACGAAAAAGTAATGATGTAGTGTGATGAAAATCCCTGAAAGCATACGGATCATCAGCATAGCGGTCACGGGATGATCGCAGAAATGGATCGGCGTACAGCTGGCGTCAAAGAGCTGCGTAGGTTCCGGTGGATGCGTTCCTGCATATTCCTTATAGCTGGAGATAAAAAAAGAGAATACGTCCATTTCAGATATTCCTATTTACATAGTAAGTAAATTGGTTTATAATGCATCCGATGACAGGATACGGAAAAGGAGGGAACGCTTGTGAGCAGGGCAATGGCATTCGTGATGAATAGGCAGATGCGCATGTGTGCCATGGGTATGGTTTGCTTTGCCATGGTTTCGATGCGCTCTCCTTTTATAAAAACCCGTTGTCGTTGATGAAACGTCAAGGATTTGACCGGGAGGCTCCATCGGAGCTTTCCGGTTTTTTCTATTTCTTTATTCAAACAAACGAAAGGCAGTGAAAAAGATGACCCTTCAGCAGCTACACTACATTCTGATCATCGCCGAAACGGGCAGCATGAACAAGGCGGCGGAACTGCTCTATGTCTCCCAACCCAATTTGACCAGTGCCGTCAAGGAGCTGGAGCGCGAATTTGGCTTTGCGGTGTTTCTTCGCTCCGGGCGCGGTGTCACGCCAACGCGCGATGGAGCCGAACTGCTTTCCTATGCCCGACAGGTCTGGATGCAGATGGAGGAGCTGAACGATCGCTTTTTCGCCGCTGGCGGACGACGAAAGCACTTTGGCGTTTCGACGCAGCATTACTCCTTTGCGGTGCAGGCCTTTGCGCGCATGGTGCGCTCCTACGATACGGCCAGCTATGATTTCGCTATCCGCGAAACCCGGACGCAGGCCGTCATCGAGGACGTAGCCACGCTGACCAGCGAAATTGGGATCTTGTATCTTTCGGATTTCAACCGGGCGATCCTGACAAAGATGTTCGAGGCGAAGGCCGTCGAATTCCACCCGCTGACGCAGTGCCAGGCCTATGTCTATCTCAGCCGCAATCATCCGCTGGCGGCGCTGCCGGGCATTTCTTTTCAGCAACTGAAGGACTATCCGTGCCTGTCCTTTGAGCAGGGCGGAAACGGCTCCTTCTATTTTGCCGAGGAAATCCTGACCACGAAGGAATATCCGCGCACGATCCATACGACAGACCGCGCGACGAATTTGAACCTGATGGTTGCCCTGAACGCCTATACACTTTGTTCGGGCATCATCTGTGAAGAGCTGAACGGCCCGGAATACGTCGCCGTGCCGTTTCTCGACGATGCGGAAAATCGCAACAGCGTCATGGAAATCGGCTATCTGACCAAAAAAGGAATGGAGCTAAACGAATTGAGCCGCCATTATGTGCAGGAAATCCAGACGTATTTGAACGCTTCCAGCAACGAAATACCGAAACCAACCGATAAACCGAATTGATAGGTGCACATAGAAGATTCCAATTAGACGGAGCAGGGCGAATATGCTATGATCTTTCCGCGGCGAAAAAGCCGGAACATGAATCAAGGAGGACGCAGCGATGATATCCATCCATTCTGCGGCAAAACGTCTGAAGGCTGTGATGCTGAGTCGAAACCGAATGTCTGTGCTCACATCATTCATGCAATGCATCATTCATAAAGAAAGAAGGATTTTCACATGAAAAAATTGATCACTCTGCTTGTTTCGGCGTTTCTGATCGCTTCCCTGGCTGTTTCCGCCTCTGCCGGGGAAGGAAAGCACGTTCTCCACTGGTTCATTCAGGGAGAAATCACAACTATGGATTCGGGCAAGACCTACGATATTCTTTCCGCCGAGGCCGTGGCCTACTTTGCCGACACGCTTTACCGTTTGGATGAAAACGCCGAGGCGATTCCCAATCTTGCCTCAGAACTTCCTGAAGTCAGCGACGACGGCCTGACCGTCACCGTTCCGCTGCGCCATGATGCGTACTATGCGGACGGCACGCAGATCAAGGCCGACGACATTGTGTACGCCGTACAGCGCGTGTTCGATCCTGCGGTGGGCTCACAGAATACGTCCATCGCCGCCATCAAAAACAAAGATGCCGTCCGCGCCGGAGAACTCCCCGTAGAAGAACTGGGCGTGCGCACCGCTTCAGAATTCGTTGTGGAGTTTACACTGGAGGCGCCCGACCCCTATATCACCAAGAAGCTGACGGACACCGCTTATGCGCCGGTCAACCGGGCCTTTTGCGAGGAAAAGGGCGATCAGTACGGCCTGAGTGCCGACAGTCTGCTTGCCAGCGGCGCGTTTATTTTGCAGGACTGGAACGGTACGGACATTCAGTGGAAATATGTCAAGAACCCCTATTACTGGGATAAGGACAACGTTTATTTCGATGAAATTGACATTCAGGTAGTCAAGGACGCCAACACCGCGATCAACCTCTATGAAGCAGGTCAGTTGGACGGCGTATTCCTGAACAGCGATTTTGTACCACTCTACGAAGGCCAGCCCGATCTTATCAAGGTCAATTCCCTGCGCATGACCAATCTGGAGCTTGGCATCTCTTCCAATCAATACTTGCAGAACGAGAATATCCGCAAGGCGCTGCTATACGGCCTTGACCGCGACGAGCTTTGCAGCGCGGTATTGAACGAAGCGGCCGTTCCGGCGGTAGGTGTGATTCCAAACGGCATTGCCGCCAGCCCGGAGGGCAAGAGCGTGGCGGAGGACTTCGGTACGCTGGTCTATACCGACATTCCCGCGGCGCAGGCATATTTCAATAAAGGGCTGGAGGAGTTGGGTGTCGATGGCATTGCGCTGCGCCTGGTGACCTCGGATACCGACGAATCCATTAAGATCGGCACCTATCTCCAATCCGCTTATGAGAAGAATCTGCCTGGACTGACCATCAATCTGGCCAACGTACCCGCATCCGTGCGTTTTGAAGAGATGATGAGCTTTCAGTTTGATCTGGCGTTGGGCGGCTGGACGGGCGATTATGATCCCACCTCCTATCCAAACCAGTTCGAAGCCAGCTATGCGCACAACCACGCGCAATGGAAGGCGCAGGAGCTGACCGATTTGATCAACGCGCTGAACAACGAGGATGGCACGGACTTTACCGCCCGCTGGGAGCATCTCCGTCAGGCCAATCAGCACCTGATCGACAACGCGGTGGTCGTTCCATTGGAGCAGGAGGTCAATGGCTATCTGGTCAATCCGGCGCTCGAAGGCTATACGACGCATCAACTTGGCAATTCCGTGTTTGATCTCACCCGCGCCTATTTCGCAGATGGAGCAGATTGATAAAACATCCGGCGGGCTCCCGGTGCGAAACGGGGGCCCGCTTCCTATAAGAGACAGGAGGGTATTATGAAGCGATGGGCTGCATTTTTATGCAAGCGCCTGGCCTGTATGATTCTGACACTGTTTTTGATCACAAGCGCGACATTTTTTCTGATGAATCTTCTGCCGGGCACGCCGTACAACAACCAGGACCGGCTGACGGAAATTCAGCTTCAGATGCTGAACGAAAAATACGGACTGAACAAACCGCTGCTCGACCGCTACGGAGACTATCTGTGGAACGTGCTGCACGGGGATTTTGGCATCTCGCTTCAGTTTTCCGATCAGAAGGTCACGACGCTGCTGAGCCATCGCATCGGGCCAAGCGTGCAGCTGGGGCTTCAGGCCGTGGTCTTCGGCACGGCGGTGGGCATTGTGCTGGGCGTGATCGCGGCCATGAAGCAGAGCACATGGATCGACGCATTCTGCTCGCTGCTGGCTATTACGGGGCGCTCCGTGCCCAATTTCGTCATCGCTGTGCTGGGGCAGT
>CANQKI010000117.1 GCA_947624355.1 uncultured Clostridia bacterium | reverse complement strand
AAGGCCATCGAGGCCGGCGTGGACGTGATCGACACCGCCCTGTCGCCCCTGGGCGGCGGCACCAGCCAGCCCGCCACCGAATCCCTGGTGGCCGTGCTCAAGGGCACGGAATACGATACCGGCCTGGACGCCGACCTGCTGGCCCAGATCGCCGAGCATTTCCGCACCGTGGCCGACCGGCTTACCAAGGACGGCTGGCGCGACCCGGGCAAGGTGCTCTCCGTGGACGCGAAAGCGCTGCAGTATCAGGTGCCCGGCGGCATGCTCTCCAACCTCATCGGCCAGCTCAAGCAGGCCGGGGCCATGGACAAATACTACCAGGTGCTGGAAGAAGTGCCCCGGGTGCGGGCCGATTTCGGCTACCCGCCCCTGGTCACCCCTACCTCCCAGATCGTGGGCACCCAGGCCGTCATGAACGTGCTGGGCGGCGAACGGTATAAGATGGTCACCAAGGAATCCAAGGGTCTGCTCCGCGGCGAATACGGCCGCCTGCCCGCCCCCGTCAATGAGGACGTGCGCAAAAAGTGCATCGGCGACGAAAAGGTGATTACCTACCGCCCCGCCGACGATATCGCCCCCGAGCTGGACGGCTACCGCAAGGAAATGGCCCAGTACAGCCAGCAGGAGGAAGACGTGCTCTCCTACGCCCTCTTCCCCCAGGTGGCCGAAAAGTATTTCCAGTGGCGCCAGGCCCAGCAGCTCAAGGCCGATCCCGCTTCCTACAACAAGCAGGACGGCACTATGCCCGTGTAACGCAGGGACCCCGGGGGCCTTTTCGGCCCCCGGACCCCTGAACCAGGGGGATGATCCCCCTGGACCCCGCATTTGCGGAACAGAGTGAACGTGATATTCCAACAATGTGCCGCTGTTGCTTTTGGGTGTCGTGATGAGACGCCGGGGCAGCACGAAAGCCAAAAGCCCGACCGAATTGCGTGCAAGCACGCCCTTCGGCCAGGCTTTTTTCTTTCTCCGGAGGGCAAGCCCTCCGGACGGCGGCCCATGGCCGCCCTGCCCCGGCGGACGGATGACGACAAAGCATCTTGTTGTGTGCAAGAGCCGTTGAGAAGCAGAACGCATTTTCCGCTGTGTTCGTAAAGTGTTTCGCTCATCTTGCTGCTCGAATTGAGAAAAACGCTTGCCGCGTACAAGCGTTGTTGCGAAATGTGGCTTTTCTCCGTTGCGGTTGCAGTAATTTTCGTTTATCCTTTTTGTCCGGCCGCCGGAATCAGCGGCACAGCCAAAGCAGGAGGCGTCTGTCTATTTGTTCAGATTCGCGATTTTTTTCTCTCTCGGATAGGGCCTTTGCTCCGCCGTGAGCCCCAGCAGGTAATCCACCGACGTATCGTAATACAGCGCCAGCCGCACGAGCGTTTCCACCGGAATCTGCCGCTGGCCCGTTTCATATTGGGAATAGGTGTTCTGGCGGATGTGCAGATAATCGGCCAGCGCTTTTTGGGTCAAATCGTGGTCTTCCCGCAAATCGCGCAGCCGCATGTGCTCCACCTCCATGAAATTCATTATAGCCATCGCAAAATGAGATATTGCAAAGTATCTCATTTTGTGATATTATGAAGTGGATTTCAGCGAAGGATGTAGAAAGGAGCGCCTTGCCATGTCTATGACGCCATGCCCTGCCTGCGGGAAAGAAATCGACAATGCAAGCCAGTTTTGTTCGTTTTGCGGGGCAAAAATACCCCCGGTACAACAGCCGGAAAATAAGTGGGAAGAAGCACGCGTAAATCATCGGGCCAGGGAATCAACCGCAGCAAACAATGCCCCCCGTCCCTCGCTGCTTCAATATCTGCAATCTGCCATTTGTATTGAAACGGATATCGAAACACAAAAGCTGATTATCCAGGATTATGATCGAAGCAGGAACGACATTAAGCCGGAGCTTGTTCAAAAGCAGCTTCCGGAAAAACCGACTTATTTTAGTACAGCGGACTGGACACTGAATGATCTTGTGTTTCCCGTTGGTTTTGGATTCACGAGCTTCCTTTGTTTTATATCGGCTTTGGTGGTTCTTAATAGCGGAGAAAAAGGTGGCGCATTAATCTTTATGATATTGGGCTTAATTTTATTATTCTTTTCTGCCATATTCATACATAATCATGACGAACACACACGGGCGATAGAGAAAAGCAATAGCCGATTGGCAATGAATTATCGGAATAGCAAAGAAACAATCGAAACGGAAAACGCACGGCAAGCCGCAAAATATAACGAAAATATTCAGATATGGCAAGCCGCAAACGATACGATGCACGAAAAATTCAACGTTGAACTGGCAGCCAGCGAGGAAGCGCTGGAAAAGCTTTACGCGCTGAATTTTATCTATCCCAAATACCGCACCCTGCCCGCCCTCACCAGTATTTGCGAATACTTTATGTCCGGGCGCTGCACTGCACTGGAAGGACCGAACGGCGCGTACAACCTGTACGAAAACGAACTGCGGATGAACACCGTTATTTCCCAATTGAGCACCATCATTGAAAACCTGGAAGCCATAAAACAAAACCAGTATATGCTGTATCAGCAGGTCAGCTACATGACCGGCACCGTACAGGCCATTCATAACGAGGTCTGCCAGATCAAGGGCTATTCCATTACCATCGCCCAGCTTACATCGCTGAACGCCTATTACAGCGCTGTTACCGCCCGAAACGCGCAAATCATGACGCTGTGCCACATTTTATAAAGAAAAGGGGAGAAGGCTTTTATGGAATTTATCCGTTGTCCGGAATGCGGAAGAGAAGTGGAAAGCACAAGAGGTTTTTGCCCCTTTTGCGGGCATGAGCTGGTGAAAAACACGCAGCGCCGGTCGGCATCGACCGGAACAGGAAAGAGAAAAAAGGCCCGGGTCAGACTGCGCACATGGGAAGCGATTCTGTATGCGGTTGTTCTTGTGCTTTTCGGCGTCGTAATCGGCACGGGCATTTCTGCAAATTCTTTCTCTGCGCAAAGCAAAGCCGCTGCTTCGCTGCAAAAAAGCAGCGCTGCCGTGCCTGTATATGACATAACAACCATTCCCGCAACACCGCGGCCCGTTCCGACAGCTGCCCCGACCAAAAGCCCGACAAAAGCGCCGACCCAAAAACCTTCTTATAGTTCATCCGGTTCTTCGGGCAGTTCTTCCGATACATTGAAAGCAGGGGAATATTGGTGCATGGGGAAAAACGACACCTGCAAAAACAAGACGTATGATCCTTTTGACTACTATTGCAGCAGCTGTGACAGGAACAACAATAACATTGAAGACCGATTTGAATAAAGGAGGGAAGTTTTTCTATGGCTTTGATTCAATGCCCCGAATGCGGAAAAACAGTGTCCAGCCTGGCGGTTTCCTGCCCGCATTGCGGCTGTCCTATCGCTCAGGAGCAGGAAGAAATGCCCGCAATCGAAACGATCATCAGCCGTGATAATCCCACCGTCATGGGGAAATTCCTGAATTGCAATATTTATATCGATAATCAACTGATCGGCGCCCTGGACAGCGGATATTGCCTGAAAACGACCCTGCATCCGGGAAGACATTCCGTCGTTGCCGAAACCCTGCCGTGCAATAACCTGCCGCTGCTGCCGAATACCATTCGTTTTGCCATGCCGCAGAAGCACGGCGAAGAATTTGCCGTCGATAAGGACGCGAAGAAAATTTATATCGACGTCCGTTTTCAAGGGAATTATTACGGCACGGCGGGAAGACTGATTATTGATAATATCGAAACCGTCAAGAACGGCTGATTTTGTCGTCACGCGCTTATTCGCCCGGCATTCCAGCCGGGTTTTTGTGATTTTACAAGCAGCACATTACACGCAAACGGCCGGCAGATTTCCCCCATTTTAACCATTCGCTGTTAGCCGCTGTCGTTCGGACTTTCTAAAGAGTGACAGATTCACTTCTATAATTACAAAAATATTGCAAAAATAATAATAAATCGTTCTATATTGCCCACTATACACCCACTTGCCTCATTTCTTTGTGATAATTTTGAAATATTTTCCCCACTTATTCTTCTTCCCCGCCTTCCATGCCGGAACGCAGCATGTCGATGGCGCGTTTTTCCATGCGGGACACGTAGGAGCGGGAAATGCCCAGCAGCGCGGCCACTTCGTGCTGGGGGTGCATGACCCCGTCCAGCAGGCCGTAGCGCATTTCAATGACGGTGCGCTCCTTCCGAGGCAGCTTCCGCACCAGCTGCCGCACCCGCTCCATGGCCACCTTGTGCACCACCTGGTCCTCCACCTGGCCGGGCGGGGTGCCCAGGATGTCGATGAAGGTGATGTCGTTGCCCTCGCCGTCCGTGCCGATGGGGTCGGACAGGGAAACCTCGCCCTTGCGTTTCCTGGACGCCCGCAGCAGCATGAGCACCTCGTTTTCGATGCACCTGGCCGCATAGGCGGACAGGGCGGTGCCTGCTTCCGGCTTAAAGGTGTTCACGGCCTTGACCAGCCCCAGGGAGCCCACGGACACCAGGTCGTCCTGGGTGAAGCCGGGCACGGAGTATTTTTTGGCAATATGGGACACCAGCCGCAAATTGTGCTCGATCAGCTTCAGCCGGGCGTCCTCGTCCCCCGCCTGCATGGCGGCGATAGCGGCCTGTTCCTCCTCCCGGGACAGGGGCTTGGGAAAGCTGCTATGGCCGGACAGCATGCCGAAGAAAAACAGCGCGTCCCGAAAAAGCCAATACAGAAACGAAAGCATGCGCGTTCACCTCCGCCCCAGTATATGCGCCTGGGAACGGGATCATTTTCCCCTGCCTCCGGGGCGCCCGTCGGGAGTTGCGGAATGCGGTTTCCGTGTGATACGATAAACGCGCCGCAAAAAATTTTTCCGGGCGCGTGACGAATCCATGTGCCTGTGCGTCTATATGGGTGGAAGCTTATCAGAAACGGGGAAGTGATGAGATGACGAAGGAAGCCTTCATAGAAGGGATTGAGGCGCACGCGGACACGATGTACCGGGTGGCGATTTCGATCCTGCGGAATGAGGAGGACTGCCGGGACGCGCTGCAGGACGCCGTGCTCCGGGCCTGGGAAAAACGGGAAACGCTGAAGAACGAAAGCAGCTTCCGCCCCTGGCTGACGCGCATTGTCATCAATAACTGCAACACCATGCTGCGCGCCCGCCGCCGGCTTGTGGCCCTGGACGAGGTGCCCGAGCCTTCCGTGCCGCCCCCCGATCCCGTGCTGAAAGTGGCGCTGCATACGCTGCCGGCCGGCCTGCGGCTGCCGCTGGTGCTGGTCTATTCGGAGGGCATGAGCTATGCCGAGGCCGCGCAGGCCATGCGTATCCCTATCAGCGCGGTCCGCGGCCGCATTTACCGGGCCAAACAACAACTGAGAAAGGAGCTGCGTGAAGAATGAAGCACGTTCAGGATCACCGGAAACCGACGGATGAACCCAACCTTCGCAACGCTTTTGCACCCGTTCCGCCGGACGTCAGGGAACTGCTGGTTCGGACGGCGCGCTCCGTGAAGGAAGAGGAGAAAACAAAGAGCAGAAAATACCGGCTGAGCCCCGTGCTGCTGGCCGCGCTGATTGTGTTTGCCACCATGTCGGTGGGCCTGGCCGTCAGCGAAAGCGTGGGCTGGAGCGATTTCTTCGGCCGGTTCTATCATGGCAGCGTGCCTTCGCCCATGCAGCAGGCGCTGAATAATGTGGAACATACCGCCTATGAGCTGGGGCCCATTACATTCACCGTGGATGAGGCCCTGTGCGACGGCATGACGGGCATCGTTTCCATTTCCGCCCGCATGACCGACGGCAGCGCCGCCCTGCTGGCGTCCACCGAAGATTACGGCATGCCCATTTCTTCTTCCTATTTGGATACCGAGCTTGCCCGCCTGGGCCTGGCGGAGGGCACAACCTGGCTGGAGGCAGCCCGGCAAAAGAACCTGCCCCTCTACGCCGTTCACGCCGTTCCCCAGCCCGGACAATATTCCGACGACCAGTACGAGGATTACCTCCACGACGCGGAAGGCGCGTTCGTTGATTTCAGCGGGTTTACCGTGAATCCCGAAGCGCTTGGCGACGCTGTATCCCTTGAACTTTTCCTCAGCGTTTCCGCCATCGACCCCGAAACGGGCGAAATGACCCGGCAATGGCAGGACCGTCCCGAATATACCATTCCCGTGAACCGCAGCATCCTGGCCGAAAAAACCTATGTGCCCGAAGAGACCCTGGCTACGGGCGGGTTCCGCCTGGAAAACGTGCGGATGGAACTGCGCATTACCGGCGCTTACGTCTATACCACCTTTACCGCTTCCGATGCCGTCGACCACGAAAACGAAGCATGGGTGGAAGACTGCTATCAGGTGGAGATCGTGGGTGCGGATGGCGAACACTTCTCAACCGGCGTCAGCATGTCCGGCGCCTGCGATGATTCCGCCTGGCCTGTCGTCGTCCTCAGCGACACCATCATGATCGACGCCCTGCCGGACGCCATCGGCGTGAAGCTTACCTACAGCGATGAAACCGTGCATCTGCTGAAGTGACCGGAGCAGGGAACCCCCGGGAGGCTTCGTGCCTCCCGGGCCCACCCGCCAGGGGGATGATCCCCCTGGACCCGCGGCTGCGGAACGGGGATGGCGTGGTATTCAAACAATGTGCCGCTGTTGCTTTTGGGTGTCGTGATAAGACGCCGGGGCAGCACGAAAGCCAGAAAACCCCTCGGGAAGTGAGCAAGCTCCCACCCGAGGGGGTTTTCATGTCTTTCTCCGGAGGGCAAGCCCTCCGGGCGGCGGCCCATGGCCGCCCTGCCCCGGCGTGGGGAACGACGGCAAAGATGTTTGTTGCGTGTGCGGCGTCGTGGCGAAACTTAACCTGTTTCCTGCTGCGCTTGCCGGGCGTTTCGTTCATCCTGCCGCCAGCACATCGGAAAACAGGCTGCCGCCTGTATGGAAGCTGTCAATCGATATAGGTCAGGCCGCCGGCAGGGCAGTTTTTAAACATGTCGGTCTTGGTTATGTTCGTTTTCGGAACAACAAATTTCCGGGATACCCGGATGCTCTGCAAGCCCGAACAGTTTTTGAACATTGACTTCATATTCGTCACATTGGCCGTATCAAAATTGGACAGATCCAGCGCCGTCAGGCCTGAACAGCCAAGGAACATACAGGACATACTTGTCACGTTTGCCGTATCAAAATTGGATACATCCAGCGCCGTCAGGCCCGAACAGTT
>CANQKI010000116.1 GCA_947624355.1 uncultured Clostridia bacterium | reverse complement strand
TAAGGGTTGCGCTCGTTGCGGGACTTAACCCAACATCTCACGACACGAGCTGACGACAACCATGCACCACCTGTCTCAATACGAGCAAGCTCACACAGTATCTCTACTGCTTTTATTGGATGTCAAGACCTGGTAAGGTTCTTCGCGTTGCGTCGAATTAAACCACATGCTCCGCTGCTTGTGCGGGCCCCCGTCAATTCCTTTGAGTTTCAACCTTGCGGCCGTACTCCCCAGGCGGAATGCTTATTGTGTTGACTCCGGCACAGAAGGGGTCGATACCTCCTACACCTAGCATTCATCGTTTACAGTGTGGACTACCAGGGTATCTAATCCTGTTTGCTCCCCACACTTTCGCGCCTCAGCGTCAGTTGCAGTCCAGTTACCCGCCTTCGCCACTGGTGTTCCTCCCGATCTCTACGCATTTCACCGCTACACCGGGAATTCCGATAACCTCTCCTGCACTCAAGCCTTCCAGTATCCAAAGCAATTCCCATCTTAAAAACAGGACTTTCACTCCAGACTTAACAGGCCGCCTACGCGCCCTTTACGCCCAATCATTCCGGACAACGCTCGCCCCCTACGTATTACCGCGGCTGCTGGCACGTAGTTAGCCGGGGCTTCCTCCTCAATTACCATCTCTAACTTTTCATTGAGGACAGAGGTTTACAATCCGAAAACCTTCTTCCCTCACGCGGCGTTGCTGGGTCAGGCTTCCGCCCATTGCCCAATATTCCCCACTGCTGCCTCCCGTAGGAGTTTGGACCGTATCTCAGTTCCAATGTGGCCGATCACCCTCTCAGGTCGGCTACCGATCGTCGCTTTGGTGGGCCGTTACCTCACCAACTGGCTAATCGGACGCGAGTCCACCTCATACCGGATTCCTCCTTTGACCCCTTTGCCATGCGGCACTGTGGTCTTATGCGGTATTAGCACACCTTTCGGTGCGTTATCCCCCTGTATGAGACAGGTTCCTCACGCGTTACTCACCCGTCCGCCACTCGGCCAAGTTCCGAGCAAGCTCTTCCCTTAGCCCCGTTCGACTTGCATGTGTTAAGCACGCCGCCAGCGTTCGTCCTGAGCCAGGATCAAACTCTTGTGTTTAATCCTTCCACCTTGGTCTCTCTGGGTTCCCCCAGCCTTCCCAAGATTTTCTACTCATTCTCAGAATTAACTGTCGTCTCTTTCTACTCTCTGTATCGTTTTCAAGGTTCTCCGCGCCCCCCGCTCACAGCCCCTTCCGGGGCCTTTCCGCAAGGCGCTTTGTTATATTATCACATTCGTTTCCTGTCTGTCAAGCGTTTTTTCAAAAAAATTTTGTTTTTTTTCAATAAATTTTGAGAGCCGAACAATCCATTTTGCACACATATTTTTCGTTCGGGAAGAGAAAAACAATCGCATTTCTTCATTATATATTGTTCGCCTCTGCAATCATTCCCAGCATGAAGCAATCCGGCGGAGAGAGAATAGAAACGGGTGATGGAAGATGACGGGGCTCAAAAAAATGGTGGGTCTGCCGGTGATCGTGGACGGCAAAACAGCGGGCAGCGTGATGCGGGGGGTGCTGAGCCGGGACGGACGGACCCTCCGGGGCATTGTGTTCCGGGGCGGGCTGATGGGCCCCAAATGGCTGACCCGGGAGCAGATTCTGCTGGTGGGCAAGGTATCGGTGATTGCCAGCGGCAGGGCGCACCGGCTGCCCCGGGACGCCTCCTACCGGCTCTTCCGGGTGACCGATCCGGAAGGGGCGCGGCTGGGGGTGGTGACGGACGCGCTGCTGAACGAGGAAACGCTGCGGGTGGCGGCGCTGGAAGTGTCCTCCGGCCCGGTGGACGACCTGATTGACGGCCGCTGGTACGCCACCGCCTATTCGGTGCGGCCGGGAACCGACACCGGGCACGTAACCGTGGCCTGCCCCCGGGAGGAGGTGAACTGAGGATGGTCAAATGCATGATGGCCGGCACAATCGGCTTTCTGCTGGGCATGAAGTGCAAGGAAAGCGGCAATTCCTTCGCCATGCGGCAGATGAAAAAATCGCTGCTCAAAAAAATGGGCCTGTGACGGGGAAAGGAGGGGGCCGCCATGCAGACGCTGCCCAAGGGCCGGGGCCTCAGCCGGGCGGGACAGGCCGCCGTCGCTATCGGCGCGGCCGTGCTGGCGGCGGCGCTGTGGCGGCCCCTGTCCAAGCTGATCTGGCAGGTGGTGCTGGCCCTGGCGCTCACCGCCCTGGCCCTGCCCTTCGTGAAACAGTTTGAAAAGCGGATGACCCGGCCTCTGGCGGCCATGGCGGGGGTGGGCGTGCTGGCGGCGGCGCTCATCGGCATGATCGGCCTGCTGGTCCCCAGCACCGTCAGTCAGATATCCCTTATCGCCGCCCAGGCCCCCAAGCTGATCGAATGGATTCAGACGCGCCTCGACCGGCTGTACCAGACGGAATGGCTGCAGGCGCTGCCCCTGGACGCCGACGCCCCGGGGCGCTGGCTTTCCCGGCTGGGCGAATGGGTCACGGGGGCGCTGCCCGGGGTGCTGGGGAGCATCGGCACGGCGGCGGACGCCGTTTCCCGGGCGTTTCTTTCTCCTATCCTGGCCTATTATTTTCTTCGGGACCGGGAGGTATTCACCTACCGCCTGTCCCTCTTCATTCCCCTGCGGCACCGCAAACGGATGTTGACCGCCCTGCGGGAAATGCGGCGGGAGGTGGGCTGTTATGTGCGGGGGCAGTGCCTGGTGGCCCTGGCCGTGGCGCTGCTGACCGCCCTGGGTTTGTTGTGCCTGGGGATTCCCGCCTGGCTGGCCCTGGGGCTGCTCATGGGCGTGTGCGAGCTGATTCCCTACGTGGGCCCCATTATCGGGGGAATTCCCATTGCGCTTTTTGCCCTGCCCCTGGGCTTTTCCCGGATGCTGTGGGCCGTCGTTATGACCGTGGCCGTGCAGCAGATCGAGGGATACATTCTTTCTCCCCGGCTCATGGCGGGCGCCACGGGCCTGCATCCCGTGTGGGTGCTACTGCTGCTTTCGGCCGGGGGACTGTTGTGGGGCCTGGCGGGGATGATGCTGGCCCTGCCCCTGTTCGTGTGCCTGCGGGGCGCGGCGCGGGTATTGTACGATACCCGGCCGGCCGCGTGATTTTAATTTTTTTGGCAAAAGTTACATATCTAACACAATTCTAACAATATTTTGCCTTGCGGGCACGGAAAGATTCGTGTATAATAATAGGAAAAGAGAGAGAGGAGGGGCGTTATGACGGGGAAATTTGACACAACCAAAATGCGCCCTTTGCCTGAAGGAAGCGAAACGGCCGCCGATATTCTGGCCCACGTATACCATGCCCTGCAGGCCAAGGGGTATGATCCCATCACCCAGTTGGTGGGCTTTGTATTGACCGGAGATCCCACCTATATCACCAGCTTCAATAACGCCCGGAGCCTGATCTGCCGCCTGGAACGGGACGAGATTCTGGAAGAGCTGGTGCGCTTTTACGTGACGGAGAAACTGAACGGATGAGCCGCGTGCTGGGGCTGGACGTGGGCGACGTGCGCATCGGCGTGGCGGTGAGCGACGAAACGCGTTTGATCGCCACCCCCCACAGCGTGTACAAACGCGTGGGCTGGGGCCCGGACGTGAAGCATTTATCCGCCCTGTACCGGGATCTGTCCTGCGATTTATGCGTGTGCGGTCTGCCCCGGAATATGGACGGCACCGTGGGCTTTCAGGCAGAAAAGGTGATGCAGTTCGCCGGGCTTCTGGAAAGGGCGGGCATGAACCTCGTGTTCCAGGACGAGAGGCTGACCACCGTTACCGCCGCGGACGCCCTGATCGAGGGCGGCATGCGCAGGGAAAAACGAAAGGATACGGTGGACAAAGTGGCCGCCGCGGTGATATTGCAAAGCTACCTGGACAGCGGGAAATGATCTTTTTCCCGGCTGTATTTTCATTGAACGGAGGACAAGACCATGGACGAAGAAAAGAATATCCCGGAAGAGGAAACGGAAAACGAGCTGCCCGACGGCATCATCGAGCTGACCGACGAAGACGGCGTGACCACCCAGTTTGAATACCTGACCACCATCGACCATGAGGGCGAACTGTACGTGGTGCTCATGGCAGCGGAAGACGAAGACGAGGAAGAGGATGACGATGAAGGCGAAGTCATCATCCTCAAGATCGAAAAGGACCCCGACACGGACGAGGACATTTACGTGTCCGTGGACGATGAGGAGATTTCCCAGGCTGTGTTCGACAAATTCCTGGCCATGATGGACGAGGAAGAGGACGAATAATGGACGAGTTCATCGGCGCGCCGGTGGAACTCTCCGCCCCGGACGGGCGGGTGTTCCGTTTTCATGTGAAGTTTTTCGCCCCCTACGCCGGGGAAACCTACGCCGTGCTGGAGCATGACGAGGACGGCCAGCTGCTGGTGACCACCGTGGAGCCCGCCGAGGACGGGCAGGTGGCCTTTACCGTGGTGGGCGAAGAAGATATCATTTCCGCCGTGCTGGAAAAGCTGGCCGCCTGGTCGGTGGCCGCCGCCTTGGAAAAGGAAGACGCCGAGGACGAGGACTGCGATTGCGGCTGCCATGACGATTGCCATGACCATGACTGTCCTTGCGGTCACGATCATGACCACGACGCCCACGGCCGCCCTTTGCCCAGCTATATCAGGCGAGCGTGATCTTCTTGGGGCCCCCCGGGAGGCTCCGCGCCTCCCGGACCCACCCGCCAGGGTACTAAGTACCCTGGACCCGCGGCTGCGGAACGGGGTGGGCGTGATATTCTAACAATGTGCCGCTGGAGCTGTTTTGGGTGTCGTGATAAGACGCCGGGGCAGCACGAAATCCAGAAAAAACCCGTCGGATGAAGAGCAAGCTCTCCCCCGAACGGGCGTTTTTCTGTCTTTCTCCGGAGGGCAAGCCCTCCGGGCGGCGGCCCATGGCCGCCCTGCCCCGGCGTTGGAAATTGTGGAAAAATAGCCTGCCGCATACGGCGCCGCGGGGCTGCCGGGCTGGCCCGAAGCTGCAGGCCGCCCGGCCATTGCCCCGTGCAGCGTATTACGGCTGAAACCTGTACGCCTGAACGCCGTCTTTCGTTCCAATCAGCAGCGTATCCGTATTCCATTCGATGACCGGCCTGAAATTTACGCTCATATCGCCCACCCGAATGTCTATGGGATCAATACCGGAAACTTCCCTGACGGAAAGATCGTCCAGCCGTACGAGATAAAGGTGTCTGCTTGTGGTGGGATTTTCATTCGTTCCGTAATCGAGGGTCAGCATGAGGGCATAGCGTCCGTCCGGCGACAGCGCCGTTTTCAGAATGAACTGAACGGGTGCTTCATGATATACGGTTGAAACGCTTTTGCCGCTGTCCTTTAAGCGGTTTGTCCAGCTGTCCAGCTGTGCGCTTATTTCATCTGCGGTCATGGCGAGAACCCGGCCGTCTTCTTTGGAAATGCCGTAATACCGGTTCAGCCCCGCAAAATCTTCTTCCGGCCGGATGCGCTGGAACGCATAATCCACGCCGCCTAAAAGACTGCATGCTCCTGAAACAACGGCATATCCGGAATGGGCCGAGTACAGCAATTCATGGCAGCGCCAATCCGCTATTCCCTGATCGAACAGGCGGTCAGTGCCCGTCCATACGCCGTTTTCAAACGAAATGCGGGTGATTCCCATTGTTTCGTCGGCATGGATCGCATCCTGCAGAATCAGAAAAGCGCCGTCTTTCGTTTCGAACAGGCGGGGATAATAATGGAAATCGCTGCCTGAATAGCACAGTTCGGTTTTATCTTCCTGAAAGTCATAGCGGTACAGCGCCGTTCTGAATTCGGTCCCTTTCCCATATACCATATAGTACAGGTATCTGCCGTCGGAAGAAAAGGCAGCCGTCGTCACCGCGGCCATGTCGCCCTGATTTATTTTGTTTGCATAGGTTGCGGTTAAAATCATTTCCCCCGTCGACAGATCAATCACGACCGGATCCAGATAATACTGCGCCATCTGCAGCACGCGCTCGCAATTCAGGATAACGGCATACCGCCCGTCCGGGGAATAAACCACGCCTTCCCTGCCGAGAAGCATTTGGTAACTCATGCTATACATTTTTGCCAGGTTGCCGTACGTATCCTCCACGCCCCGCGTCCGGGAAGGATAGAAAATATGGTATTTTCCGTTATAACAGCAAATGCCGGGCAGCCCTTCCGCGGTAAGGATTCCCGAATTTCCCGAGGGGGACAGGGAGAGCCATGTAAACGTTGTTTCGGCAAGAAAACCGGAAATGAACGCGTCAAAGTCCGCCGGCTTTTCCTCTCCCACCGCTTCCCACACTTCGTCCGCGATCTCGACGGCGTCTGCGGTGATGGCAGGAAGTTCTGCATTTTCAAGAATCAGCCTGCCTTCCTCAAAGGCGGAATCCAGCGCGCTGTTTCCTGCCGAAGCATCGGCGCTTTCGGCTTCCGCCCCGCCCGTGCGCGCCAGCGTTTCCCGATACCGCTGCTGCTGTTCCGCATTCATGGCGCCGATATCCGCTTTGGCGAGAACTTCCGCCGCCTTTTCCGGCATGCCGACATCTGCATACAGCGACGCGGCGGCCAGATACGCGTCCGTCAGCTCCGCCCCGCAGACCTCCGCAAAAACGACGTCCGTCTCAAATGCCGAAATATCCCCCGACAGAACGTCGGCTCTGCATTTCAGCCCCCACGCGTCCGGGGAAATGGGATTCTGCTCAAGCACCGCGTCGATGAGGGGGATCGCTACCGAAAGGTCCCCCTGAAGAATGCGGACATTCGCCTCGCCCAAACGGGCCGTTTCTTCCTCCGGCTGTAGCCTCTGGGCAAGCTGGTAGCTCGCCAGGGCTTTCGCCAGATCCCCGGCGGCCAGATATTCCTCCGCTTTTGCCAGCATATCGGAATATCCCTCCGCAACAGCCGGCAGACAGGCAGCAAGCAAAACGAGCGCCAACAGGATTGACACCATCTTCCGCAGCATCCAAAACCCCCCTTTTATGAACAAACAAATATGCAGGAACTGACGTTATCCACTGCAAAAACTTTTCGTTTGCATTGTATCACAGGAAACGCTGGAAAGGCAAGCTTTATCGCATTTGTGCCGGGATAAACGAATGTAAGTTTGTCAAACAAATAGGACAGTAAAGTAATTCCGGAGGAAAGAACGCGGAGATAACCAGCCAAGTGGT
>CANQKI010000115.1 GCA_947624355.1 uncultured Clostridia bacterium | reverse complement strand
GCGTCCTTGGGGATTTTGAAAGTCCCCGTTTCATACGCATAGAGCGTCCAGAGATGATCTTTTTTGTTGAAATAGGTCTGGATTTGACAAATCGATCATACTCCCGGTACTGCTCCATTTCGCACACCCACACGTCGGCCAGCCGGTCGGTAAACACATTGCCCACCCTGCTTTCCGCAACGCGGCGGCAGGCGTACACGTCGCCGGTAGGCAGGATGGTGATATGGCAGTTGCCGCAGTTGCAGCCATCATATATCATGTCCCCCTTGGCGTCCTTGGGGATTTTGAAAGTCCCCGTTTCATACGCATAGAGCGTCCAGAGATGATCTTTTTTGTTGAAATAGGTTTGGCAGCCCTCCGCCTCATATTCTTTGAATTTCTTGTCGCAGATGGCCAGCAGTTCCCGGTACTCCTGGGGCGTCATGGAGGCGTCCAGATCGCCGCCGCTGGGGACATAGCGGGAAAAGGCAAACACGTTTGCTCCCGCCGCCACCACCGCGTCGATGATCCCCGGCACCTCCATGCGGTTTGTTTTGGATACCGTCGTCATGATCACGCTTCGCATTCCGGCGCGGTTGATGCAGCCAATCTTTTCCATGGTGCAGTCAAAGGAACCGGGCTTGCGGAACCAGTCGTGGGTTTTGCGCAGGCCGTCCAGGGAAAGCTGATACTTTTCACAGCCGTAGGATTTCATTTCCCGGCACACCTGGTCGTTCAGGTGGAACGGATTGCCCATGATGGTAAACGGGACATTGTGTTCCTTGAACAGCGCCAGCAGCCGCCAGAAATCCGGGTGCAGGATAGGGTCGCCACCGGTCAGATAGAAATAAGGCAGGCGGCCGTACACCTCGCAGAAGTCCAGGCAGTTATAGAAGGTATCCTCCATCTGCGCCCAGGTCATGCTTTTAAGCTCGTGGCACTTATCCCCGGAAAAGATATAACAGTGTTTGCACCGCTGGTCGCACGCATCCGTGATATGCCATTGAAAAGAAAAATACTGCTTCATGGTCAGTCCCCGCTTTTATAGTAGTAAATCGGCAGAGCCGAAAGAATAATCGTGGTTCCCGGCAGGATCGCTCCCGCCGGGAACGGTTGGGAATGGATCGGTTATTTCCTGTCGCCTGCGCCGCAGGCCGTTCCGCAGGCAGCGGGCTTTTCCGCAGGCTTATCGGCTGCACCGCAGGCGGCGGGAGCCTCGGCGGGTTTATCGGCCGCGCCGCAAGCGGCGGGAGTTTCCGCGGGCTTGTCAGCGGCGCCGCAGGCAGCACCGCAAGCGGAAGATACCTTGTTTTCCGTCCATCCGGCGAGATTGGAAAGTGCCATGGTCATGTCCTCCTTGATAGATTCAGGGCGCTTTTCGGCTCCTGTATCTTTTATTGTACGGATATTCTTTTGTCGCGCAAGTACGCACTTTTTGATGGGGATACGCACCTTTTTGTAACTGCTTGACGGGCAGTATATCCTACATTACAATGGAAATGCAATATCGGATTTTTATGCAGGAGGCATTTTTTATGAAAACGAAAGCCGAGCTCATTCCCGAATGTCCCGTGGCGGTCACGGTTCAGCTGATCGGAAATAAATGGAAGCTCCTGATTATACGAAACCTGTTGGAACGCCCGTGGCGGTTCAACGAACTGCAAAAGAATCTGGAAGGAATCAGCCAGAAGGTGCTGACGGACAGCCTGCGGTCCATGGAGGCGGACGGGATCATCACCCGCACCGTTTACCCCGAAGTGCCGCCGCGGGTGGAATACGCGCTGTCGGAGTTAGGCGAATCCCTGAAACCGATTCTCGACGCCATGAAAACATGGGGTGAAAACTACCGGGCTTCGAATATCTGACTCCAACATAAAAAACCGGGGCTTATAGCAAGTAAAAGCCCCGGTTCTCATTTTTTACCCTCTCGTAAGACGCTGGTGCCGCACTGATTGCAGTCTCTATCTTCGGCGGGCATTGTGGCTGACAGGAATTCTCCGGTTTGAAATTTCCGCTGCGGCTTTACGGTTTTGTCAGCAGATCGGAAATTTCCTTTCTGCCCTGTTCGCCAAAGTCCAGCGGCGGGAAATCAAGATCATACCAAACCAGGCCTTCCCTGCCTCTTTCCTGTTCCGCCAGCACCTGACCGGACCTGCCGAACAATGCTGTCGGGGCCGTCTGGAAGGATGCGGAGGTATTCACAGTCAGGACAGCGCAGACATTTTCAACCGCCCGGGTGCGGATGTGGGAACGGATCAGTTCATACCGCTGCGGGTCCTCCTGCCTGGAAATGTCATAAAACAAAATGATATTCAGGTCTGTATTTTCCCGGTACAGTTCCCTGAAATATTCCGGAAACCTGACCTCATAGCAGATCCGGACGCCGATTTTTCTGCCTGCAAACCAGAAAACACCCTTGCTTTGCCCTTCGGAAAAATTATTTTTATCATAGCCCCAAAGCGCCCGTTTGGCATAGACGAACGGCCCGCCATCCGGCGTGAAAACCACCGCACTGTTGCAGATTTTCTCCTGTTCTTTCAGGATTGTCCCCAGAACGATGCAGAGGTTCTTTTCTGCCGCAATGGCCTGCAATTCCTCCAGGCAGGCGGCGACGCGATGAAAATCCACCGCCGCGGAATCGTGAATATCATACGGCGGATAGCCCGTCAATGCGCATTCCGGGAAAACCAGCAGGTTAAGCCCCTGGGAAGACGCCTCGGCAATTCCTTTGAATATGTTTTTTCTGTTTTCGTCGATATTTCCCGTCACCCTGAACGGATACGCGCCGATTCTCATGCCCGCCTCCCAATTTTAACACATCTGCATACTATAATAAAGGATGGCAGCGCAGAAATCAATCCCGGAAGCGCAAAAAACGGGCATTCACTTTGGATATACTTGCACATCTTCCTCCCCGCGGCAACCCGAATAGCAGCTATTGATTTCGCTGCTTCAATAGAATATAATAGAAGCTGTGATGTGAGGTTCTGTGCATCAACAAATTCCAAATTCGGAGGTTCAAATGCAGATCGTTCTCTGGATTGTAAGCGTGCTGTTCGGCGGTCTGTCGCTGATTGCGGCTGTCAGCCAAATCAAAAGCGAAAAGAAGTCCCCTTCTGCTTTGATAATGATAGCCGGCTCCCTGCTGCTGATTGCAGCCGCAGTTTGCAATATAGCCGGGCAGCAAGGAGATTTCATCTTTGCATTTATTGGATGCTCGGCCATTTGCGCCTCGGCGATCATGAACGGAATCAAAAGCGGGCAGCTTCACATCCCCCATCACGTCATCCGCATCACCCTGTCGGTCCTCCTGCTCGTCGGGTTTGCCTTTTTGTGAGAGCAGCGTCCAGGAAAGCGGATAAGAACGGAAACGTAACCTGCGGCTGTTCTCTATCCGCTCCTGACATCCAAATATCCTCTTCTGCCTGCACGTTCTTTTAACGGCTACGGCTGGCGGGCTGCAAATTCATATCCTGCGGTCAAAGGCGGCAATGCCTGTTTTCCCATATATAGCTCAATATGAACCAAATTCCGTGGAAGGATTGAAAACATTCCGCTGTTTTTTTCTCTGTACATTTTCATGCCAACGCGCGGAAAAAACGCCGTTCCAAACAAAAAGCCCCGCCCTCCCGAAAGAGAGCGGGGCCAGGGGGTTTTGTTACTTGGCCAGGTAGCGGTCGTAACCGTCCTGATAAATCTCGATATAGCGCTGGGCGCCGATATCGTTGGCCGTCTTGAGGAAGGCCTCGAAGGACGCATCGGTGACGCCGTCCCGGATGAAGGTGGTGAGAGATTCCTTGATGAAGGTATCCAGCTCGGTGAAGATCAGGCTGGCCTCGGCGGATTCGTCCACGGTCAGCTGCGCCAGGTCGTGCAGGTACCAGAAGCTCTTGGGCTCCAGCACGCCTTCTTCGGCGTACCACTGGCTGTCCTCATAGCGCTCGACGCGGTGGGGAGCCATCTGGTAAATGGCGCTGTAATAATCGCCGGGAGCGAAGAACTGGCCGCAGGTCACGGGCACGAAATCATACAGGCCGTTGTTTTCGGGCACGTCGATGACTTCATACTTGCCTTCGTCGTTCAGGACGATCTGCTCGCCCACGCGGCCGTTGGCGGCCACCATCATGGTCTCGGTTTCCAGCTGGGCGTCGATCCACTTCAGGGTCTCCACGGGATAGGGGTTGGTCACGGTCAGGCGCGCGCCCTGCTCGGGAATCTCCAGAATCTGGGACACGGCGGCCTTGTGGCCCTCAGCCACGGGGGGCAGGATGGAGTGGAAGTCCTTATACACATCGGGCAGCAGGGCGGTGTTGATGAGGCGCAGGTAGCAGAAGAAGCCCACCTGGCTCGCGTTCACCTTGTTGGCCCAGAGGTTGGAATCCTGGGTGAGGGTTTCCACGTCCATCAGGCCTTCGGAATAGAGCAGATGCAGCCATTCCGCGCACTCGCGCCAGCCGGAAGCGGCAGGGGTGAAGTACACCTTGTCGTTCTCGTCGATGGCGTAGTAGTAGCCGATTTCGGGCACGCCGAAGGAGGCGAACTGGTTCCACACCGTCTCAGGGGCGTTGGGGTTGAAGGTGGAAGCGGAGAAGGGGATTTCATCCGCCACACCGTTGCCGTTCATATCGTTGGCCTTGAAAGCGCGGAGCACTTCGGTCAGCTCGTCGATGGTGGTGGGCACTTCCATGTTCAGCTGATCCAGCCAGGCCTGGTTGATATACCAGGTGCCCTGATGGTTCACGTTCTGAGCGATGAGGTAGCCGATGTAGTAGCTGTTGCCGTCGGAGGCGGGGATGGAATCGCCGGCATTGTTGATGTTCAGACGGCTGGAATAGTTGGGCATGATCTCCTCGTTGATGTACTCGTCCAGGGGCAGCAGCAGGTGCTGCGTCACGCCGTATTCCTCGTCGTCCACGCCGCCGCGGATGATGACGTCGTCATATTCGTCGGAGGCGAACATCAGGTTCAGCTGCGTCTGCCAGTCGGCATCCTTGACTTCGTTGAAGTCAACGTGCACGCCCGTCTTTTCCTCGATCATCTGGAAGAACCAGAGATTCTGGAAGTCAATGTTCTGGTTCTCCAGCTCGTACTGGAACGCGGTGATGTTCACCTTGTCCTCAGCCAGGGCGGCGGACACAGAAAAGACCATCAGGAAAGCCAGGGCCAGGGAAACAATTCTTTTCATGGGTCAGGCTCCTTTCTTTATTTATCTGACGCGCGGGAAGCGCGTAAGAATCCGGAAAACGGATCAGCCCTTGAGGGAGCCGATCATAACGCCCTTGACGAAATACTTTTGCATGAAAATGTAGAGAATGACGGCGGGCACAGTGGAAATGATGATGCAGCAGTACTTGGCCACTTCGGCCTTGCGCAGGGCTTCCTGCAGCCCGCCCAGGTTATCGGCGTAGGCGGCGAAGAAGGTTTCGCTGGAGCCGGAGGTGGACAATGTGGCCAGGATCTCCCGCAGCACGGTCTGCAGCGGCAGAAGGGAACGGTTCCGCAGGAACACGAGGCCGGTAAAGTAATCGTTCCAGCGGGCCACGCCGTAATAGACGCTCAGCACGGCGATGATGGTGCCCGAAAGGGGCAGAACGCACTTGAAGAAGTAGGTGAAATGGTTGGCCCCGTCCATTACCGCCGCCTCGTACATTTCATTGGGCACGTTGGACTGGATGTAGGTGCGGGCCACCATCAGGTTCCATACGGACACCAGGTTGATCAGGATCATGACGGTGCGTGTGTTGTACAGCCCCAGGTCGCGTACGTTGAGGAAGATGGGGATCAGGCCGCCCGAAAAGAACATGGTGAACACGATCATCAGGTTCACGATTTTTTTGCCCGCAAAGCGCCGCGTCAGGGCGTAGGCCGCCGCCAGGGTAATAAACACGCTCAGGGCCGAGCCCACCAGAGTGTAATAGATGGCGTTCAGGTAGCTGGTCCACAGTTCGTCGTATTCAAACACGGCCTGATAGCCCATCAGGGAAAAATCCTTGGGCCAGAAAAGCACCTCGCCCGCCAGCACGGCGTCGGGGTCCGAAACGGAAGAAATAACAATCAGATACAAAGGATACAGCGTAATCAGCAGCACGATAATCCAGAACACCAGATTGATACCGTTAAACACACGGTCCGCGTGGGTTTCGCGGATACGGATGCCGTGGCTTTCCTGCTCGGTTTTCTTTGCCATAACGCGCCCTCCCCTCTCTTAAAACAGGCTGATCTCGCTGACCTTCCGGGAGAAGGCGTTGACCAGCATGACGGTGACGAAGTTGATTGCGTTGAGGCACAGGCCGATGGCCGAGGTGTAGGAGTACTGGGCCTTGCCCAGGCCGTTTTTGTAGACGTATACGCCGATGATGTCCGACACGCTGGTGTTGCCCGAAGTCTGCAGCAACAGGGCCTTATCGGTGTTGGAGGCCAGGAGGGAACCGCAGTTGAGGATGAGCATCATGACGGTGATGGGCACCAGGTGGGGAATATCGATGTGCTTGATTTTGTCAAAGCGGGTGGCGCCGTCGATGGTGGCGGCTTCGTAGAGCTGCGGGTCGATGCCCGTCAGGGTGGCGATGTACAAAATGGTGTTCCACCCGGCGTTCTGCCAGATGTCCGACCCGATGAACAGCGGCCTGAACCACTTGGGCTCAATGAGGAAGTAAATGGACTGGCCGCCCATGGCGGTGATGATCTTGTTGATGATGCCGTTGGTGGGCGAGAAAAACAGGTACAGCATCCCGGCCAGCACCACGGTGGAAATGAAGTGCGGCACATAGATGGCGGTCTGGGCGAAGCTCTTGAACCGTTTCTGGTTCAGCTGATTGAGCAGAATCGCCAGCACCACCGGAATGGGAAAGCCAAAGAGCAGGCCGTACAGATTCAGCAGCAGGGTGTTGGCAAACATCCGGCCGCAATAATAGGCGTTAAAGAAGGTGCGGAAGTGCTTGAGGCCGACGAAGGGGCTGCCCGTAATGCCGAAGGCCGCCCGGTAATCCCGGAAAGCGATCTGCACGCCGTACATGGGAAAATAGCAGAATACAATGAAGAATACCAGCGCGGGCAGCAGCAGCACCCAAAGCTGCCAGTCCCGCTGCAGCGCCCTGCCCGCTTTGCGGGTTCCGCGCATCAGGCCCCTGCCCAGGTTGTGAAACCAAAGCGACGCCCTGCCTTGCTGCGGCGTAGTGGTCAAGCGAATCCCTCCCTGGTGTAAATTTTTGGCAGATTTCCGAAGATAATTTGACAAGTCAATTCCTGCCTGTATCATAACATTATGCGGATAT
>CANQKI010000114.1 GCA_947624355.1 uncultured Clostridia bacterium | reverse complement strand
AAGCTCCCTGCACGAAAGGGGGCGATGACATGACAGTTTCAGAAATTCTGCAATTGCTCAGTCTTCTCGCCACAGTTATTTTAGTAGTTGTTACCGCAATAAAAAAATAACCGCCACGGTCAGGTAACGGTTATCTTCTAAGGGAGATGCCGCATCCTGCCAGCACCAGGAAGCTGCTTCACCTGGTGCAATTATAACACAGTCGCCGGCCTTTTGCAAGGCAGGTGGCTTATTTTTTACGCATTTCATCAACAACATAAAATTGGGTCGCTGCACACGAAACAGGAGAAACAATATGCAGGGACAACAAAGCAATTCGCAGCACGCAAAGCATGGGTGACGATTAAGCAGCACGTCACAACAGCGGCAAGGAACCACCCGCGCAGGCCCAGGGCACGGCGGCGGTACGCCGCCAGCCCGGAGGGCTTGCCCTCCGGGGAAAAGGCAGGGTAACCCTGCGGGAGAAAGCTTGCTTTCTCTCCGTCAGGTTCCCTGCCTTTTCTGGGTGCCCTGGGGCCGTCTAACAAACGTGTTTCAACGTAACAGCGGCACGCAACAGAGAAGCAATCGCCAACAACGTTCCGCAACCGTGGGTCCAGGGGGATCATCCCCCTGGCGCAGGGGGCCGTATCCCGCCGCCGCCTGTGGCGGATCCAGGCGGGAGAAGGCCCAATGAGGCAAGGAGCGCGGCGAGCGGCAGCGTGGCCGCACGACTATGCCGAATTGAGGAACTGGGGCCGCGAAGGCCCCAAGAAGGCCCCCGGGATCAGGTTTTGATCTGAAGCTGTTCCTCCAGGGAGCCGTCGTCGTCAAACACGATGAACTCCCGGACGGTGAGGCGCACGCTGTCGCCCACCTGATATTCATTATGGGTATAGCCCTCGGCGATGACGCGGACGGTGGCCTCGCCCACGCGGATGCGGCAGTCGTTCACGTCGCCCAGGTAATACATGGTTTCGATCGTGCCGGTAATGGGGCCTTCCGTTTTGCTCAAAACGATGTTTTCGGGGCGGATGGCCACCTCCACCTTGCCCGTATGCTCCATGGCGGGGTAGGCGAGGGACTGCTTCCAGTCGGTGATACCGATCCGGCCGTCCGCCGCCGTGCCCTTGAAAAATTCCACCTTGCCCAGGAAGTCGGCCACGAACTGGTTGGCCGGGCGGTTATAGATTTCGTCCGGGGTGCCGGACTGCTGCACAATGCCGTTGTTGATGAGGAAGATCCGGTCGCTCATGGCCATGGCCTCGGTCTGGTCATGGGTGACGTACACCACCGTAATGCCCAGGGACTTGGCGATTTCCTTGATTTCAAAGCGCATGGACTCGCGCAGCTTCGCGTCCAGGTTGGACAAAGGCTCGTCCAGGAGCAGCACTTTGGGCTCGGCCACCAATGCCCGGGCCAGGGCCACGCGCTGCTGCTGGCCGCCGGAGAGCTGGTTGGGGAAGCGCTCGGCGTACTGGGAAAGGTGCACGATGGAGAGCACATGCTCTACTTTTTTCCTGATATCCGCCTTGGGCACGCGCTTGATCTGCAGGGGATAGGCCACGTTGTCGTACACGGTCATGTGGGGCCACACGGCGTAGGACTGGAACACCATGCCGATATCCCGCTTTTCGGGGGGCACGAAGGTCTTGCCCCCGGAAACCAGCCGGTCGCCGATATAGATTTCCCCGGTGGTGGGGGCCTCGAACCCGGCGATGGTGCGCAGCATGGTGGTTTTTCCGCAGCCCGAGGGGCCGAGCAGCGTAATGAACTCGCCGTCGTTGAATACCTCGTTGAATTCCTTCAGCACCTGCACGCTGCCGTAGCTCTTGGTCAGGTTTTTGATGGTAATGCTGGACATAGGCTGAACCGCTCCTTTGTCATCAGATGGAGAACTCGCCCTTGGTGAGGCGGTTGAGGATGAAATTCAGGAACACCACGATGAGCAGGATCCCGAAGGCCATGGCGCAGGACTGGGGCTGGCTGGTAAAGGTCCAGTACTGGTAGAGCTGGAAGCCGATGGTCTTGGTGGTGTTGGAATAGAGCAGCGTGGTCATGGACAGTTCATAGAAGCTGGGGATGAAGATGAGGAACCAGCCCGCGGCGATGGAGGGGAAGATCAGCGGCCCGGTGATTTTGAACATGGTCTTGAGCCAGCTGGCGCCCGAAATCTGGGAGCATTCCTCCAATGACACATGAATCTGCGACATGGCGGACACCACCGTGCGCATGCCCATCATCAGGTATTTGATGAGGTAGGCGATGATGAGGATGTAAGCGGTATTGTAAATATTCACGCCGAAATTTCCGCGCATGGTCATAATGAGCCCCAGGGCGATGACCACGGAGGGGGTGCCGGAGCCCAGGGTAATCAGGAAGTCCGGCAGCTTGCGGCCCCGGATGCGGGTGCGCTGCAAAAGGTAGCTCATCACGCAGGCCACGATAATGCCCACCGTGGCCGTGACCGCGCCGAAAATCAGCGAGTTTTTCAGGCACATCATGGTTTCCGACCGGCCGAAAATGGTGGTCCACTGGGAGAGAGTGAAGTTCTCCGGATTGAAGACGGACTTGCCCACGTCGATCTTGAAGGAGGTAATCAGGATGGTGGCGAAGGGAAGCAGAATCACAATCACGGCAAAGAGGGCCACCAGCGCCGTAATAGGAATGCGCCACTTGCGCAGGTCCACGATGTTGGGCCGCATGGACTTGCCGGACACGGTGATGTACTGGCGCTTGGCCACCACAAAGTCCGAAACATACAGCACGATGACCGCAATGACCATCAGGAACACGGCCATGCCCGTTGCGTCGTTGATGCCCTGGGCGCCGATGCCGTAATACTCGATGATGCGGGTGGTGACGGTGTGCACCCGGCCGGGCGCGCCGATAATGGAGGGAATGCCGTAACAGCTGGCGGCGCAGACGAACACCAGCAGGGCCCCGGCAATGAGGGAGGGCGTCATCATGGGCAGGGTGATGCGCAGCACGGTCATGAAGGGATTGGCCCCCGAAATGCGGGAGGCTTCCTCCAGGGAGGGGTCCATTTTCTCCATGGCCCGGGAAATGGTAATGAATGCGTAGGGATAATAGAAGGTGGTGAGCACCCAGATCAGCCCGCCCAGGGAATAAATGTTGAGGGGGCCGGTGGTGGTCTGGAGGCCGAAAACGGCGCGGATCGCCAGGTTAATGGTGCCCACGTTGTTATTGAGCAGACGCAGCCAGGCCATGGCGCCCACGTAGGGGGGCACCATATAGGTGAGCACGAACAGGCTGCGGAAGAACTTACGGCCGTACATATTGGAGCGCCCAACCAGCCAGGCCAGGGGGAAAGCGAGCAATGTGCCCAGAATCATGGTGGCCGTGGCGGCGATGAGGGTGTTTTTGAGGGCGTCCCAGTTCATGGAATAGGTATAGAGGCGGGTAAAGGTTTCCAGGGAGAAGGAGCCGTTGGGGAAGAATGCCTTGAAGCACAGGTAGACCATGGGGAACAATTGGAAAACCAGCAGGAAATCCACAATGAGCAGGATAAGCACCCATTTGAAATCCATCTTCCACACCCGCTCGCTGTGGAGGAGGAAAAAGAGCAGCGCAATATCCAGGCACAGCAGGATGCCAAGAAGCACGGTGGTCCTGCCGTGGGGAATGACGATGGACTGGAAGAAGGAAATATCGCCGTTCAGGGCCATGATATAGGCGTCCGCCCGCTGTTCGGAGGCCACGGCGCGCTTGAACTCGGTCACGACCCCGTCGCTGAAGGGCTCGTATTCCTCGCTGCCCAGCACCAGGGCCAGCTGGGCCATCATGGCGTAATCCTCCGGGTCCTTATCCAGGCCCTTGATGGCGGCCAGGCCGTTTTCCTCCGTGGCCGGGGTCTGATTCGCGGCGGCGGCCAGCAATTGCAGCCGCAGGGCGTGGGCCTCGGAGACGGCGGGCAGCGTTTTCTTGATGGAATTGGTGACCCGGGGGCCGTCGATGGCATAGGTCATATCCAGCAGCTGCCAGAGGGCGGCATGTTTGTCATCCGCCCGGACGTCTTCCGCCAGGCGCGCCTCCACGGTATTCTCGTCCGTTTCCCAGGCTTCGGCCAGCAGCGCTTTGGCGGCGGCGTCCAGGGTCTCCCCGTCCCCGGCCTCGGCCAGGAGGGGAGATAAATCCTTTTCGTAATTCTGCCGGGCCTCCCTGCTCATGGCAGGAATCAGGCTGTAGGCCGATTCCGAATTAAAGCCGGAAGCGTTGTAATCCCGGATGCCCAGCACGCCCGCCAGAATCATGACCGCGCCGAGAATCAGCAAAGCGGCCAGTATGATTTTGAGGGCCGTCCCGTTCCTCTCGGGCCTGGCGGGGCTTGATTGCATGGATTGGTTGATCATCGGCAGGTACTCCCTTGCAGGCAAATCGGTTGTCGGAAAGCAGAGCGGGGGAAGCTGTTGGCGTGCAACAGCCTCCCCCACAGATTGTTAAAAAAGCTGCATCGCAACTTTGGGGATGTATGAAGGGGCCGCAGCCCCTTCATCTTCAATCCGCAGGGGCGGGTTTGCCGCCCCGAGGAGAAGTCAGAATGACTTCTTCCTATATCATTTTCCGGCCGTGATGCGCAGCATCACAGGAAAATGATGTGAACGATGCAAGAATGCTTCAGCGTTCTTGCATCGCAGGGTGTCAAAAACTTGTTTTTTGACACCCTGCGAAGCTGTTGGCGTGCAACAGCCTCCCCCACTTTTTACGGTTCAGACAGAGGCTTCCGCCGGGAAGATCAGTTGGCGGTCACGCGCTCCTGGAACTGGGTGCGGATTTCTTCGCGCTCGGTGTAGCAGCGGACCCAGTCGACGCCCATATCCTTTTCGATGAGGCCGTCGGTGTCCACGGAATCAAAGGGAACATCCTTCATGCCCTTGAGCACGGAGTGCATATAGCCCTTCATGATGAGCTTCTGGGCCTCTTCGGTGAGCAGCCAGTTTTCGATGGCTTCGCAGGCTTCGATGTTCTGGTGGGCGCTCTTATCCTCGGCCACGGTCATCACGGTGGAGGGGATGAGGATCACGCCGTCTTCGGGATAGATGCAGGCCAGCTTGGAGCCGTCGTCAAAGCGCTTTTTCAGCACGGACTCTTCCAGAATCATGATGACCTTGCATTCGCCGGTTTCCAGCTTCGCCAGGGCGGTGGAGCCGGATTCGATGGCCACCTGGTTGGCGCCCAGGCCGTCCAGGTATTCATAGCCGTATTCGTCCGTCAGGGCGGCGACGGCGGCCATGGTGGTGCCGGAGGTCAGGGGGTTGCCCATGGAGATCTGGCCCTTGAGGTCATCGCTGGGAGTGGCGAATTCCTTGAAGGTCTTGGGCAGCTCTTCGGGGGAATACTTTTCGGGGTTATAGGCCAGCACCATGTTGCACACACGGACGGGATACCAATAGCCCTCTTCGTCATAATCGAAGCGGAACAGGTCTTCCGCGCCCTCGATTTCGATGGGCTCCAGATAGCCCAGCTCCTTGAGCTCCAGGGAATAAGCGGGCTCGGCCACCAGCATCATATCGCAGCCCAGCACGCCCTTCTGGTCGGCGCCCATTTCGCCGGTCAGCTTGGTCTGCAGATCGCCCGTGCCGCCGTAGAAGAAGAAGGAGCCGTCAAACGCGGGTTCCAGGTTGGGAAATTCGGCCTTGAGGGCGGCGTCCATTTCGTCAATGACGAACTGGTACATGGACGTGTAGATACCGATGGTGCCTTCCACGTCCTCGTTCACGGCCAGGGCGCTGCTGGTCAGGGTCAGCATCAGGGCCAGGGCCAGCAAGAGGGACAAGAGCTTCTTCATGGTCATACCTCCGTTTTTTCCGCGCCGGACGATGCGGCGCATGTTCGCGACATACTTTCCGTATGCCCTATGCAATTTAGTTGTCCTAATTGTATCATTTTTTCGCCATATCGTCAATACATCCGGAAATATTCTTTTCGCGGAATTTTCCCCGGGCAGGGGCAGGGTTGAGGTATAATGGAAAAGTCCGGTGAACATATATCATCGTTGTTTGGTATGCATACAACTGTGCGCATCTGACGGAGCCTTCGGGCATTGACACAAAGGCGCTGACAGGATTATACTGGAAAAAAGAAGGGAGATGACTGCGCGTGAAATGCCCGAACTGTGGGGCTGAAGAGGACGGGAAATTCTGCAGCCATTGTGGCACAAAGCTGGAAGAGGAAAAAGAAAAGAATATCGTGGGTGAATACCTGGCGAAAAGCATTGGAGTTTCCGAAAAAACAGGAAACATGATTGCCGATGTGGCGGACAGGGTACTGAATAAAACAAACGTGAAAAACTCCGTGGTGGGTGCTTTGGGCAGCATCGGGGTGGAAGCGATTCGGGCGAAGGCGGCCGCCGAGGAAGCCACGCGCCAGCGGGAAGAAGAGGAAAAACGCTGGAAGCGGGAACATCCGGAACAGGCCAAGGCGGAAGCCCGCGAGGAAAGCAGGAAAAACCGGAGGCTCGTGTTCGGCTGTATTGGGCTGGTTGCTGGCATTATTATATTCTGCCTGGTGATGGGCTACTTGGAAAAACACGGCATCATCTGACCTCACGGTAAAAATATACATTATAAAAGAGGCAACAACCGAACCGACTGATGTAAAAAAGATGACAGACACGAAAAGTGCCTGCCATCTTTCTTTTTATCGCATCCAGGAAGCAGGGCAGATTTTATAAAGTAATTTCTGCTTCGAGAATAATTTCTTCCAACCGGTGTCCCCAGAAAACCGGAGCTTCCAGCATTTGGTCATATGTGGCAAAAAAATAAGTATCTTCTTCTGTTGAAACGGTAGTCCCGCCAGGATCACTGTAGATCATGGCCTGTTCGCCGTGATAGTAGACAAAATAATCTGTGACACCATTTTCGATTTCTTCTCTGGCATAGGCCATTTTACTTTCTTTTAAAGAATCCATGATATTCCCTTCTTTTTCAGTTCTGTCTCTGCCGTCGGTTGATTTTTTCAATCTCAGGCGAATCCCATGCTCATTATGATTGAGTACGTGCGCACCATCAGGAGGGCGACGGTCACAGCCAATATTACCGCAGTAAATTTTCTGACCACCATTTCACCACGTTGATTATACCAATATTGCCCGATTCTGGCAAGAATTTTTATCGGAGGAATAGATTCTGGGATGGCTGTATCGTCTGATTTTCTTCATATTGCCGCTGCCTGACCCAAATTTCCCCGGGCCGCGTTTTTTGCCCCTTGCCATTGCCCGGCGTTTTCGGTATAATATAGGTTGGTTTTCGATCAGGGAAAGCATAGG
>CANQKI010000113.1 GCA_947624355.1 uncultured Clostridia bacterium | reverse complement strand
CCCGAACAGTTCTCGAACATACTGTACATATACGTCACATTGGCCGTGTCAAAATTGGATACATCCAGCGCCGTCAGACCCGAACATTCACTGAACACACCGAACATATCCGTCACATTGGCCGTATCAAAACCGGATACATCCAGCGCCGTCAGGCCAGAACAGTCATAGAACATACTATTCATATCTGTCACATCGGCCGTGCTGACGCAAGAAACGAAATGGATTTCCCGAACCTGCCGATATTCGGAAAACAGGCAGCTGCTGTTCTCCGGCAGCCGGACGCCGCCGTTTCCCGCGATATGCAGGTCATACAGGCCGTCCGCCCCCGCCGTCACCCAGGCCATGACCGAGCCGTTCTGATCTGCCGATACGTCCCAGGCGTCGGCCGGCACGCCGTCCAGGCTGCCGCTGAATTCGATGCTGCCGATCTGGTCACGTTCAAAATCGCTTCCCATCACATATTTGCCGTCAGAATCCGCCTGCATCATGGGCCAGGCGGAAGCCGGACCCACGGCAGGAGCTTCCGTTGTTTTTTTCGTCGTGCCGGCAGACCCCTCCGCCATGGCCGGCAGACATACCGTGAGCATAACCAGCGCCAACAGGATGAACAGTACCTTCCGCTTCATCCATCTTCCTCCTTTTATGAATGAAGAGTATGCAGAAACCGACGTTATTCACAGAGAAAATTTTCCGCTTGCATTGTAGCACAGGATGCGCGGAAAAAGCAAACTTTAGAAGCGTTTCACAACAACGTTTTGCACACTGCAAGCATCTTTCCCGCTTCAAGCAGCAGATTTAACGAAACATTTTGCGAGTGCAACGGAAACCGCGTTCCGCCCCGCGACGACGCATGCGCGCGATAAGATACTTTGTCATCCCCCACTCGCCGGGGCAGGGCGGCCATGGGCCGCCGCCCGGAGGGCTTGCCCTCCGGAGAAAGACAAAATGCCCGATCCGCAGGGCGTGCTTGCACGCATCTCGGTCGGGCTTTTGGATTTCGTGCTGCCCCGGCGTCTTTCTGCGACGTCCTCAAGCAGCAGCGGCACATTGTTTGAATACTACGCTAACTCCGTTCCGCAAAAGTGGGGTCCAGGGGGATCATCCCCCTGGCCGGGTCTGGGGCAGAGCCCCAGGAAAAGGGCCGCGGAGGCCCCAAGAAGGGTCCGGGAGGCGCGGAGCCTCCCGGGGGGCCCCGCCCGGCGGCACTACTCCCGGATCAGGCGGATATCCCGGCCCAGGAAGGGCAGCGCCTCGCCCGAGCGGGTGTCCAGCAGGCGGGAAGTAACCCGCTCGGTATAGCGGTTCTTGAGCTCCTGCCGGGAAAGATTGGTGGTGATGGCGGTGCAGAGGCCGCTTTCCATCCGGGCGTTCAACAGGTGATAAATCTGCTCCACCGTGACCGTTTCCATGAGGGGTTCCATGCCCAGGTCGTCGATCAGGAGCAGAGGCACGGAAAAGTATTCGTCCGCCGAATCGTCCCGGCCAAAGTACGCGCCGCGCAGGCGGGAGAGCAGGTCATAGGCCGTCACGAACAGGGTGTCCACCCCCCGGTCCCGGGCCTCCCTGCCCACGCAGCGGAGCAGGTATGTTTTCCCCAGGCCGCTGCCCCCGTGGAGCAGCAGGGTTTTCACCCGTCCGTCCGGCGCCTGGTCCGCAAAGGCCCGGCACTTATCCCGCAGCAGGCGCATGTACTGCCGCTGGGTCACGTCCCGGCCGGGCAGGGGCTCGTCGGGAAAGCGGGTTTCGTCGAAATTTTCAAAGGATTCCGGGGCGGCGTCGTCCTGCCCCGCGGCAGCCGCATAGGCTTTTTTCAGGCATTCACAGGGAACGCGCAGGGAATCGACGTACACATAGCCCGTGTCCCGGCACGCGGGGCAATCGTAAATGGGGGTCAGATAATCGGCGGGATAGCCCGCCCGGCGCAGGCCGTCAGCAATCTGACCGTTCATGCGCGCCATTTTTTCCTCGATATCGGCGGGCGTTCCGTCCCCGAACGCGCTGCGGACGGAGCGGAGAATCGTTTCGTGGCGCTCCCGCACCAATTGCGCCAGGTCGGGGCACTTCTGGGCGATTTCCGCCTGCCGCGCCGCTTCCCTGGCCTCGTTTGCCGCCCGGGTTGCTTCATACCGGGCCAGCAGACCGGACAGAATCGCGTTATCCACGGTAGTTCTTCGCCTCCTCGATCAGGTCGCCCGAAACGGCGTCCAGCTCTTCCTCGGTATAATCCCGCTGGGTGTACATTTGCGCCGACACTTTTTTGCCCGCGCCGCCCCCGGCCTTTTTCGCCGCCGGGCGGGCCTTGGCCTGGGAGATATCCCGGATGCCCGCCTCGTGCCAGGCCTCCAGCACCTTGTCCAGGTACGCGGTTTTGCTGCCCTGGGCGGCCCGCGCCTGTTCCGCGGCGTGAAGGAGCAACGGCTGATCCATGCCCCATTCCCGCCACTTGCGGTACAGCGCCCGGTCCCCTTCGGCGGGCTGGCCCGGCTGGCCGCAGGCCTCGAAGATTTCCCGAAGGGCCAGGTTCGCCTCCCGGTAAGCGGAAAGGAACCCCCGCACGTCCTCCTCGGTTTTCAGCCCGCGCCCCTGCCAGGACAGGAGCAGCGCCTGCAGATCCTCAATCCTGCGTCCCTTTTTCCGGCGGCACTCATCGGCGGCCAGCATCAGCACGGGATGCGGGTACATTTCGGCAAACTGCCGGTAGAGGCGGATGGCCGTTTCGGGGCTGAGATCGGCCAGGCCGCCGAACACTTCCTTGGCCAGGCGCAGGCTCTTTTCCTCGTCGTCCAGCTGCCGCCGCACCTGCTCTTCCGTCCGCGCGCCGCTCCGGCCCCGGACACCCGCCAGGATGCCGTCCAGGTATTTGAAGGAGGGGTCGCCCTTGGTCATTTCCCGGCAGGCGTCCAGCACGGCGTCGGGGGCAAAACCCCATTCCCCCGTCCATTTTTCGTACAGGGCGATTTCGTCCTCGCTGGCGGCCCGGCGCTTGCCCATCCGGGCCAGCACCCTGCGCACGCCCTCGTGCACCGCCTGGTCGTGACGGAGGAAATTTTCCGCGTCCTCCGGGGAAACGGCGTTTTCCTCCTTCATGCGCACGGCCAGGGGCTCGGCCCGCTTGAAGGAAAACTGCACCCCCCGCTGGCCGATGCAATGCGTCAGCAGCATGAGCACCGCCTCGGGGGACAATCCGATATCCTGCACCCATTCCCACACATAGGCGATTTCGGAGGGCGACACTTTGCGCCGGTCCCCGAAAAGGGCATAGACGCTTTCCGAAAAGGCCACGTAATCGTCGTCCGCCCGGACGGCGGCGCTTTTGCCCTCCGCCGCCCGCTGCAAGGGCGAATAAAAGCGGTACAGGGGCGGCTCCTCCCGCATGCGGGACACCAGCCCCCGCCGCTCCCAATAGCGCAGGGCGGCCTCCACCTCGGCGGGGGTCATGAACAGGGCCTGGGCCGTTTCCTCCAGGCCGCAGGGCTCCCCCGCCCGGGCGGACTGCATCAGCCCCCACAGGTAGACCTTCACGTAATCCCCCTTGGCGGCGGGCATGTATTCCAGCAGGAACGTGTTTTCAACCGCCGTGACGCCGTAGGAAAAGGCGTCCCGATCCTTTTCAAACATCCGTTTTCTCCTTTTGTATTCCGGTTAAGCTGCCAACCTGGGCCAGCGCCACGGCGGCCAGCATCAGCCCGCAGCCAAGATACCCCCGGCCGCTCATGCTTTCCCCCAGCATCAGCGCCCCGGCAATCACACAGAACACCGATTCCAGGGACAGAATCAGCGCGGCCACGGCGGGCCGGCTGTTTTTCTGGCCGACGGTCTGGCAGGCATAGCCCAGGCCGGTGGACAGCACGCCGCAGTACAGAATGGGAATCAGCGCCCCCTGCACCCCGGCCAAAGTGGGGGTTTCCCATGCGGCGGCGCATAAAAGATTCAACAGCGCGCTGGCCGCGTACTGGAAAAAGCACAGGGCCAGGGCGGGCGTCCGGGAAACGAAATGATCGGTCACCAGGATATGCCCGGCCCAGCAAACCGCGCTGAACAGAAGCAGCGCGTCCATGGGGGCGACAGTCATTTTTTCTCCCGGCTCTACGCAAAGCAGGTACAGGGCGGGCACGGCCAGCAGCAACGCCAGCCACGCAAAGAGCCCCGTCTTTTTCCCGAAAAAAGCCCCCAGCACGGGCACCAGCACCACGTACATGGCGGTAATGAACCCGGTCTTGCCCGCGCCGGTCTGGCCAACGCCCAGCTGCTGCAGAAACGACGCCAGAAACAGCACGCAGCCGACGATTGCCCCCGAAAGGGCGTCCCGCCGGGTGATTTTCCGCCCCGTCCTTTTTCCGTCCAGCAGCATCAGGGGCAGCATCACCGCCGCCGCCACCAGGGAACGGCTGGCATTAAAGGAAAAGGGCGGCAGAAACCGGGAGCCTTCCCGCTGGAAGGCCATGGCAAAACCCCAGATCACCGCCGTGAGCAGCAGAAAGGCTGAGGCACGCAGTTCTTTTTTCATGGCCTGTCCCCGGGCTGCTGATTCTCGATGGGCATCCGCCGGTACCAGATGATGAGCCCGGCGCTGATGAGCAGCGTGACGCCGTACGTTATGGCGGCGGCCAGCATATGGTCGTTGTGCAGCAGGCTGCCCGTCACGGAAGAGGACACCACGGACGGGATCCGGGCCAGGGTGGAAAGCAAAAGAAAGGTGCCAAGCTTCATGGGGGTCAGGCCGATTAAGTACACCAGCAGGTCTTTGGGCGTGCCCGGAATCAGAAACAGGATGAACACCAGCACGTCCAGCTTCTTCTTGTTGCGCAGGAAAGCGTACTGCTTGATCTGCTTCCGGGGGAAGAACAGCTCCACCAGCGCGGTGCCCCATTTCTTCACCGCCAGGTAAATCAGCGCCGAGGCCGCCGCCGTGCCCGCCAGGCAAAGCAGCGCCCCCTCGAACCAGCCGAAGGTAAAGCCAGCGCCCACCTCGAAGGGCTCCCCGGGGATAATGGCCACCACCACCTGCAGCATCATAATGCCGATCATGGTGAGCTGGCCCAGCAGCCCATGGGACTTCACATAAGCCCGGAAAGTTTCCGGCTCTTCCCTGAACTGCCGCACCAGGGGCAGCCCCACAAAATAACCGATCAGCAAAAATACGATCAGCACGAAAACCAGCGTAATCAGGCTGACGGTTTTCCGCAGCTTCAGGTTTTCGGGCCGTTCTTTCTTTTTCTTTCTCCCTGCCATCCGAAATCCTCCTGCGCTCTGCAACAGAGCGCTTCTTCAGACTCAGTATAGCATCATTTTGCCCCGTTTTCAACGGCGAAGCCCGTTTCTTACGGATTTCTCACGGAATTTTCATCTTCCAGCAGGTACCCGTCCAGGTTCGTGCGGCCGGACACTGTGACGCTTTCAAACCCACAGCCTTCCATGACGGCGATCAGGATGCCAAGGCCGTTCGGCATGTGGGCCGCCCGGGCGGCGGGCAGGCCGGGCACCCGCTTCCTTTCTTCCAGGGACAGGACGGAGAGCAGCGCCAGCTGCCGCCTGGCCTCGTCAACCGTCACGGTCAACCCCTCGGCGTTTTCCCCGTGCAGCTCTTTTCCCCGCTCAATGGACGCCGCCGTGGTGCATGTGCCCCCAAGCCCGATCAGCGCCGGTGCGGCAGGCCGGGCGCGGACGGCGGCGATGTACGGGGCCAATGTTTCCCGGGCAATAGCCAAAGCGGCCTCCGCATCCGTCATATTGTGAATGGGCCGCATTTTCAGCAGCCGGGAGGCCCCCATCTGGGCGCTGGCCGAATATTCGATGACGCCGTGTTCCCCCAGCGTCAGCTCGGTGGAGCCGCCGCCGATGTCCATGACCAGCCGCCTCTCCTGTCCCGCCGCCGCCCGAAAGGCCAGCCGCGCTTCTTCTTCCCCTGAAATAATCTGCATGTCCAGGCCGGTCAATTCCAGGATGCGTTCCCGGAGCGCCGGGCCGTTTTTCGCGTCCCGGCAGGCGCTGGTGGCGAACAGGGCGGTGGATTCCGCCCCGTGGGTGAGGGCTTCATGATAGAGCCGGAGCACGGCCTGGGCCGTTTCCTCCAGCCGCTTTGGCAGGATATTCCCGTTTTCGTCCAAACCCAAAAAAAGCCGCGTTTCCTCGCGGCCCCGGTGGATATTGACAAGGCTGCCGTCCCGCTTTTCCGCCGTCAGCAGGCGGGTGGAGTTGGAGCCAATGGCAATGGCGGCGCGGATCATGGGGCCGCCTCCGTGGGGGCGGGAGAGGGCGTGGCCATCTGCAGCGCTTCGGGATTGGTGACCTCGAAGCGGATTTCCCCCGGCATCAGGTAGCCGTACTGGGTGCGGGCGTTTTCCCGGATGTACGCGTCGGTATCCTGGTTGTTAATTTCCTGGAGCATATCGCCCTTCTGTTTTTCCGCCTCCAGCTCCCGCAGCCGGGTCTCCTGAGCCGTATCCTCCAGTTCCTCGATATCCCGGTCGAGGCGCTGCAGCGTCAGGATGCCGCCCGCCATGACCACAAAAGCGGCCGCCAGCACAAACAGCAGCTTCACTCTTCTGCGCACGCTCCCATCCCCTTTCCGTCGGTCTCAGGGGAATTTCGCCGCGCACGGGGTTTTTTCCTGCTTTTCATGAACCGGATGACCGCATTTATTGCCGCCCGGATCCCCAGGCAGTAGATTCCGCCCCCGCAGCACAGCCCCAGCAGCGCGAAAAGGCGCACCCTTCCCTCCCCGCTGATCGCCAGGCTCAGCCCGCAGAGGGCCGCCGTCAGCAGGCACCAGATCATATCCGCCAGCGCCCCGGCAGGGCCGGGCATGCGGCGGCGGAAAAACCCGAAAATATCATAGAGCACGCCCCCCGCCATGCCCGCGTACAAAAGCAGCAGAAAGGCGAACGCCTGGTTGGCCGTTTCGAAAAAGGTCATTTCCCCGCCCGGCGGAACAGGCCGCGCCGGCCCCCGCGCTGGGTGTACAGCACCCCGTCCAGCTTGCCCTCCACCGTCAGCTGCCCTTCGTCCAGCATGAGCCGCGTCACATGCAGCCCTTCCCCCGTCAGCACGATTTCGCCGCTCTCCGTCATCAGGATTACCTGGTTTTCGTCAAAGGCCAGCACCTCGCTGACCCCGGTCAGGGCGGCGGTTTTCCGGTTTTCCATGGCCAGGGAATGGTTCTTGGGCGGCTGGAAGCTTACGGATTTTTCACTTTCCATTTATTTCACCCCCTGGGGAAAGCCTATGCGGGAAAACGGAATGTATGCAGGGTGGCAAAAACAAGTTTTTGACTCCCTGTGATTTTGTAAGTTTGTCAAACAAATAGGACAGTAAAGTAATT
>CANQKI010000112.1 GCA_947624355.1 uncultured Clostridia bacterium | reverse complement strand
CAGGGGCTGCGCTTCGCTATCCGCGAAGGCGGCCACACGGTCGGCGCCGGCGCTGTGGTGCGTATCGCTGAATAATCTGTGCCGCTATGCCCGGGGCAAGCGCCCCGGGCGCACATCCCACCCGGGCGCACAACCCAAGAAAGAGGTGTATCACAATGGCAGCCAAAGAAGCACGGCAAAGCATCGTGCTGGCCTGCACCGAGTGCAAGCAGCGCAATTACAATAAGAAAAAGAACAAGAAAAACACGCCGGATCGCCTGGAGCTGAGCAAGTACTGCCCCTTCTGCAAGAAGCACACCACCCACCGCGAGACGCGCTGAGGAAGGAGGGACGACCATGGCAGACGAAAAGACCGCCGTGAAGGAAAAGACGGAAAAGACGGAAAAGCCCGAAAAGAAGGTTACCTTCTGGACGAAATTCGTGAATTTCTTCAAAAGGCTGCCCGCCAATATCGCCCGTCCCTTCAAGAACATGTGGCATGAACTGCGCAAGGTAACGTGGCCCACCCGGGACGACCTGGTCAAGTATTCGCTCATCGTGCTCGCCTTCCTGGTGTTCATGGGCGTTGTGATCGGCGTGCTGGACCTGGGGTCCGTGGCGCTGATCCGGGCGCTGTAACATCAGCCGATAGGAGAGACCAAAATGGCCGAAGACAGACCGGGCACCCTGGAATGGTATGTGATCCATACCTATTCCGGCTATGAAAACAAGGTCAAGGACAACCTGGAAAAAGCGGTGGAAAACAACGGCATGCAGAACCTGATTCAGGAAGTGGTCGTGCCCACCGAAGAGGTTGTGGAGATCCGGAACGGCAAGCGGGTCACCAGCCAGCACAAAACCTTTCCCGGTTACGTGCTGGTGCGCATGATCATCACCAACGAAAGCTGGTATGTGGTGCGCAACACCCGCGGCGTGACGGGCTTTGTGGGCCCCGAAAGCAAGCCCATTCCCTTGACCCCGGAGGAGCTGGACCGGATGCTGAACAGCGCTTCGCACAAGGTCGAATTCCGCATCGCTGTGGGCGAGGAAGTCCGCATCCTGTCCGGGCCGCTGGAAAACTTTACCGGCGTGGTGGAGGAAATCGACGCCATCCGCCAGAAAATGCGCGTGAAGGTGAAGATGTTCCTGGGCCGCGAAATGCAGATCGAGGTGGACCTCGATCAGGTAGAAAAGCTCAGCAAATGAGGCGTGGGAACGCCGCAAGGCAGGCCGTGTGAGCAGCGGCCGGTTTCCCCTGACCTCGCTTCCGTTCCCCAGTGGGAGGCAGCGCCCTGACGCGCCGCCGCCATCACCACAAGTATAGAGGAGGTGCCATCCAACATGGCAAAGAAAATTACCGCGTTTATCAAGCTGCAGGTGCCCGCCGCCAAGGCCACGCCCGCGCCCCCCATCGGTCCCGCCCTGGGCCAGCACGGCGTGAACATTCCCGGCTTCTGCAAGGAATTCAACGCCCGCACCGCCAAGCAGGAAGGCCTGATTATCCCCGTCGTCATCACGGTGTTTTCCGACCGTTCCTTCACCTTCATCACCAAGACGCCCCCTGCCCCCGTGCTAATCAAGAAGGCGCTGGGCATCGAAACCGCTTCGGGCCGCCCCAACCGCGATAAGGTGGGCCAGCTGACCCAGGCGCAGGTGCGCGAAATCGCCACCACCAAGATGCCTGACCTGAACGCCGCTTCCATCGAAGCCGCCATGAGCATGGTGAAGGGCACTGCCCGCAGCATGGGCGTTACCGTCGCGGACGAATAATCAGCCGCAAGGCAATTTGTGGGAGGACATAGCGCCGCTAATACCACAGGGAGGAATGAAAAGATGAAACACGGCAAGAAATATACCGACAGCAAAAAGCTGATCGATTCCGCCAAGCTCTACGATCCCGCCGAGGCCGTCGACCTGGTGAAGCAGACCGCCAAAGCCAAGTTTGATGAGACCATTGAGCTCTCCATCCGCCTGGGCGTCGACCCCCGGCACGCCGACCAGCAGGTCCGCGGCACGGTGGTGCTGCCCCACGGCACGGGCAAGAAAGTGCGCGTGCTGGTGTTCGCCAAGGGCGACAAGGCCAAGGAAGCCGAGGCTGCCGGCGCCGATTTCGTCGGCGACGCTGACCTGGTGGCCAAGATCCAGAGCGAAAACTGGTTTGGGTTCGACGTCTGCGTGGCGACCCCGGATATGATGGGCACCATCGGCCGCATCGCCCGTCTGCTGGGCCCCAAGGGCTTGATGCCCAACCCCAAGTCCGGTACCGTCACCATGGATGTGACCAAGGCTGTGCAGGAGATTAAAGCCGGTAAAGTCGAGTACCGTATCGACAAGACCGCCATCGCCCACTGCCCCATCGGCAAGACGTCCTTTGACAACGAAAAGCTGGTGGAGAACATGCAGGTGCTGATGGACGCCATTAACAAGGCCAAGCCCGCCACTGCCAAGGGCACTTACATCAAGTCCCTTTACATGAGCAGCACCATGGGCCCCTCCATCAAGGTCAACAGCCTGAAATTCTAACGTTTATCGAAAAAGTGGCAAGACCACTTTTTCGACTTATGCTGCGGAATGTTTTCCTCCGCAAAATTACATTTTGCTACGGAAAATTCCCCGCCCGACCGGCAAAGCCGGGATCAAGGGAGGCCCGTAGGGCCGACTAATGGCGAGGACAGCCCGCAAGGGCTCCGCAGCCGTGTACCCGGCGAACGCGCTTGCGCGTTTGACGGGCTTGGACGATACGATTTCAGTCCTGCGGACGGCTTTTGGAATCGCTGCCCATAGTAATCTCTATAGCAAAAAGGCTCCCTTACCAAACGGCAAGGGAGCTTTTTTACGTTGGTTAAAACGTTTTCCGGCTGTCCAGCAGGATGGTGACGGGGCCGTCGTTGACGATGTGCACCGTCATATGGGTGCGGAAAACGCCGTTTTCCACCGGAATGCCCAGGGCGCGGATTTCTTTGCAGCAAAGTTCGTAAAGCGCATTGGCCCGTTCGGGGGCCTCGGCCCGGGTAAAGCCGGGGCGGTTCTGCCCCCGGGCGTCGCCAAGGAGGGTGAACTGGCTGACGGCCAGCACCCCGCCGCCCACGTCAGGCAGGGCCAGGTTCATTTTGCCCTGAGCGTCCTCAAACACCCGGAGCTTGGCAATTTTCCCGGCCATGTACCGGGCGTCCTGCTCGGTATCGCCCGCTTCCACGCCGATGAGGGCGCAAAAGCCCTTCTGAATCCGGCCCGTTTCTTGCCCGTCCACGGTGACGTACGCTTCCGTGACCCGCTGAATAACGCAGCGCATGGTAAAAACACTTCCTTAATTCATTTTCGATTGTATGAGGCTCTCTGAAACGCGGATGCCGTCCACGGCGGCGCTCATGATGCCTCCCGCCTGCCCCGCGCCCTCGCCGCAGGGGTAAACGCCGGGGATACTGCCCTCCATCCATTCGTTCCGGGGCACGCGGACGGGACAGGAGGAGCGGCTCTCCACGCCGGTCAGCACGGCGTCCGGCAGGGCGAAGCCCCGCAGCTGCCGGTCAAAGGCGCGGATGGCATACTGGATGCCCCGGTACGCGAAATCGGGCAGCACGGCCCGCAGGTCACCGGGGGTGACGCCGGGGCGATAGGTAGGGGATACGCCGCCGAGGGCGCGGCTTTCCCTGTCCGCCAGCAGGTCGCCCGCCAGCTGGCAGGGGGCCCGGTAATCGCCGCCCCCCGCCCGGAAAGCGCGTTCCTCCCATACCCTTTGCAGGGTGTAGCCCGCCAGGGGATAATCGTCCCCGAAATCGGCGGGCAGCACGTCCACCAGCAGGGCGGCGTTGGCATTTTGGCCGTCCCGAGCGAATGGGCTCATGCCATTGGTGCACACGCCGCCCGCCCGGCTGGCGGCGGCCACTACCTGCCCGCCGGGACACATGCAGAAGGTGTAGGCCCCCCGACCCGTGGGCAGCTTAACGGACAGATGATATTCCGCCGCCCCCAGGGCGGGGTGCCCGGCGAAAGCGCCATACTGGGCCCGGTCAATGAGGGCCTGGGGGTGCTCGATGCGGGCGCCCACGGAAAAGGGTTTCTGCACCATATGGAGGCCGGCGCGGAAGAGCATCCGCTGAGTGTCGTCCGCGCTGTGGCCGATGGCGGCGATGAGGGCGTCGGTGATCAGTTCATGCTCTCCTGCCGCGTCCCGGTAGGAAACGGCGGCCAGGGCCCCGGCGTGCATGCGGACCCCCGTCAGTTTGGCGGAAAAATGCACTTCGCCCCCCAGGGCGACGATTTCCTCCCGGATGGCGGCCACCACCTTGGGCAGCCTGTCCGTGCCGATGTGGGGCCGGGCGAGATAGAGGATTTCCTCCGGTGCGCCGTGGGCGTGGAGCTCCTGCAGCACCAGGCGGCAGCGGGAGTCCTTGATGCCGGTGGTGAGCTTGCCGTCCGAAAAAGCCCCGGCACCCCCCTCGCCGAACTGGATGTTGCTTTCGGGGTCAAGAACGCCGGAGCGGAAGAAGGTTTCCGTCGTCCGGGCCCGGTCCTCCACCTTCTGCCCCCGCTCCAGCACAATGGGGCGCATGCCCGCCCGGGCCAGGGTCAGGGCGGCGAACAGCCCGGCGGGGCCAAAACCCGCCACCACGGGGCGCGGGCCGCGATAGGGCGCGGCCAAGACGGCGGAGGCGGCGGGCAAATCAATGGGCACGGCGATGCCGGGCTTCAGGGCGCGGAGAACCGCCTGCTCGTTTTGCAGCGCCACGTCCACCGAAAAGACGAAGTGCACGTCCCCCTTGTCCCGGGCGTCCACGCTTTTTTTGCTGACGCGCCAGGAAAGCACCCGGCCCCGGTCCGCCCGCAGCTTTTTCAGGGCGCACAGGAGGGGATATTCCGCGTCCGCGTCCAGGGGCACTTTCAGGTTTTGCACCCGCAGCATGTTTTCGTCTCCTTGCAGAAGTTTTTTGTTTGCAGCCAGGCATGAATATGCGGACCGGTCGCCTAAACATTATCCCATGTTTGTTGCCTTGCGCGCATTCGCGGCCCGGCGACCCGGCCGACCGCCTTTCGGGCCGGTGGTCTAAACTATTATACCATAAAATATACCAAAAACATTTTTTTGAAATTTTTTTGAAAAAAGTGGCACAAAATGGGGAATCTTTTCGTCTTATAAGTGTAAGGCCTTACAAAACTTGCGGAATCGGGCCGAAGGGCCGATGAAGCGGAAGTCCAGCAATTTACCTGAGAGAGCATTACGGCCCCAACGGGGCCGGAATGCGAACAAACAAGAGAGGAGGCGAAGGATCATGGAGCATGCCGCGGTACCCGGCATGGCCGAGACCCTGGAAGAATGGGTGCATCAATACGCGGGCGAGATCACGAAGCTGTGCTTTCTGCAGTTGGCGGACGCCAATTCAGCCCAGGACGCCATGCAGGATACCTTCCTCAAAGCCTGGAAATACCTGCAGAAGCATCCCGGCTTTTGCCCCGGTAATGACAAGGCGTGGCTGATCCGGATCGCGCTCAATACGTGCAAAGACTATCAAAGATCACAATGGTTCAAAAAGGTGGATATGCGGAAAAGCCTGGAGGAGCTTCCCATCGCCGCACCCGAAGAAGACCGGACGGCGGTGCTGCTGCTCGGCAAACTGCCCAGGAAGCAGCGCCAGGTCATGATCCTGCACGGACTGCAGGGCATGACCATGGCGGAAACCGGGAAGCTGCTCGGCATCCCGCTTACTTCCGTTCACAGATGCTATAAACAAGGCAAAGCATACCTCATGGCCGCGCTGACGGGAGGTGAGGACGATGACTGACAGGGAATTCAGGGAACGTTTGCAAAAATCGGTGAACAGTACTCTTTCCTGCCTGGAGCCTTCCGCCCGTCAATGTGACCGGATTGTACAGGAAACATTGGAGGGTAAAAAAGTCATGAAGAAACATATTTCTTTGGCGCTAGCGCTGGCCATCCTGCTGGCCTGCATCACGGCAGGCGCAGGGGCGGCGACGCTGCTGTGGCGGGATTATGTGCCGCAAATGAAGCAAGAGGAGCATGAACTTGGAGACTACGATGCGTGGCCGGACGCCCAGCGGATTCAGCTGGCGAAAGACATCCTGGCCATGGGCTATCTGGAAGATTCGGAAGATACCAGGATTCTGTCCGACGAAACGGCGACTGAACAGGAAAAAGCGGCGGCCGCCGACCGGCTGATGCTGCAGCTTACCGGGGAGGACGACGTCAGGGAGGTTCACTCCACCCTGATTACTTACGCCATCATGGGGCATGAAGATACATGGACACCCGCACAGCGGGCGTGGTGGAACGGCATCATCACCATGTATGGGGATGACGGAGCGCCTGATACGCTGATTGCTCCAACCGAAGAGGACCTGCCGGAGGAAGAAGCCGTTCGGATTGGCCGGGCCGCCGTGATGGAGGCTTACGGCTTTGACGAAGCCTACATGGACGGGCTTACGCCGGTTACCTATCTGTATGTGACAGATGTGCGGCCGGATTACAGGCGCTGGATCATTCACTTCAAGCAGTACCCGGATGGCGTCGGCAGCTATATGGAAAAAGAATACATCGTCGTTGTGGACGAAAACGGCGAAGTGATTGCCGATCCTGATATTGCTGAACCGAGTATCTATGAAAAGGCGGAAATGCAGCGCGAAAGCAAGGAAGAAGAAAAGCCGCAATATATGACTGTGTTTCGCAAATATTCGGAGCAAAATGGCTTGAATCCTTTCTGGGAGTGGCCCTATACAGAAAAAGCAGCATATTCTACAGAAATCTTTCCGCTCACCAAAGATCTGGAATCGCTGCAATGGGAAGTGGGTGAATCGACGATTTATCGTTATGGGCTTCCCCAAAGCGACGATATGCCGTATGAAGATGCGTTGAACAAGGCATATGAAACGATTGAGGCAGAATACGGGCTTACTTCCGATCAGGCAAAATGCTATTCTGAAGTCTATGAAGCTTTTGACATTACGGATGAGAACAACACAAAGTGGAAGTTTGTTCTGGTGAACCCCGATGACGATATGGGTTTGCACTATCGGGTAATCATCGATTCCAAGACGGGTGATGTCATTCTTGCAGAGAGATTCCCATGGCAGGAGCGTTTACAGGACATGGAATATGATTTGAAGTACTACTAAAAAGACAAAAGCGGAAGGATAGACTATACGGGGCTGCGAAATCGCAGCCCCGTTCAGCCCATCAACAAACCTCTAGAAATAGGGGTTTGTTTTTTAAATTAACCAAAAGGAGAAAAGGGGGTGATTGTCGAATATATGAGGAGTATTGAAAACAAAGGAAGGTGAGCGCATGCTGCGGGATCGCAAGACACAGCAACAGGGAGAATACGAACTCGTAATGCTGGAAGAACTGGTGCCACAGGATCATTTTTTGAGAAAAGTAGATGCTGCGGTGGATTTTTCATTCATCCATGATATGTGCAAAGATCTGTATTGCTGGACTATAGTCAATAAAGTGGACAAGCAAAATCACGAAAAGAACAAATTTTCAGCCTGATTCGGAGAGAGGCCGC
>CANQKI010000111.1 GCA_947624355.1 uncultured Clostridia bacterium | reverse complement strand
ATAATCCCGAAAAGCCCCTTTGTCAATGCGCGGGACGGCGTTCCGCCGGGCGGAAAATGCGTTTCTACTTTTCTTTTCTGAACTGTACCGTTGCTTTACGCGGATGGGGGAACGTGATATAATCGCAGTGTAAAAACGGCATTTAAAAACGGAGGCACACCATGGAACGGATCATCAAAACATGCACTGAACAGTATCAAGCCGCCGCGCTGGACATGGTGGAACAGGTTTTCACCGAACACGAAAACGCCGAGGAAGGAAAAACCGTCCGGCGGCTGGTGGAAGAGATCCGGGCAAAGCAGTTTTACGTCCCGGAGCTGGAGCTGATCATGGTCAATGAAGCCGATGAAATCATCGGATATACCATGTTTTCCAGGTTTCATCTGGAGGGAAAATATTCGGATGAATTGCTGCTCCTTTCTCCCGTGGCCGTGAAAACAGCGTTCCAACGGCAGCATATTTCCAAGGAACTGATCGAATACGGCCTGAAAAAAGCGAAAGACCTGGGCTACAAAGCGGTTTTGGTGGAGGGGAACCCGCAGAATTACCGGGCGCGGGGGTTCAAAACCGCCGCCAATTACGGCATTTATGCCAGCGAAAGCGTGCATCTGCCGCATATTGACTGCCTGATGGCGCAGGAGCTTATCCCCGGCGGGCTGGAACATATTCACGGAATCCTTGATTATGGGTTCTATGAAGCGCTTACATAAATCGGGAGGAAACGGAGGCGGAAGAAACACGCCATGGATTTATCCAGGATATACCGGGATGCGGGATTCCGATTGGTGGAAGTGAAAACCGCCGGCCGCGCAGGCTATACAAAATAAACAAGACTGAAAAAGCAGAGAATCGCAAAACGGTTTCCTGCTTTTTCTTTGCCGGAAGAATTTTCATCCCATGAAAGCACGCCGCTCCGGGCACGCTGACACGGAAGGAGGAAAACGGCATGCAAAAATTCAACTGGAAGCCCTATGCCGGGTTCATCGCCCTGTCCGAGGCGGCGGGAGGCCTGTCCGCGCTGATTACAAAGCAGGGCATGGAAGCCTATCAGGCCGTGACCAAGCCGCCCCTGACCCCGCCCGGCGTCGTGTTCCCTATCGTGTGGGCCGTGCTGTACGCCCTCATGGGCGCGGGGGCAGCCCGGGTGTACAACACCTGCCCGGACGGCGACCGGACCCGGGCCATCCGGATTTACCTGGGGCAGCTGCTGGTGAATTTCTTCTGGAGCATTTTCTTTTTCAACCTCCGGGCTTATGCCTTTTCCTTTTTCTGGCTAATCCTGCTCATTGCCCTGGCGGGGTACATGACCCGGTTCTTCGCTTTCAACGACAAGACCGCCGCCTGGCTGCAGGCCCCCTACCTCGCCTGGCTGCTCTTTGCCCTGTACCTGAACGGCGGGGTGTGGCTGCTGAACCGGTGAAACGCAGGAAAAGCCCTTGCAAAACCGCCCGCCCGGTAGCACAATAAAATTGGAATTATTTTGCACGGCGGCAAAGGAAGGTACGCATAAAAAAGGGAAAGAAACTGCTTCTGCTCCTGCTCCTGGCAATGACGGCAATGCTGCTTGGCGGCTGCGGCATCATCACGGGCAGCAGTACGCCGTATGCGCGAAAAAGGGCAGCGCCCTGGCTATCCGGGTAAACGATATTATTGACCAGCGCCTGGCGGACGGCTCCATCGAAGCACTGAAGCATAAATGGGGGAACTGACCATGAAAAAGAACGTGAAAAAGAAAGAGAATGGAAAGAAAACCCCCGCGGACGCCGCCCAGAAGCGCTATTTCACCGTTCGCACCTGCCTCGGGCTGTCCATGCTGTTTATCATCGTCGCGGCCGCCGTGATCCTGATAACGAATCAGCGGCTGACCCTTTCCCGGAATCAGCTTTTCGCCACCAACCGCACCCGGATCCGGACCGTGCTGGCCGGGCTGGACGCGGGGGTAATGAGCCAGGACGACCTAAGGGACGAATACGATCAGCTCTACATCGCCAAGCTCCGGAACACGGAATTCCTCTACGGCGGAAGCCTGGATGCCGTGACGCCGGGCGACGCTTTCTGCCGGGCGGCGGCGGAATACGCCGGGGTGACCGGCGCGGCGGTGATCGACGGGACGGGGAACACCCTGGGCTCCTGGCAGTGCGATTTTGATTTCTCCATCCGGCGCTTCGCCATGCTGCGGGCGTGCGGGGCCGGGGACGGCCTGTCCGAACCCTTCACCGTGGCCTATCCCGAGGGCTCCCGGCGGTTTTTCGGCAAGTCCATCGGGGAAGGCCGCATCCTGGTCTTTGCCCAGGACTGGACGGAGACCGAACAGAACATCCAGAACATGACCTCCTGAGAGGCCGTGATGCGGAGCATGATCAGCGTGGATACGGTGTCCATCGCCGTGTCGTTGCAGGATTATTCCTTCCTTTATAACCCCATCGATAACCTCACCGGCCGGGACGCCCTGCAGAACGGCATGCCCATCGACTGCCTGAACGGGGATTATGAGGGCGAACTGACCTTCGGCGGGGAAACCTGGTGCGCCGTGGGCCGCACATGGCACGACGCCGCCGTATTCGTCATGACCAAGATGGATACCGACCTGACCAACGACCTGATCCTGATTCTGGCCCTGTCCGCCATTTTCGTCATTTTCATCGGCCTGCTTTCCGTTTACGGCATCATCATCAATCAGGACAATATCCGCATCGGCAAGGTGCCCGATTCCGTGCCGCTGCTGTGGAAAAAAGGCAAGGACGGACAGAAAAAGCACCTGCTCTGCTTCAACCTGACGGTGGCGGGCAAGCTGCTGCCCATCATGCTGCTGGGGGTGCTGGCGGTGACGGGGGTGAGCTTCTACCTCCAGTCCGTCAACAGCCTGTCCGCCATCGCCTATGAATCCAACATGACCATCGGGGAATTCGACCGCGAGCTGGAAAACAACACGGAAAACGCCCAGGCCGTCAACACGGAATACAAGGATATGTTCCTGAGCAAGTGCGTGCAGATTGCGGACATTTTGGAAAACAACCCGGAAGCCGTGCTGACAATGAACCCCGAGGCGGAAAACGTGCACCGGCAGCCCCCATGAAAGATGCGGAGGGGAACTCCCTGCCCGAAGCCCTGTCCGCCAGCCGCCATCCCTTCCTGCAGACATTGTGCGACGTCAACGCCATCGAGCGGATTTCCTTCTTTGACGAATACGGCCGGATCCTGGCCACCAATGGGGACGACTGGTACTTCGTCGTTTCCAGCGAGCCGGGCAGCCAGTCCTATCCCTTCTGGGAAATTCTGGCCGATCACCGGGATATCTGCGTCCAGGACCTGGCTGTGGACGACGAGGGGAATTACGCCCAGTACATCGGCAGCAAATGCCTGTATTACACCACCCGGCAGCCGGACGGCGCCGTCGCCTTCGTATCCAAGCAGGATTATCAGGCCCAGCTGGACGGCGAATGGACGGGCGCGCCCATTGAGAGGCACCGGGGCATGGTGCAGATCAGCATCGCCCCCGAGCGGCTGCGCAGCGTGCTGCAGACGGCGACGCTGACCTACGTGGCCGGCCATACCACCGTGCACGGCACGGGCTACACCGTCATCTTCGACGACAGCCCGGAACATCTTTGCGTCTTTTCTCCCCGGACGGCCGATATCGGCCGCCCCGCCGCCGCCCTGGGCTACAGCGCCGCCGCCTTCCCCGAGGGCAGCGAAATGTACAACGGCTTTGAAACGGTGAACGGCGAAAAATATTTCCAGACCTTCAAACGCTCCGGAGATTCGGGCAATTTCGTGGGCACCTCCGTGCCCCTGTCCACCGTGTACGCCACGCGGAACCCCATGACGCTCACCGCCCTCATCCTTTCCGCCGCCAGCTTCCTCATCGTGTTCATTTACACCTGCGTTTTCGGCAGCGTGGAAGAGGATTTGTACCGGCAGAACGCCGCCGATATCGAGCGCCGCGCCCGGAACGAGCAGGACCTGATCACCATCACCATGCCCTCTGGCAAAAAGCGCAGGGTGCGTTCCGCCGCCTCCCGGTGGGACGCCGAATACGTGCCCTGGCAGCAGAAGACCCCGGAGCAGAAATTCTCCATGATTGTGAAGATCGTGTTTTACGTGTTCGCCGATCTGCTGTTCCTGTGCATCCTGCTTTCCCGGGCGGGGGTGCTGAACATCAACATGATCAATTACGTGTATGAAGGGGTGTGGCGCAAGGGCTTCAATATCTTCGCCATGACCAACGGGCTCATCACCCTGATCGTGGTGTTCGTCGTGGCCAACCTGGCCGAAACGCTCATCGATAACGTGTGCGTCAATATCGGCAGCCGGGCCGAAACCCTGGGCCACCTTTTCTCCTCGGTGGTTCATTACGGTGTGGCGCTCTTTGCGATATTCTACACCCTGTACCTGTGCGGCCTGGATACGGGCAGCCTCATCGCCTCGGCGGGAATCATGTCCCTGGTCATCGGCCTTGGTGCCCAGAGCATGATTCAGGATATCCTGGCGGGCGTGTTCATCGTGTTCGAGGGGGCTTTCCGGGTGGGCGATATCGTCACCATCGGGGATTTCCGAGGCAACGTGATGGAAATCGGCCTGCGCACCACCAAGATCGAGGACACCGCCAAGAACATCAAGGTCTTCAACAATTCCACCCTGTCCGGCATCATCAACATGACGAAGGAAACCTCCGTGGCCGCCATCGACGTGAGCGTGGCCTACGGCGAATCCCTCGAACATGTGGAAGAAGTGCTGGCGGAGGAATTGCCCAAGGTCCGCAGCCGGGTGAAAACCATTCTGGAGGGGCCCTATTACAAGGGCGTGTCCGGCCTGTCCGGCAGCAGCGTGGACCTGAAAATCATCGCCATGTGCAAGGAGCAAAGCCGTCTCCAGCTCTGCCGCGACCTGAACAGGGAGCTGCTGCTCATCTTCAACCGCAACAACATCAATATCCCCTTCCCCCAGGTCACCGTCAGTTATCTGGACAAGGCGCCTTCCCCCGAGGAACTGCAGGACGCCCGGCGCTTTGTGGCCGAGCAGAAGGAAAAGTAACGCCATGAAAAAGATTAAACTGCTGCTTATCCTGTGCGCCCTGGCCGCGCTGCTGCACGCCCCCGCCGCCCTGGCGGAGGAAGCGGGCGGCGATCCCCCCGTCACCGAGACGGCGGCGGGCATGGCGGTGCTGATCGGGTCGGGGACGTTCACCTACCTTCGCACCCGGAGCAAAAAGAAGGAAGAAACGGGCTACGTTTACTTTGAAAACCACACGAGAAACGGCACATTGAGGGACGAAGAAAAATATCCCCTGTGACGCTGTTTCGCGGGGTGAATCTGTGGTATAATGATGATGTAATCGACCCTGTATAAAAACAAAAGGAGGGCTTCCCCATGGAACTGAAAGGCACCAAAACCGAACAGAACCTCATGACCGCGTTTGCCGGCGAGAGCCAGGCCCGCAACAAGTACACCTACTTCGCTTCCAAGGCCCGGAAGGACGGCTATGTGCAGATTGCCAACCTGTTTGAGGAAACGGCCGGCAACGAAAAGGAGCACGCCAAAATCTGGTTCAAGCTGCTGGGCGGCATCGGCTCCACGGAGGAAAACCTGCTGGCCGCCGCCGAGGGCGAAAATTACGAGTGGACGGATATGTACGCCCAGTTCGCCAAGGAAGCCAAGGAAGAGGGCTTTGACGACATCGCTTTCCTGTTTGAAAGCGTGGGCAAAATCGAAAAAGAGCACGAAGAGCGCTACCGCAAGCTGCTGAGCAACCTGAAGGAAGGCATCGTCTTCTCCCGGGATGACGACCGCATCTGGCAGTGCGGCAACTGCGGCCACATCGTGGTGGGCAAAAAGGCCCCCGAAGTGTGCCCCGTCTGCGCCCATCCCCAGTCCTATTTCCAGATCAAGGCGGAAAACTATTAATCCGCCATCCTGTACAGTAAAAAACGCCCTGGCTTCCCGTCGGGAAGCCAGGGCGTCAGCTTTAAATACAGACCGTTACCAGGCCGTTTTCTGCGTTGTCGCTCATTTGCAATATTTTCAGGTCATGGTTTTCCCGGTAACGCTTGCCGGTTTCGGCCTCCCTGCGGCCGCAGATCAGCGCCGCGGGCTGCTGCTCCCAAAGGAACGTTTCCAGGGCGTCCCGCCTGGACAGCAGGCTGAAAACCGAAAACGGGCATCCCGCCGCCATGGACGCAAACAGGGCGACCGACTGGCCGTATGCGTTGTGGGTGGCGATCACAACCCGCCCGCCCTGTAAATCCCAGCGCTGAAGCCATCCTGCCAGACGGGACACATCGTTCATGTACTGGCGGAAAGATATCGCCAACCCGTGTTTCCCCTGCTGAAAGAAAAACGCGGGGGCATTCAGTTTCCGGGCGAAGGTATCTTCCGCGGAAGTTTCCTCCTTCGGAAGTGCAAACGGCTGCCCGTAAACATCGATGTCCGGCCGGATTTCCAATTCCATCCGCGAAACAATTGCCGACAAAACGCTTTCGATTGCTATTTTATCGGAAGCATCTTTTATTGTTCGCAGCCTTTCGTATACCATTTCGTTTTCTTCCATGGTATCTCCCCCTCTTTTTTTATTTTTATATATATCGTTTTCCCCATCTTATCCCATTCCATTAGTTGATACGCTGAACCTGCCGTCCTGCCGGGTCACATGATAATAGAAGGGATTGGCCGCCGCCCAGGCAGGATCGCGCCGGGCGTGTTTTTCATAATTCTCGTTTGCCTGAATGTAGCCCGCATGCAGGGTTTCTTCCGCGTCCAGCCGGGCCTGCACGGCTTCGGAAAAAGTCTTGAAATAGCCCAGGGTATAATGGGCCTTGCGGAAAGTAATGGCGGCGCGATACGAGCCGTTCTTCGTGCGGAACAGGCCCCGGAAGCCCGCCTTGTTTTCCGCCCAGTTTTTCTGCGACCGTTCCAGCATCTCCAGGCAGGTGCCGTCCTGATAGTGCATATGTTCGTGCATGTTCCGGCTGACCTCGCGGTTCAGGCAGCCGCAGCTTTGGGTCAGCCCTCGGGAAAGCGCTCCGGCGAACACGTCGGTTTCGTTTCCGCAGTCGCACCGGCAGTGCCAGAGGACCTTTTTCGATTTTGTTTTTGCTTCCGCCCGATACAGTACCGTCAGCCTGCCGAACCTTTGGCCCGTCAGGTCCACCGCATTGCCGGGAGCGCCGGTCCGCCGGCAGCCGCAGCTTTGCGTATGCCCGCTTTTCAGCTTTGCGCCGGACACGATGCATTCCTTTCCACACGCGCACCGGCAGACCCAGCAGGCCTTGCCGTGCTTGTCGTTTTCGCCCCGGCGGAGCACGGTCAGGTCTCCGAACCGTTTTCCGGTCAGATCATTGATTGTCATAGCGGCGCTTCCTTTCTGATCTGAAATCAAGAAAGGAAGCGGCGGTTTTTCGCCGCCGCTTCCCATTGTTTCAGCTCAGCGGTCGCTCCGTTTTTTTCCCGTCAACACACTCCAGGCGAGCCCCATCAGGGCCAGGAGGGAGACGGCCATCCAGAACTCGGGGTGGCTGCGGTCGCCCGTCTTGGGCACGTC